>JAMOVS010000060.1 GCA_027061845.1 Thermaceae bacterium
ACCAGCTGGGCGTCGTCGGTGGCGATTTTGCCTTCGCGGAGGGCGGCTTCGTGCGCCCTTAAGAGCAGCTCCCGGGAAAACCCCTGGGGCGTTTGCACCAGCCGCAGCCGGCTCCGATCCAGCACCCGGCCGTAGTGCGTGCTCCCCTCGACCAGGGTGTCGGGGACGGGAATCGCGGGCACCGCAGCCCCGGTCTTTTGGGCCGCCTCCCGGACCCGGTGCACCGCCTCGGGCACCACGTAGGCCCGGGCGGCGTCGTGGACCAAGACGAGCTCGCCGGTCGCCTCCTTCAAAAGCCGGTAGACGCTTTCCTGCCGCGTTTTTCCCCCTTCCAGAAAGCGGGCGTTTAAGCCCGGCGGGGGCCTTGTGCCCGGGGGCAGGGCGACCAGGACCTCGTCCACCGCGGGGAAGCGGGAAAGGGCCCACTCCAAGAGGGTCTTACCCAAGACCGGGACCAGCGCCTTGGGCACGCCCTTCCCCAGCCGTTCCCCCTTGCCGGCGGCGGGCAAAAGCAGCGAGGTCTTCACGGCGCCTCCCGGAGGTCGAGGCCGTTAAAGCGGCTCTGGGCGGCCTCGAGCCCCTCCTCCTTCCAGACCCGGACCGCGTCGGCGGCGGCCTCGAGGACCTTCGCGAAAAGCTTTTCCTCTTCCGGGGTGAAGGGGCTTAGGACGTAGCGGGCCGCGTCCATTCCGGGCGGGGGGCGGCCGATCCCGATCCGGAGGCGGTCGAAGCCGTCGTCGCCCAGGGCCTCGATGATCGAGGCCACCCCCTTCTGGCCGCCGGAGGAACCCCCGCGCTTCAAGCGGATCTTCCCAAGCGGCAGGTCGAGGTCGTCGTGGACCACCAGGAGCCGATGCAAGGGAATGCCCTTCTTGCGCACGAAGGGGGCCACCGCCCGGCCCGAGAGGTTCATGTAGGTGAGTGGCTTCAAAAGCCAGCCCCGGCCCCACTCGGCGAGGAGGGCGTCGTTCTTTTCACGAAAAACCAGGCCCTCTTCCTCGGCCAGGCGATCGAGCACCATGAATCCCGCGTTGTGGCGGGTCTTGGCGTAGCCGGGACCGGGGTTACCGAGTCCCACGACCAGAAAGCGCTCCACCGGATCCATGTTATTCGCCGAGCGCGCGCGAAAGGGCGGCCTCGAGGCGGTGGACGAAGCCGGGCAGGTCCACCCCGAGCACGAGCTCGGCGTTTTTCTCCTCGCCGCCGGTGACCAGCATGCCCCGGGTATGGACCCCGCCGAGCTCTACCAGGGCGCCGGTTTCCTTGGTTTCGGTCTTGAGCTCGGGGAAGAGCGCCGCCGCCATCGCCAGCGGATCCGGGATCAAAAGGCCGGGGAGGCCCTTTTGCCGCAGGTAGCGGGCGGTGACCCCGGTGATGGCCCGGTAAAAGGGAAACCGCTGGCCCAGGGCTTCGTGGACCTCCCAGGGCAGGGGGTGGGCCAGGGTGGTCTCCCAGGTGAGCAGGGTGACCCGGGGAAAGCCGGCAAGCACCGCGTGGGCGGCTTCGGGGTCGGCGGCGAAGTTGAACTCGGCGGCCCGCCGTTTCGTGTTGCCGCGGCCGGTGTGGGCGCCGCCCATGAGGTAAAGCCCCTCCAGGAGATGGGGGAGCTCGGGTTCCAGCAGGAGGGCGAGCGCCAGGTTGGAAAGCGGCCCCAGCGCCACCGCCCGGACTTCCCCGGGGTGTTTTCTCGCAAGCTCGACCAGGGCCAGCGCCGCCGGGGTGGGCTCGGGCCGGACGCGGGCCCGGCGCTCGCGCAGGTTTCCGAGCCCGTCCTCGCCGTGGAAGAAGGTCGCCCGTTCCCGCGGCTCGGGGACGATTGGCCGGCTCGCCCCCAGGTAGACCGGGACCGCGGCCCCGGCGGCGTGGAGCACCTCGAAGACGTTTTCGACTACGTTTTTTAAGGGGACATTGCCGTCCACCGTGCCGATGCCGAGGATTTCGGCCTCCGGGGTCCCGAGCGCGAAGAGGAGCGCGAGGGCGTCGTCCACCCCGGCGTCGGTGTCGACGAAGAGCTTCACCCGGCGAGCATAGCAAAGGGGGCGCCCACCGGGCGCCCCCTTCTGGCTCCGCTTCTTAGCCCTCTTCCTCTTCTTCCTCGGTCTTGCCCTTCTGGATGACCTCGGGCTCGGCCTCGGTGACCTCGACCTCGGCGGCCTCGGCCTCGAGCTTCTCGACGTCCTCGGGCGGCACCACCGTGGCCACGGTCTCTTCCTTGTCCACCATGGGCTCGACGCCCTCGGGGAACTGGATGTCACCGACGTGGAGCACGTCGCCGATCTCCAGGCCCGACACGTCCACCTCGATGGACTCGGGGATGTTCTTGGGCAGGGTCTTGACCAGGATGTCGGTCATGACCTCCTCGAGCACCCCGCCCAGCTTGGCGCCTACCGGCGTGCCCACGAACTTGAGGGTGACGTACATCTCGATGGGCTCGTCGGCGAGGGCGTAGAAGTCGACGTGCTCGGGGGCGTGCTTGCGCTTGTTGAGCTCGACCTGGCGGACCAGGGTGTCCACCGTCTTGCCGTCCTCGAGCTCGAGGGTGATCACGTGGTGGATGCTGGCCTGGCGGAAGACCTTGTCGAACTCGACGAAGTCCACGTAGATCTTCTCGTTCATATGGCGGTTGTAGAGCACCGCCGGCAGCTTTCCCTCTCGGCGGAGCGCCTTGGGGCGCTGGTCGCCGCGGTAGTAGGCGCGGAGCTTGTATTCCATGGCAGGTCCTCCCTCGTGCGCCGGCGGGGCGCACGGCAACAGCTTAAAGTCTACGC
>JAMOVS010000061.1 GCA_027061845.1 Thermaceae bacterium
TCAGGCCGAGCACCACCTTTCCGCTCAAGACCGCGTCGATTTGCTCTGGGGTGAGCGAAGTGTGGCCCTCGAGGCGAAGGCTTCCCTCGGGTTTGAGCGCGACGCTCGCCTCGGCACCTTCCAGTGGGGCGTCCCAGGGCGGACTTTCTCCCGAGAGATAGAGGCTCGCCGTCGCTTGGCCCCGAAGGCCGTCCACGCAGGTAACGGCGTAGTCCAGCCGTACCGCGTAGTCGAACTCGAGGCTCGCCGGTTCTGCCGGCAACGCGGGCACCTCGTAGCTCACCGCGAGCCCCTCCTGGTCGGGGAGCCAGAGGGTTTTCCCTTCCAGGTCGCCGAGCTCGCTTCCGGGCGGCAGGTTCAGGGGTTGGGAAAGGCTCCCGCTGGCGCTGCCGGAGCTCTGCAGGGCGGGGAGCAGGTCGACGGTGACCGGAAGCGCACCGCAACCGGCCAGCAGCACCGCGCCGCCGATCAGGAGGAGGGCCAGGGCTTTCCTCTTCATCGCTTACCTCCAGGGAACAGCCTGTCCCCCGGGGGTAAACGCCGCGTAAAAAGCTAGCTGCCGCTGCCGTTTTTCTCCTTCTGCGGCATGAAGGGGTCGGGGATCTCGGGCAGCGGGGTGAAGCGGTCCACGGCGTCGATCAGCCGCTGGGCGGTGGTCTCCCGGAAGGCGATGACCTCGACCCGGATGCCGCGGTCCATGAGGACCTCGAGGATGTCCACGAAATCCCCGTCCCCGCTCCCGAGCACGACCACGTCGAGGTGGTCCATCAGCCGCACCATGTCGGCGACGATGCCCATGTCCCAGTTGCCCTCGTAGATGGGCTTGCCCTCGTCGGTGGTGTGGTGCACCTGCAGGGTCATCCGGCGCACCCGGTAGCCCATCGTCGAGAGCTTGTAGATGAAGGGCCAGGCCGAGGTGTCGCCCTCGCGCTCGACCACGTAGGCGATCGCGTGCACCAGCTCGCGGTCCTTGATGGCGTAGTTCAAGAGGCTTTCAAAGTTAATGTTGGTGCCGTAGTTTTCCTTGGCCGAATGGTAGAGGTTCTGGGTGTCCACAAAGAGCCCCACGCGGGGCACGGCGCGGCAATTCACGGCTGCATCACCTCCCGGGCGAGCCGGGGAACGTGCACGAAGACGTCCTCCGGTCGCTGGTCGTAGTAGCGTTGGCGCACGGTAATCCGCGCGGGTTCGAGCTCGAGCACGGCGTAGCTGGGAAGCCCCTTGCCCCGCACCCGGTTGGTGGTGGCGGTGCCGGTGTTCACGATCAGCATGCCCTCGAAGCGCCAGACCCAGGGGACGTGCTTGTGGCCGGTGAGCACCAGGTCCACGCCGTGGTCCACCAGGATCTTCAAGAGGTCGCCGGCGTCTTGAAGGATGTTGCGCTCGCGGCCGGCGCCGGGGACCGGGAGCAGGTGGTGGTGGGTGACGAAGACCTTGAGCGCCCCCTCGTCGGCGTGGGCCAGCGCCTCCTCGAGCCAGGGGTAGATGGTGCGGCCGATCCGGCCCTCGTCGAGGTCGGGCTCGGAGGAGTCGGCGGCCACGAAGTAGACCCCCGGGAGCCGGTGGGTGCGGTAGCGGGGTCCGAAGAGCTCTTCAAAGTGCACGTAGCCCACGTTGCGCGAATCGTGGTTGCCCGGGGTGACCAGGACCGGCACCTCGATCCGGTCCACCCAGGCCTTGGCCTCCTGGTACTGGTACCCGAGTCCCTTGTCGGTCAGGTCGCCGGCCAGCACCACCAGGTCGGGGCGCTCGTCGTTGATCTCCTCGATCAAGCGTTCAAAGAGCTCGGGGAGGAAGTGGCTCGAGCCCACGTGAATATCGGAGACATGGTAGACCCGCGGCATGCAAAGGCTATTGTACGGCTAGGGTTCGTCCCAGCGATAGGGCCGCAGGGAGCGCGCCTTCCCCTTTTCGAGCTCGAGCTCCACCGCGAGCAGGCTGGCCGGTCCCTTGGCGGCCCGGAAGGGCTGGGGCATGGCGGTGAGGAAGCGGCCGAGGAAGCTCTCCACCTCGCCGCCGATGATCGAGTCGTAGGTGCCGGTCATGCCCACGTCGGTGAGGTAGGCGGTGCCTTCCGTGCTGAGGGTGGCGTCGGCGGTGGGGACGTGGGTGTGGGTGCCGATCAATGCGCTCACTCGGCCGTTTAAGTAGTGGAAGAGGGCGTACTTTTCGCTGGTGACCTCGGCGTGTACGTCCACCAGCCGGTTTTCCGCCTCGCAGTCGGCGAGGATTCGGTCTGCTGCCTGAAAGGGCGAGTCCAGGTTGGGCTCCAAGAACACCCGCCCCATCAGCTGGAAGAGCAGCAGGCGTTCGCCGGTGGCCTCGAGCACGAGCCGGTCCTTCCCGGGCACGCCCGGCGGGTAGTTGGCCGGGCGCACGATGGGCTCGTGATCGATGAACTCCAGGATCTCCTTTTTATCGAAGGCGTGGTTCCCGAGCGTCATCGCGTCCACGCCGGCGTCTCGGAGCATGCGGTAGTGCTTTTTGGTAAGCCCCTTGCCGCCGGCGGCGTTTTCGACGTTGGCGAGGACCAGATCGTAGCGGTCGCGGATATCCGGAAGGTGCAGCCGAACCGCGCGGAGTCCGGGTTCGGCGGTGACGTCGCCGATGAAAAGAAGGCGCATGCCGGCATTGTATACAACATGCAGAAGGCTAGCCGGCGGCCACGACCGGAGGCGCCGGCAGGTTCAGGGGGTCGTGCCAGCCCACGGACTCCAGGGCCTTTTTCCAGCCGGCGTAGTTCTCCCGCTCCACCAGCTGCAAGGC
>JAMOVS010000062.1 GCA_027061845.1 Thermaceae bacterium
GCCCCGATCGCCGGCGCCCCCCGCACCGCCATCTCGCGGATTGCCCGGGCCACCTCCTCGGGGGTGAAGAGCTCGAGGTAGACCTTTTCCTCGGGGATCCTCCGCTGGTCCAAGAGCACCAGCCGGTCCCCCCGCCACTCGATGGAGCGGAACGTGCTCAAAGCAACACCCTCCCTTCGCGAACAAGGCCGGAGAGATCCTCAACCTGCTCGATCTCGCGGCTTTTCCGGATCCACTTCCTGGCGATGTCGAGCCCCAGGCTCTCGGCGGCGGCCCGCTTTTCCTCGTCCTCGATCGACCAGAAGTCGGAGACGTGGGCCATGCCGATGAGCCGGCGGAACATCTCGGCGGCGCCGAAGCCGGCGGCGTCCTGGAGGAGCCGCTTCAGGTAGCGCGCCTGGTAGGTCGCCGAGGGCCACTCGCCCTTCTGGCCGTCTTTTTCCCAGGCGGCGAGGAACTCCCGCTCGAAGACCCGCCAGGTCTCTTCAAAGCTGGCAAGCAGCCAGTCCCGGAAGGCCGCCTTTTCCTCCTCGCTCGGCGCGTGGGCCTCGTAGGCGGCGTAGGCCAGGGCCAGGTTGCCGAGGTAGGTGCCCAGGTCGTGGCCGATGGGGCCGAAGAAGGCGAACTCGGGGTCCACCACCTTGGTCTCGTCGGGCCCGGCCAGGATCGAGCCGGTGTGGAGGTCGTTGTGGATCAGCGCCTGGGCCTGGGTCATGTAGCGTTCTTTTAGCTCGAGCACCTCCGCCCGGAGGTCGTCGTCGGCGTAGATCTCCTGCACCAGCGGCTCGAGGGGCTTCGTATAGCGGTTATTGGGGTGGGGGATATAGGGCTGGGTGAAGACCAGGTCCTCCTGCACCTTGCGGAGCACCGGGTTTACCATCTCGGCCGCCTTTTGCTTTTTCTCCTCCGAGGGCATGAAGAGGTCCGAGGTGTAAAAGAGCGTCCGCGCCATGTAGCGACCCAGGTGCTCCGCCGCCTTGGGGAAGCGCACTCCCCGTCTGAGGGCGGCGCGCATCTCCTCCAGCCGGCCCAGGTCCTCCATCACCAAGACCGCGTCCTCGGGGTCGAAGAAGTAGACCTCGGGGACCTGCTCGGGGGCGTAGCGGGCGGCGAGGGAGAGCACCTCGTGTTCGATCTTGAGCCGGTCTTTCGGCATCTTGAAGTCGGGGTAGCGCCAGGCGTAGCCGAGCGCCTGCTTGACCACCAGCGAGCGGCCGGTGGCGGGGTTTTTGACCCGGAAGAGCAGGTTGACGTTGCCCTCGGTGATCGGCTCCGCCTGCCACGGCCCCTCGCCGAGCAGGTGGGCGAGCCCCTTTTTTCGCAGGTAGTCCTGGACCGTTTGCTCGTTCAAAGCGTCCATCGGTCACCTCCCCAGGTTGCCCCGGGCCTCCGTTGAGCCCACGCTACGGGGCGCGCCCCGCCGCGGTCAACGGCCTCAGCCGCCGATGCCGAGCATCACCCGCTGGCGCTTGGTGGGCAGGGTGTTGCCGAAGGCGGGTTTCTGGTCGGTGCCCTTAAGGATCGCGTCCAGGAGGGCCTCGAGCGGGTCGGGGGCGTCGAAGGCGGGGGCGATGTCGAGCTCGAGCTCGGTCAGGAGGCAGGGGCGGAGTTTTTTGTCCGAGGTCAGGCGGAGCCGGGAGCAGTTCGTGCAAAAGGGCTCGGAGACCGAGTTGATGAAGCCGATCGTGCCCTGGGCACCGGGGATCTTAAAGACCCGGGCCGGGGAGGCGGGGTCGGTCTCCACCGGCTCCAGGGGCCCGTAGGCCTCCTCGATCCGCCGCCGGGTCTCGGCCCCGGGGAAGAACTGGGCGCGGTACTCCTCGAAGGGGGCGTTGTTCAGGTGCATGTACTCGATAAAGCGCATGTGCAGGGGCCGCTTTAGGGTCAGCTCGGCGAGCGGCACGATCTCGCCGTCGTTTTCCCCCCGGATCACCACCGCGTTCAGCTTGACCGGATGGAGTTCGGCGGCGAGCGCGGCCTCGATCCCCTCCCAGACATGCTCGATCTCGCCGCCCCGGGTGAGCCGGCGGAAGACCTCGGGGTCGCGGGCGTCCAGCGAGATGTTGACCCGCTTCAGCCCGGCCGCGAGCAGCTCGGGGAGACGCCGGGCCAGCAGGGTGGCGTTGGTGGTGACGGCGACGTCCTCCACCCCGGCCTCGCGGGCGGCGGCGATCATCTCGGGGAGCTCCTTCCGGACCAGCGGCTCGCCGCCGGTAAAGCGCACGCTCTCGGCCCCCAGGATCACCCCGGCGCGCACGAAGTGGGCCACGTCGGCGACGCTCACCGTTCCCGGGGGGTCGGTCATCTCGAGCCCCAGGGGATGGCAGTAGACGCAGTGGAAGTTGCACCTCGGGGTGACCGAGATGCGGAGGTCCTTGATGTGGCGGCCGTAGCGGTCCTTGAGCTTCATAAGCCCCCGGGCGTGTGGCACAGTATAGCAACACGCCCGGGGGCCAAGCCCTACGACGCGCCGAGCGCCATGTTGGGCGGGAGCAGCACCAGCACCGCCCGGCCCCGGGCGGTCTCGAGGCCGTCCGCGAGCAGGCGGCTCTCCACGATCACCTTGCGCTCGCCCACCTCCACCGCCCGGCCGCGGACCTCGAGCTCGGGGCCGAGGGGGGTGGGTTTTAAGTAGTCGACCTCGAGCCGGGCGGTGACGTAGCGGGGGGTCTCGGCCTCGCCCGGGGTCTTCCCCTCGGAGAGCAGCTTGAAGATCGCCGCCGAGCCCGAGGAGTGGCAGTCGATCAGGCTGGCGATCAGCCCGCCGTAGACGAAGCCGGGCACGGCAGTGTGTTCGGGGCGGGGGGTGTACCGGGTGACGGTCTCGCCGGTGGCCTCGTCGTAGTAGGTCTTGAAGTGGTGGCCCTTCGGGTTCTGGTAGCCGCAGCCGTAGCAGTGGGCGAAGTCCTCGGGGTAGGTGTCCTGGATGGCGATCTTCACCGCGTCACCTCCCGCAGCACCTCCCGGGCGATCACCAGGCGCAGGATCTCGCTGGTGCCCTCGCCGATCTCCATCAGCCGCACGTCGCGCCAGTAGCGCTGGGCGGGGTAGTCGAGGGTGTAGCCGTAGCCGCCCAGGATCTGGATGGCGGCGTCGGCGGCCCGGGTGGCCGCCTCGCTGGCGAAGAGCTTGGCCTGGGCCGCCGCCAGGGTGTAGGGGCGGCCGGCGTCCTTCAGCGCCGCCGCCTTCAGGTAGAGGAGTCTTGCCGCCTCGAGCTCGGTGGCCATGTCGGCGAGCTTGAAGGAGACCCCCTCGAAGGCGGCGATCGGGCGGCCGAAGGCGGTGCGCTCCGTCGCGTAGCGGGCGGCCAGGTCGAGGGCCGCCTGGCCGATCCCCACGCTCAGGGCGGCGATCCCCACCCGGCCGCCGTCCAGCACCCGGAGGACGTCGTAAAAAGCCCGGCCGCGCTCGCCGAGGAGGGCCTCTTCGGGCACCAAGAGGCCGTCGAAGAGGAGCTGGGCGGTGTCGGAGGCGCGAAGCCCCAGCTTTTCCTCCTTGCGGCCGACGGCAAAGCCCTGGCCCTCGGGCGGACGCTCGAAGACGAAGGCGCTGATCCCCTGGTGGCGTTTCCCCTCCGGGGGCGGGTCGGTGCGGGCCATGACCACGTAGGCCCCGGCCACCGAGCCCTGGGTGATGAACTGCTTGCTGCCAAAAAGGCGAAAGCCGCCGTCCGCCGGCTCGGCCCGGGTCTTGAGGGCGGCGGCGTCGGAGCCCGCCTGGGGCTCGGTCAGGGCCCAGGCGCCGAGCCACTCGCCGGCGGCGAGCTTGGGCAGAAAACGCTCTTTCTGCGCCTCGTTGCCGGCCAGCAGCACGTGGCCGGTGGCCAAGGAGTTGTGGCTCGCCACCGTGAGCCCGAGCGCCCCGTCGGCGTAGCCGATGGCCTCGACGATGCGCATGGCGGTGCGGGCCGGCAGGCCCAGGCCGCCGTAGGCCTCGGGCACCATCAGGCCGAAGACCCCGAGCTCGGCGAGCTGGCGCACCAGCGCCTCGGGGAAGACGCCCTCGCGGTCGCGCTCGGCGGCGGTGGGGATCACGCGCTCCTTCAAAAAGGCCTCCACCGCGCCGAGGAGCGCCCGCTCGTCCTCGCTCGGCTCAAACCAGAGTTGGGAGGCTTGCATGCCTCTGAGTATAACGCCTTTTCGCCGGCGGCTTATAAAAGCGTCAGCACTTCTTGGAGGCCAGGAAGCGGAACTCGGTGAGCTTCTGCAGGTTGCCGCCGACGTAGTCGAGCTTTCGCCGGAGGTCGAAGCGCTTCAGGTTGAGCTCGAGGCCGAGGAGATAGATCCGCTCGATCGCCCCTTGGGCCCGCTCGGCGAAGGCGAGGTCGCCCTTGATCAGCCGCTCGGTGGAAGCCCGGAGGAGCTCGCCGGTGGCGTCGAAGAGGCCGTGGACGTAGGCGAAAAAGCCCACCCGCCGGGGCAGCTCGTGGGGGTGGGGGAGCGCCTCGCCGCGAACGAAGCGAACCACGATCTGGGCCTCGACCGTCTCCCCCTCGGCGACCTGGGCGATCTCCTCGCCGCAAAGCTCGGGGGCCTCCCCGATCAGGCCCTGGACCTCGGCGACCGCCCGCCAGGCCTCCTCGAGTTCCCCGTCCGCGGCCTCGAGGTCCTCCCGGATGGCGGCGTAGATCGCGTTCTTTGAGTGCTTGATGGCCAGGCGGGAGGCCTCGATCAGCCGGTCCCGGGTTTCTTCCAGCCGGCGGCTTTCCTCGGCCAGGTAGCGGGCAAGTTCGTCGGCCATGAACCGATGATATGTGCTAAACTGGTCGCGCCGTGAAGAAAACCCCAAAGGCACAACCCTACCTGGGCGTACGCCCCACGGAGGAACGCTCCTGATGGCTGTGGAAGCAGGCGAGATCGTCAAGGGGCGGGTCACCCGCATCATGGATTTCGGCGCCTTCGTCGAGCTGGAGACCGGCGAGTCCGGGCTGGTGCACATCAGCCAGATCGCGCACGAGTACGTCAAGAAGGTGGAGGACTTCCTCACCGAGGGGCAGGAGGTCGAGGTGATGGTGCTCGGTCGCGACGAGAAGGGCCGGCTCGACCTCTCGATCAAGGAGCTTTTGCCCAAACCGGTGGCCCCGCCCAAGCCCCGGCGGCTGCCCCGGCAGGCGCCGGAGTTCGAGAACAAGCTCAAGAGCTTCATGCGGGGCGCCGCCCCCTCGGCGGAGAAGAAAAAGGGCCGGGGCCGGAAAAAGCGCTAACCCCCGGCGGGCGGCGATCGTGTAGCATGGGCGTGCTACACGGAGGTGCATCGTGCGACGAGGCTTTGCCGCCCTCTTCCTCGGCCTTTCCCTGGCGCTGGCCGCGAGCCCCCTGAGGCTCGCCACCACCACCAGCGTCCACGACTCCGGGCTCCTGGACGCGATCCTGCCCGGCTTCACCGCCGAGACCGGCATCCCGGTCGAGGTGATCGCGGTGGGCACCGGCCAGGCGCTGGCCATCGCCGGCCGCGGCGACGCCGACGCGGTGCTGGTGCACGCGCCCGCCCTCGAGGCCCAGTTCCTGAAGGAAAAGAAGGGCGTCCTGCACACCTGCATCGCCAAGAACCGCTTCCTGATCGTGGGCCCGCCCCAGGACCCGGCCGGCGTCCGCTGGGAGACGAACGTCCTAAACGCCCTGCGGAAGATCTACCTGAAGGGCGCCCTCTTCGTCTCCCGGGGCGATAACTCCGGGACCCACAAGAAGGAGCTCGAGCTCTGGCAGGCGGCCGGCCTCGACCCCCGGGGCCAGCCCTGGTACCTGGAGTCGGGCTCGGGGATGGGGGCGACGCTGGTGCTCGCCAGCGAGAAGGGCGCCTACACCCTCACCGACCTGGGCACCTTCCTCTTCATGCGGGAGAAGGTCCGGCTCGAGGCCCTCTTCGACCGCGACGACCCCCGCATGATCAACCAGTACAGCTACATGGCGGTCAATCCCGAGCGCTTCCCCTGGGTCCGCTTCGAGGCGGCAAAAAAGCTCCGCGACTATCTCCTCAGGCCCGAGGTCCAGGAGACGATCGCGAACTACCTGAAGGAGCGTTTCGGGCAGAGCCTCTTTGAGCCGCTCCACGGACGCTGCCTTATCCCGGTGCCTTGAACGAGATCCTCGAGATCACCCTGCGAAGCCTTCTCGTCAGCGGCAGCGCCACTTTGCTCGCCGCCCTCTTCGGCCTGCCGCTTGGGATTTGGCTCGGGGCCCGCGCCCGGCCCCAGCGGCTCGCGGCCAGCCTGCTCTACGCCGGCATGGGGCTGCCGCCGGTGGTGGTGGGACTGCTTTTTTACTTCCTGCTCTCGCGCTCCGGACCCCTGGGCTCGCTGGGGCTGCTCTACTCCATCCCGGGAATGGTCCTCGCCGAGAGCGTGCTCGCCTTCCCCTTGATCGCCGGCTTCGCCATGGCCGGGGTGGCGGCCAAGGCGGAGCCGGTCCGGCGGCTGGTGAAGAGCCTCGGTGGCAGCGAGCTCCAGGTCCACCTCACCCTGCTCGCCGAGAGCCGTCGGGTGGTGGTGGCGGCGCTGGCGGCCGGGTTCGGGGCGGTGATCAGCGAGGTGGGGGCGGTGACCATCGTCGGCGGCGACATCCGCCACGCGACCCGGGTGCTCACCACCGCGGTGGTGATCGAGACCCGGAAGGGGGAGCTCGAGCGGGCGGCGGCCCTGGGGGTGGTGCTCCTCGGGGTGACCCTGCTGGTCACCGCCATCCTGGTGGTCTTCGGCGATCGGGAGGCGCCGTGATCGCCGCCCAGAACCTCGAAAAACGCTTCCCCGGCTTCCTCCTCCGGGTGCCCCGGCTGCGCGCCGAGCCCGGCGAGATCCTGGCCCTCCTGGGCCCCTCGGGGGCGGGCAAGAGCACGCTGCTGATGCTGCTCGCGGGCCTCCTTCCCCCGGACGCGGGGCGGGTGGAGCGAACGGGCCCGGCCGTCTACCTCGACCAGCAGCCCTACCTGCTGGAACGCAGCGTGCTCGAAAACGCTGCCTTCGGGCTCCGCCTAAAGGGCGTGCCCCGCGCCCGGGCACGGCGGGCGGCCCTCTCCTGGCTCTCCCGGGTGGGGCTGGAAGCGCTCGCCGAGCGGCCGGCGCGGGGGCTCTCCGGCGGCGAGCGGGTGCGGCTCGCGCTCGCCCGGGCGCTGGCCACCGAGCCGAAGAGCCTTCTCCTGGACGAGCCCACCGCCAACCTCGACCCGGCCAACGTGGCCCGGGTCGAGGCCCTGATCGGGGAGGAAAGGCACCGGGGCCGGGCGATCGTACTGGTCACCCACAACCTCTTCCAGGCCAAAAGGCTCGCCGACCGGGCGCTCTTCCTGCTCGCGGGCGAGGTGGTGGAGGAGGGGCCGGCGCCGGCGTTCTTCGAAGCCCCGAAGGACCCCCGCACGCGGGCCTTTTTAAGCGGCGAGATGGTCTGGTGACCGCCCCGGGGCGGTCCCGTTTACCTGCCGTTTTCCCCACCGGGCTAGCCTCTAGGGCGTGCCGGCGGCCCGCCCCCACCCCCTCCCAGGCCTGCTGGCCTGGTTCGCCCGCGAGCGCCCCCAGGTGCTGGCCCACGGGAAGCGGGTGGCCGCCCTCATGGAGATGCTCGCCGAGGAGCTCGGCCTTCCCCCGGCCGAGCGGGAGCGCTGGCGGCTCGGCGGACTGCTCCACGACCTGGGAAAGGCCTGGGTTCCCCGCCGGCTGCTGCAGGCCGACCGGCGGCTCTCGCCGCGAGAACGGCAGTGCCTGGCGCGCCACCCCGAGGCCGGCGCCGCGCTCCTCCAGCGCTGGCTGGCCCCCGAGCTCGCCGCCCCGCTCCTGCCCTTCCTCTTGCTGCACCACGAACGCCCCGACGGCCGGGGCTACCCCTTTGGCCTGAAGGGGTCGGGGCTTCCCCTCGAGGTCGCCCTGCTCTCGGTCGCCGACGCCTACGCCGCCATGCGGGAACGGCGACCCTACGCCGCCCCCCGGAGCGAGCAGGCGGCGCGGAGCGAGCTCCAAGCCGGCGCCGGGGAGCAGTTCCACCCCCGCGCGGTGGCGCTCTTCCTCCGCGCCCTGGGCCCCGCCGCTAGCCGTCCTTCTCCAGCGCCTTGATCTCCTCGATGAAGCGCTCCACGCTGTCGAACTCGCGGTAGACGCTGGCGAAGCGGATGTAGGCCACCGGGTCGAGCTCCTTCAAGAAGGCCATCGCCCGGCGGCCGATCTCCTCGGAGGCGATCTCGGGACCCTCCACCTGGTCCTCGAAGGCGTAGGCGAAGCGCTTGAGCTTCTCCGGGTCCACCGGGCGCTTTTCGCAGGCGAGCAAGAGGCCGCGCAGGAGCTTGTCGGGGTCGAAGGCCTCGCGCTTGCCGGAGCGCTTCTTCACCATCAGGGGCTCGAGCTGGGGCCGCTCGTAGGTGGTGAAGCGGCGGCCGCACTGGACGCACTCCCGCCGGCGGCGGATGGCGAGCCCGCCGTCCACCGGCCGGGTGTCCACCACCTTGGTGTCCTGGGCGCCGCAGTAGGGGCACTTCATGGCAGGTCCGCCAGCAGGTCGTAGAGCTCGGGCGGGGTCGGCGGCTCGGGCAGGCGCACCCGGAGCACCTCGCCGTGCACCCCCTCGGAGACCATCGAACCCAGGCCCAAAACCGCCCGCACCAGCGGCCGGTCGTACTCCTCGCCGGCGGGCTCGCGGCTGGGGACCACGCCGTTGACCCGCACCTCCTCCGGGAAGACCGCGCTGGCGCCCTCGATCAGCCCGACCACGGCGCCGCGCACGGCGGCGACGTGGGGCTCGACCCGTTTCGAGGGAGGCAGGACCAGGACCACGAAGCCCCCACCCGCCAGGTACTTGAGCCCGTGCTGCAAGACCAGCAGGCTCGACTTGACGTCGGCGTTCAAAAGTTCGTGCCACTCGGCCTCGCCGAGCTCGGTGAACGAGGTCGGGCTCTGACCCCGGGTGACGTGCACGATGCCGTCCAAGACGCCGAAGAGCTCGTCCACCTTGGCGAAGGTGGTGACCACGTCCAGGGCCACCGAGAGGTCGCCGCGGATGGGGATCGCCCCGCCGCCCCGCTCCTCCACCTCGCTGGCCACCTGGGTGGCGAGCTCGACGTCGGGGTCGACCACGATCACGGTGGCGCCCTGGGCGCCGTAGGCCAGGGCCAGCTCGCGGCCGTAGCCCCGCCCGGCGCCGGTCACCATCACCACCCGTTTCTCGAGCCCGAGCAGGTCGGAATCCATGCTTACTGCATTCTTGCACGGCCGGGAACTTTACAAAAGACTTGCGGGAGGCTAAAATCGTATGTCGCCGGAGGGTTCCGGCTCGCGGGCCCGTAGCTCAGTTGGATAGAGCGGCTGACTACGGATCAGCAGGTCAGGGGTTCGAGTCCTCTCGGGCCCGCCAAGCACCCCGCCCCTGTGGGCGGGGATTTCTTTACTTTTGCAACCGTTTAAGTTTTAAACTATCCCCCATGTCGCCCATGGGGCTTCTCTTCATCACCCTGTTCAACAGCATCCTCGGACTCTCGATCCTCTTTCCCATCATCGGACCGCTGGCCCGGGAGCTCGGCCTCACCGAGTTCCAGACCGGGCTTTTTTCCACCGCCTACGCCCTGATGCAGTTTTTGATGAGCCCCTACTGGGGGCGCAAAAGCGAGCAGGTGGGGCGGAAGCCCATTTTGCTCGTGGGCATCCTGGGGTTTTCAGTCTCCTTCTTCCTCTTCGGGCTCTTCGCCCAGCTTCGCTTCGCCGGGGTGCTCGACGTCCAGACCACCTTCTGGCTGATGCTCTTCGCCCGGCTGATCGGCGGCACCTTCTCCTCCGCCACCCTGCCCACCGCCCAGGCCTACGTCGCCGACATCACCGGCCGGGCCGACCGCACCGCCGGCATGGCGGTGATCGGGGCCGCCTTCGGGCTGGGGGTGATCGTGGGCCCGGGGCTCGGGGGCCTCTTGGCCAAGATCCACCTCCTGGCGCCGGTCTACTTCTCGGCCGGCCTGGCGCTCTTGAACGCGCTCTTCGTCTACCTCACCCTGCCCGAGCCCAAACGCCACGTCCACCTGGAGACCCGGCCGGTCCTCAAGCCCCACGACCCCCGCATCCTGCCCCTCTTGGCGGCGGGGCTGGTGGTCAGCCTGGCCTCGGTGATGATGGAGACCACGGTGGCCTTCTACTTCCAGGACCGCCTGGGCCTGGACGCCAAGGCCACCGCCCGGGCGGTGGCCACCGCCCTGGTGGTCTACGGCCTGGCGGCGGTCTTCGTGCAGGGGTTCCTGATCCGCCGCTTCAAGTGGCCGCCCAGGCTTTTGCTGGGACTGGGGCTGCCGCTTTCCCTGCTGGGGTTCTTGACCTTCGTCTTCGCCCACGACTTCGGCACGCTGACGCTGGCGCTGGTGCTCCAGGGCGTGGGCCAGGGGCTCTCCGCCCCCGGCATCACCGCCGCCCTCTCGCTGGCGGTGGGGGAACACGAGCAGGGCCTGGTGGCCGGGCTCAACAGCTCGGCCCAGGCGCTGGGCCGGATGCTGGGGCCGCTCCTGGGCACCGGCCTCTACCAGTGGATCGCCCCCAGCGCCCCCTACGTCCTGAGCGCCTCGCTCCTGGTCCTGGTGGGGCTGCTGCTGCTCACCCCCAGCGCGCGCCGGGCGCTCCAGCCCGACGCTTGACAGCGGCCAAGGCCGCTTGCATCATGGGTAATGCGGCCAAAGGCCGCGCTCGGAGGGTTGGCCGAGCGGTCGAAGGCGGCGGTCTTGAAAACCGCTGTGGGCCGAAAGCCCACCGGGGGTTCGAATCCCTCACCCTCCGCCAAACCGGTACGGAGAGGTGGCCGAGTGGTCGAAGGCGGCACCCTGCTAAGGTGTTGTGCGGGTAACCCCCGCACCGCGGGTTCGAATCCCGCCCTCTCCGCCAA
>JAMOVS010000063.1 GCA_027061845.1 Thermaceae bacterium
GTCCATCAGGGCCCTGAGGCGCTCGATGCGCGCGTAGGTGCGGGGGATGAAGGCCTGGCCGGCGAAGCCGGGGTTCACGCTCATGACCAGGATCTGGTCGGCGAGCTCGAGGAGATCCCGGAGGGCTTCCACCGGGGTGCCGGGGTTGATGGCGAGCCCGGAGCGGGCGCCGGCCTCGCGGATGGCGCCGAGGAGCCGGTGGGGGTGGGGGGTGGCCTCGAGGTGGAAGACCACCGTGTCGGCCCCCGCGCGAAGGACGCCGTCCACGAAGCGCTCGGGGGCGTTCACCATCAGGTGGGCCTCGAGCGGGCGTTCGGTCACTTTTCGCACCGCCTCGATGACCACCGGGCCGAAGGTGAGGTTGGGGACGAAGTGCCCGTCCATGACGTCGAGGTGGAAGCGGTCCACCCCGGCGGCTTCGCTTTCGCGGACGACCTCCGCGAGCCTGGCGAAGTCGGCGGAAAGGATGGAGGCGGCGAGTTCGCTCATACGAGTCCGTAGAGTACCTGTTCCAGGGCCTTGAGGTCCCGGATGAGCACGCCCCCCTGGCGGGTCTCCAGGATGCCCTTGGAACGCAGCTCGTGGACCACCCGGGTGGCGGTTTCGCGGCTGGTGCCGGCCAGGTTGGCGATCTCCTGGTGCACGATGGGGATGTACCACCCCCCGTTGTGGGAACGGCCGTGCTGGTGGCGGTAGAGCTTGAGGAGGGCGAAGGCGACCTTGCTCTTTGCCTCCTCGAAGGTCAAGAAGAGCAGTTCGTCGTTCATCTCCCGCAGCCGGCCGGCGATGATCCGGGCCAGGTTGTGCCCCAGGAGGGGGAAGCGTCGCAGCAGGTTGAAGTAGGTATCGCGGAAGAGCACCAGCACCTCGGTGGCGGTTTCGGCCACCGCCGAGGCGCTGCGGGGACGTTCCTCCACCAGGCTCATCTCGCCGAAGACGTCGCCGGGGTGAACGTAGGCGAGCACCTTGGGCCGGCCTTCCAGGCTCTCCCGGAAGATCCGCACCTCCCCCGACAGGACGATGTACAGAGCCTCTCCAGGGTCGCCCTTTCGAAAAATAGCCTCGCCGCTTTCGAAGGTCCAGACCGGGCAGGCCTCCCGGACGATCTCGACCGAATGCGGCGGGAGCCCGTCGAGCAGCGGCGAGCTATTCAGAATGTCGTCCACCTTCACTGCATTAAAGAATAGTTTGCCCCGGGTCGAGCTGTAAAGGAAACCCGCGGTAGCATGCGGGAGCGATGCCGCCGGTGCTGCGTGCCGAAGACGTTTCCTTCGCCTACCCCGGGCTGGCGCTTTTCTCCCGTTTGAACCTGGAGCTGGGCCCGGGCGAGGTGCGGGTGCTGGTGGGCCCCTCGGGTTCCGGGAAGACCACCCTGGTGCACCTGCTGGCCGGCATCCTGACCCCGGATCGGGGAACGGTCTACTGGGACGCGCACCCGATCAGCCGCTGGCCCGAGGAACAACGCGTGCGCTTGCGGAAGCGCTACCTGGGGCTGGTCTTCCAGCACCACTACCTGCTCCCCGAGCTCACCGCGCTGGAGAACGCGGCCCTACCGGGCTGGATCCTGGGCCGCCCCGACCCCGACCGGGCGCGGCGCCTGTTGCACCGGGTGGGCCTGGCCGGGAAGGAGGGGCTGAAACCCGAGCACCTTTCCGGCGGCGAGCGCCAGCGGGTGGCGGTGGCCCGGGCGCTCTTCTCCCGGCCCCGGCTGCTTCTGGCCGACGAACCCACCGGAGCCCTGGACCGGCAGAACGCCGGCGGCGTTCTCGACCTCATGCTGGCCCTGGCCGAGGAGGCGGGGACCGCGGTGCTGCTCGCGACCCACGACGAGCGGCTGGTGGCCGGGCTCCCCGGATGGCGCATCGAACGGGGGGGCCTGGTATCCTTGGGGTCGTGAGCCCGATCCATATCCACGCCGCACCCGAGGACCTGGCCCCGTACGTGCTCCTGCCCGGGGACCCCGGGCGGGCGCGGCACGTGGCCGAAACCTACCTGGAAAACGCCCGGCTCTATAACGAGCACCGGGGCCTCTTGGGCTTTACCGGGACCTACAAGGGCCTGCCGGTCTCGGTGCAGACCACCGGCATGGGCACGCCCTCGGCGGCGATCGTGGTGGAGGAACTGATTCAGCTGGGCGCCAAGCGCCTGGTTCGCATCGGCACCGCCGGGGCGCTCGCCACCCACGTGCGCCCGGGCGAGCTGGTGGTGGCCCAAAGTGCCATCCCCTACGACGGCACCACCCGCCAGTACCTGAGGGGCCGGCCCTTCGCTCCGACGCCCAGCTTCGCCCTCCTGAGGGCGCTGGTGGAGGCCGCCGGCGAGGACGTCCACGTCGGGCCCATCCTCACCGAGGACGCCTTTTACGCCACCACCCCGGAGGACGCCAAGGAATGGGCATCGTACGGAGCGCTGGCGGTGGAGATGGAGTCGGCGGCGGTCTTCCTGCTGGCCAGGATGCGGGGGGTCGAGGCCGGGAGCGTGCTGGCGGTCTCCAACAACGTCGGCGACCCCGAGCTGGTTCCCCAGGAGGTTCTTTCCCGCGCGGTGGACCGGGTAATCCGCACCGCGCTGGAGGCGCTTTTGCGTTTGGAGGGACGGTCATGAAGTTTGAGACGGCGCACCACCACGAACCCGAGTTCGAGTTTCTCGACTACCGCCTGGAAGGCAGCATCGCGGTGGTCACCATCCGCCGGCCCGAGGTCTTGAACGCGCTTTCCACCGCCTTGCTTCAGGAGCTCGCCGAGATTCCCGAGCTAATCAACGAGAACCCCGAGGTCCGGGCGCTCGTCCTCACCGGCGAGGGCAAGGCCTTCGTGGCCGGGGCCGACATCCCGGAGATCGCGGCGCTTTCCGACGTCTTCGTGGCCCGGGAGTTCTCGCTCTTGGGCCAGGACGTCTTCGGCGCCATCGCCGCCAGCCCGGTACCCACCATCGCCGCCATCAACGGCTACGCCCTGGGTGGTGGGCTGGAGCTCGCGCTCGCCTGCGACCTGCGGGTGGCCTCGAAGAACGCGAAGCTCGGTCTTCCCGAGGTCGGGCTCGGCCTCATCCCCGGCTTCGGCGGTACCCAGCGCCTGCCCCGCATCGTCGGCGTCGGCCGGGCGCTGGACCTGATCCTGACCGGTCGTCACGTCGGCGCCGAGGAGGCCTACCAGATGGGTCTGGTCAATCGCCTGGCCGACGACGCCCTGGCCGGCGCCCTGGAGCTCGCCGAGCAGATCGTCAGGAACGGGCCGGTGGCGATGGCGCTGGCCAAGGAGGCGGTCTTCCGCGGCTTCGACGTCTCCCTGCCCGAGGGGCTGGAGATCGAGGCCGACCTCTTCGGCATGGTCTCCCGGACCGCCGACTTCAAGGAGGGGACCAGCGCCTTCCTGGAAAAACGCAAACCCGAGTTCAAGGGGGAATAGGTGGAAGACCGGGTCATCCACGTCGCCAGCTCCACCGCCAAGCTCTACCAGGAGGCCGACCAGGCGATCCGGAAGAGCCTGGCCGACTTTCCCCGGGCGCTCAAGGCCTACGAGCTCTTGGTCGCCGACCCCGAGGCCCGTTCCAGCTGGGACATGGCCAACTACATCACCATGCACAAGCTCGGCTACAACGACCACGGCCGGGTGCACGCGATCCTCACCGGGGCGGCGGCGGTGGCGATCCTGCGGCTTCTGGTCGAGGCCGGGGTCAAGACCGACACCGAGAAAAGCGGCTCCGGCGACCTCGAGGACGCCTACGTCGTCACCCTGCTCGGCACCATGCTCCACGACATCGGCAACCAGGTGCACCGGGTGCACCACGAGGCCTTCGGGGTGAACCTGGCGGTCCCCATCCTGAACCGGGTGCTCACCGAGGTGTACGAGGACGCCGCCCAGCGGGTACGCCTGCGGGCGCTGATGCTGCACTCGATCTTCAGCCACGACCTCGATCCCGAGCCGCTCACCATCGAGGCCGGGGTGACGGCGGTGGCCGACGGCACCGACATCACCAAAGGCCGGGGTCGCAAGGCCTTCGCCCTGGGTTCGATCGACATCCACTCGATCTCCGCGCTGGCGGTGGACGAGGTGGCGATCCTTCGCGGCGACGAGGTGCCGGTCGAGATCCGGGTGAAGATGAACAACGCGGCGGGAATCTTCCAGGTGGAGGAGACGCTGACCAAGAAGGTGGTGAACAGCCCGATTCGTGACTACGTCACCGTGGTCGCCACCACCCACCCCGACGGGCCCCACGACCAGCGCATCATCCACCGGGTCCGCCTGCACGAAAAGGAACCCCGCTTCGTCTTGGAAGAATGACCGTGCCGCCCTGGCTCTTCAACTTCCTCAGCATCGTCCTCATTGACCTGGTGCTCTCGGGCGACAACGCCGTGGTCATCGGCATGGCGGTCCGGAACCTGCCGCCCCACCTGAGGCGTCAGGCGATTCTCGTGGGGACGCTGGGGGCGGTGGGGCTTCGGGTAGCCTTCACCATCCTGGCGGCCTTCTTGCTCCAGATCCCCTATCTCCGGGCGCTGGGGGGGATCACGCTCTTTTGGATCGCCGCCAAGCTCTTACGCGAGGAGGACTCCCAGGGGCCGGAACGCTCGGCCCAGGGTTTTTGGCAGGCGGTCTGGCTCATCATCGTCGCCGACTTCACCCTCTCGCTGGACAACGTCCTGGCGGTGGCGGCGGCCAGCGAGGGGCACCTCGGGCTCTTGATCTTCGGCCTGGCGCTTTCCATCCCCATCTTGATGCTGGGCGCGAGCCTGATCTCGGAGTGGCTGAACCGCTGGCCCTGGCTCACCCTGCTGGGGGCTTTGATCATCGTCTGGGCCGGGGCCCGGCTGCTGGCGCACGACCCCTCGATCCGGGCCTGGTGGCCGCTGGGCACCCTCGAGGCCTTCCTGCTCGGGCTCTTCCTCACCGGGGTCTTCCTGCGCGGCGACCTTCGGGGGATCCGCCGCGCCCTCGGGGGCTAGCCGCCTTGGGTGCAGGAAACGCCTTTTTCCTGAGCCGATAGCCGTAAAATGGAAGCGTGCGGTTCAGGAATCGCCGTCACGCGGCGGAACTACTGGCCGAGGCCCTGCTCCCGCTGGGGTTGGAGGCCCCGGTCGTGCTCGGCATTCCCCGGGGCGGGGTGGTGATCGCGGACGTGCTGGCGGAGCGCCTCGGGGGAACGATGGACGTGGTCTTGGCCCGCAAGATCGGCGCCCCCGGCAACCCCGAGTTCGCCCTGGGGGCGGTGGCGGAGACCGGCGAGGTGATCCTGCAGCCCTACGCCTACCGCTACGCCGGCGAGGCCTACATTCGCAACGAGGTCGCCCGCCAGCTCAAGGTCATCGAGGAGCGCCGGGCCAAGTACCGGGCGGTGCGCCCCAAGGAGCCGCTCACCGGCCGGCAGGTGGTGCTCACCGACGACGGCATGGCCACCGGCAGCACCATGGAGGCGGCGCTGGCGGCGGTCATGACCGAGGCGCCGGCCCGGGTGGTGGTGGCGGTTCCGGTGGCGGCCGCCGACGCCGTCGAGCGCATCAAGAGCAAGACCGAGATCGTGGTGCTCTACGTCCCGCCGGTGTTCACCGCGGTGGCGGCCTATTACGACGAGTTTCCCCAGGTGAGCGACGAGGAGGTCGTCGCCCTGCTGGCCAAGTGGGGGAGGAGGGGGATCCGTGAAGCCTAAAGTGGTGCACGCCGACAAGGTTCGCCGGGTGCCGGTGGACGACGCCGAGGGCGCCTTCATCCAGATTCTGATCGGGCCCGAGGAGGCGCCGCGCTTCCTCCTGCGCCGCTTTACCCTGCTCCCCGGCGGTCGCATCAAGAAGCACCGCCACCCCAAGATCGAACACGAGCAGTACGTCCTTTCAGGGCGCATGCGTATCGGCCTCGACGACGAGGTCTACGAGGTCGGCCCCGGCGACGTGGTCTTCATCCCTCCCGGGGTCGCCCACTGGTACGAGAACGTCGGCGAGGACCCGGTGCTCTTCCTCTGCGTGGTGCCGAAGACGGAGGACTACGAGACCGAGTGGCTCGAATAGGCTGCCGCTACACGAGAGGGCCCGCCCGGAGGGCGGGCCCCTTCTTTCCTACCTCCCCACCTCCGTCTTCACGCCCGGATCTCCATCCGCTGGAAGACGACGTAGGCCAGGGTGAAGAAGACCACGCTGGCGGCGATCAGCCCGGCGAACTGGGGCCAGACCAGGAGCAAGGACTGGGAGAGGGGCAGGGGGGTGCCGAGGACCATGCCCTCGAGCTGGGCCGGGAGCACCGGGCCGAGCGCCCGCACCTCGGGCTGCAGGAGGGCGAGCGTGGCCTCGGCGTAGAGGGTGTTCGGCGAGATGCGGGCCAGCGCCAGCTCGGTCTGGGCCTGGCGGAGGATCTCCTCCGGGAAGCCGTAGTGCACCGGGCTGATCACCGGGGCCAGCATTCCCGCGATCATCCCCCAGAAGACGGTGAAGAAGAGCCAGACCCCGATGGCGGCCAGGGCACTGGTGGTGGGGTTTTTGAAGACCACCGAGAAGAAGAGCGCCACCGCCAGCCAGACCCCGCCGTAGGCCAGGGTGGCGGCGAGGTAGAGGAGGCCCCGGGCCACCTCCTCGCCGGAGGGCACCAGGCCGGTGAAGAGGATGCCGAGCCCGGTGACCAGGAGCCAGACCGAGAGCAGCACCAGGCCCAGGGTGGCGAGCCCGGCCAGGTACTTGCCGAAGAGCAGGGCGTCGCGGTAGATCGGCTGCGAGAGCACCCGGCCCAGGGTGCGCCTTTGGAACTCGCCGTTCACCGCGTCGAAGCCCAGAGCGATCGCCAGCAGCGGGATCAGAAAGCCCATGAAGGCGACGAAGGAGGGGAGCGGCTGCTTGGCGGTGGTGAAGAGCCTTAGGAAGAGGAAGACGTCCTCGCCGACCACGTTCTTGATCGTCTGGATGGCGGCGTAGATCGTCGCCATCGCGGTGAGCACGATCAAGAGCTCGAGCATGCGCATCCGGATGCCCGAGAGCTGGTCGGCGAACTCCTTCAAAAAGACCACGCCCAGGCCGGAGAAGGCCGATCCTTCACGCCGCGTCACGGTTCACCCCCTGGAAGTAGGCGCGGTAGATCTCGTCCAGGCTGGGCTCCTCGAGCTCGAGTTCGAAGAGCTTGCCCCCGGCTTCGACCACCGCCCGGGCCACCTCGGGGCGCAGGTCCCGCTCGGTTTCGAGCAGGTACCCGTGGGCTTCCTCCGTGACCCGGAGCACCCCCGGGATCCGGCCGAGGGCCTGCTCGAGCCCCGGGCCCGCCGCCCGGACCCGGATGCGGAAGGCCCCGCCGAGGACCTGCCGCGCGAGCTCGGGCACGCTGCCCACGAGCTCCATCCGCCCCTTTCGGAAGAGCCCCACCCGGTCGGTGATCGCCTGCACCTGGTGCAGGAGGTGGGAAGAGAGCAGCACGGTGAGGCCTTTCTCTTTTAGCGAGCGGATCAGGAGCAAAAACTCGTGGGCCGCCTGGGGGTCGAGCCCCAGGGTGGGCTCGTCCAGGATGACCAGCTCGGGCTCCTTGAGCAGCACGTCGGCGAGGCCGAGCCGCTGCTTCATGCCCCGGGAGTAGGTGCGGACCGGGCGGTCGGCCGCCTCGCCGAGGCCCATCTGTTCCAAAAGGGCCTCGATTCGGGCCTCGACCCTGCGGCCCGTCTGGCCGTTTAGGGCGGCGGTGTAGCGAAGGTTTTCCCGGCCCGAGAGCTCGTCGTAAAAGCCCACCGTATCCGGCAGGTAGCCGACCCGGCGCTTCACCGAGAGCGGCTCGCGCACCGGGTCGCGGCCCAGCACCCGAACCGTGCCCGCGCTGGGGTCGGTGAGGCCGAGCAGCATCAGGATGGTGGTCGTTTTTCCGGAGCCGTTCGGGCCCAGGATGCCGAAGACCTCGCCCCGCTCAACCACCAGGTTGAGCCGGTCCACCGCCAGCAGGCGGCCGTAGCGCTTGGTGAGGTCCTGGGTCTCGATCGCCGCCATCATCGCCGTCCGAAGCGGGCTACCGCCAGCGCCAGGACGCCGAGCGCCACCGCCACCAGGCCCACGCCGACGATGCCCCACATCGTCGAGGTGAGCACGGTGATGCGGAAGTCGGCGGACTCGGAGGTGCCGTTTTTGGGTCGGGCGGTGATCGTCACCATGTAGTCGCCGGCGATCGCCTTGGCCGAGGGCTTGATCTTGGCGGTCACCTCGGCCTTCTCGCCGGCGGGGATGGACGCGATCGTCTTGGGCTCGAAGCTGACCTCCCAGCCGGTGGGCTCGAACGAGGAGAGCTCGACGTTCTTGGCCTCGGCGCTGCCGCGGTTTTTAACCACGAGCTTTAGAGGCGACTCCCTTCCGGCGTAGGCGCGGCCGGAGAGCCGGCCGTCCGGGGTGGTGATCGAGAGCTCGGGGCGGCCGGTGACGATGGCCTTGAGGTCGGCCTCGGCCCGGGCCGCTCCCGCCCGGGCGATCACCCGGATCGCGTACTCGCCGGCGGGGGCTTTCGGCGGCGGGCTGACCTCGATGTCGAGGTTCTTGGTCTCGCCCGCCTTGATCGGCAGGGTGGTCACCTCCTGGCCGGAGAACTGCGGCTTGAAGACGACCTCGAACCCCTCCGGGGCCTCGGCTTCGAGGCCCACCAGGAGGTCCTGGTCGGACTCGTTTTTCAAGGTCGCCCGGTAGCGGAAGGTGGTGGTGGGGGTGCCCTTTAAGACCGGCAGCTCGACCTCGAGCTTCAAGGAAGGAGGCAGCACCTTGCCCACGGTGAGGACGATGGGGAGCTCGCTCCTTGCCGCGTTCCCCTCGGCGACGACGGTCATCGGGTAGCGGCCCTCCTTGACGCCTTCCGGAACCTCGACCCGGAGGGTCAGCCGCTGGCTCGCGCCGGGGGCGAGGAAGGCCGCCGCCACCACCCGGCCGCCGCCGAGGAAGGCGGCGGTCCAGCCTTGGGGGACGCCCTCGAGGCGGAGGCGAACGTACTGCGGCGGTAGGTTGTAATTCTTGAGCTCCAGCGTCAGGTTCACCACCTCACCCGCCTTGACGGTGAGGGCGGGGTAGGGGGTGGCCACGACCAAGCCCTTGTAGTCGAGGTTTCCCTGTGCCAAAGCCAGCCCAAGGAAGAGCAGAAGACCCAGAAGTCTTCGCATCGCGCACCTCCTTTTGGAATTACCGTACCGCTCCCCGCGATTTAAAAAAATGAACCGCCGGCGGCGCTTCGGGCGTTCAGTCGGGCTCGTGGAGCACCGCGCCGCGGGAGGCGTTCGTCACCAGGGCGCGGTAGCGCCTGAGCCAGGAGCCCTCGACCGGCTTCTTGAGGGGCTTGAATCGCGCCCGCCTCCTTTCGAGCTCTTCCTCGTCCACCAGCAGGTCCACCCGGCCCTCCACCAGGTCGATGGCGATCCGGTCGCCTTCCTCGACGAGGCCGATGGGCCCGCCCTCGGCGGCCTCGGGGGAGACGTGGCCGATGGCGGCGCCCCGGGTGCCGCCGGAGAAGCGCCCGTCGGTGATGAGCGCCACCGAGTCGCCGAGCCCCATGCCCACCAGCGCCGAGGTGGGGGCGAGCATCTCGCGCATGCCGGGTCCCCCTTTGGGCCCCTCGTAGCGGATCACCACCACGTCGCCGGGCTGGATCTTTCCGCCGTGGATCGCCGCCTGGGCCTCCTCCTCGGAGTCGAAGACCCGCGCCGGGCCGGTGTGGCGCATCATCTTGGGCTCGACCCCGGCGGTCTTGACCACCGCCCCCTCGGGGGCCAGGCTGCCGAAGAGGATCCGGAGGCCGCCCTTCTCGTCGTAGGGGTTTTCCAGCCGGCGGATGACCCGCTCGTCCTTGATCTCGAAGTCGCCCTCCGCGAGCACCTCCCCGAGCGTCTTGCCCTGGACGGTCAGGGCCTCGAGGTGCAGGTAGCCGCCCCGGGCAAGCTCCTTCAAGATGGCGTGGATGCCGCCGGCGCGGTCGAGGTCTTCCATGTGGTAGGCGGAGCTCGGGGCGATCTTGGAGAGCGTCGGGGTGGTGCCGCCGATCTCGTCCAGGCGCTCGAGCGGGAAGGGGATCCCCGCCTCCTCGGCGGCGGCCAGGGTGTGGAGCACGGTGTTGGTGGAGCCGCCCATGGCCACGTCGAGCCGGAAGGCGTTTTCGAACGAGGCCCGGGAGACGATGTCGCGGGGTTTCAGGTCCTCGAAGGCGAGCTCGACCACGCGGTAGGCGGCCTTCTTCTTGAGCTCCTCGCGGCGGGGGTCCTCGGCCAGGATGGTGCCGTTCCCGGGAAGGGCCAGGCCCAGGGCCTCGAGCAGCGAGTTCATGCTGTTGGCGGTGAAGAGCCCGGAGCAGGAGCCGCAGCCGGGGCAGGCGTAGGTCTCGATCTCTCTAAGTTCGTCCTCGCCGATCTCGCCCTTTTGGAGTTGACCTAAAGCCTCGAAGACGCTGATCAGGTCCACCACCCGGCCCGAGGAGGGCAGCACCCCGGCCCGCATCGGCCCGCCGGAGACGAAGATCGAGGGAATGTTGGTCCGGAGCGCCGCCATCAGCATGCCGGGGACGATCTTGTCGCAGTTGGGGATGAAGATGGCGGCGTCGAAGGCGTGGGCCCGGAACATGGTTTCGACGCTGTCCGCGATCAGCTCCCGGGAGGGGAGGCTCCAGCGCATGCCCTCGTGGCCCATGGCGATGCCGTCGTC
>JAMOVS010000064.1 GCA_027061845.1 Thermaceae bacterium
GACCCCGACCCCAACTGGACCTGGGACGACTTCCTGAAGACCGCCAAGGCCCTCACCGTCGAGAAGAACGGCAAGCGGGTGCAGTGGGGCTTCTCCTTCTACACCTACTTCCTCTTCTGGGAGCCCTGGGTCTGGTCCAACGGCGGCCGCTTCTTCAGCCCCGACCACAGCAAGTTCCTGCTGAATAGCCCCCCCTCGGTGGAGGGCCTGCAGTACTACGTCGACCTGCGCTGGAAGCACCACGTCGCCCCCACCCCGGCCGAGGCCGCCGACCAGAGCGCCTTTGGCATGTTCCTGAACCAGCGCACCGCCATGATCGTCGACGGCCGCTGGCGGGTGCCCACCCTCAAGAAGAAGGCCAAGTTCGACTGGGACATCGTCCCCTTCCCGCGGGGCAAGGCCGGCAGCATCGTGGACATCGACGGCTCCGGCTGGGGCATCACCTCGACCTCGAAGCACAAGGAGGCGGCCTGGAAGGTGCTCCAGTTCCTGGCCGGCCCCGAGGGCGCGCTGATCTTCACCAAGGGCGGGCTGATCATCCCGGCGATCGGCTACGACCCCAAAAACCCCGAGGCCACCAACAAGGTCTTGAAGGCCTTCTTCACCCCGCCCCCGCCCCGGCATCAGCAGTACTTCCTCACCGTCAACAAGACCGCCATCCCTACCGAGACCTTCGAACGTTTCTCCGAGGCCATCAACCTGATCTCCAAGGCGCTGCAGCCGGTCTGGCAGGGCAAGGAGGACGTCAAGACCGCGATGGATAAGGTGGCCCCGGCGGTCCAGAAGATCCTGGACGAGGTCCAGGCCGCCCGGAAGAAGAAGTAACGACCCTTGGGGGGCGGGGACGACCCCGCCCCCTTCCCCTTGCGATGAACGCGTTCCGACGTTTTCCCTGGCTCTTCATCCTGCCGAGTCTCGTGGGATTCCTTGCCTTCAACGCGGGTCCCATCCTGCTCTCGCTCTGGATCAGCTTCACCCACTGGGACGTCTTCCAACCCCTCACCCTGGAAAACCTGATCCAGTCCTGGGCCGGGCTCGACAACTACCGCCGCATGCTCGCGGACCCGGTCCTCAAGAAAGCCTTTTTCAACACGCTTTACTACGTGGTGGTGGCGGTGCCGCTCGAGATCACCCTGGCGCTCGCCATCGCCCTCGGCCTCAACCGGAACTTCCCCGGCGTCCGCCTCATCCGTACCCTCTACCTCCTGCCCACGGTGACCAGCGTGGTGGCGGTGGGGCTGCTCTGGCGCTGGGTCTTGAACCCCTACGTGGGGCCGGTCAACCTCTTCTTGCGCTGGCTCGGCGCCAAGATCGAAGCCCTGCTCAGCTTCTTACACCTCCCCGTCCCCGCCACCGTGCACTGGCTCGCCACCCAGGGCCCGGGCTGGCTGCAGGACCCGGCCTGGGCGATGCCGGGCATCATCGTCGCCTCGGTCTGGGCGGGGCTCGGGTTTCGCATGCTGATCTTCCTCGCCGGCCTCCAGAACATCGACCCCACCTACTACGAGGCCGCCGAACTCGACGGCGCGAACAGCTGGCAGAAGTTCCTGCACGTCACCCTGCCGCTGCTCTCGCCGACGGTGTTTTTGAACACCCTGCTCGCCCTGATCGCGGGCTTTCAGGTCTTCGGCCTGATCTACGTGATGACCGGAGGCGGGCCCCTGGACGCCACCAACGTGCTGCTCTTCTACCTCTACCAGAAGGCCTTCGGGGAGTTCCCGCCGGACATGGGCTACGCCTCGGCGATCGCCTGGCTGCTCTTCCTGATCCTCTTCGGCCTTACGGTGATCCAGTGGCAACTCAGGAAACGGTGGGTGCTCGAGGAAGCATGAAGAAGACGACGATCTGGGACGTTTTGGTCATAGCCCTCCTGCTCGCCGGCGGGCTCACCATGCTGGTGCCCTTCCTCTGGATGGTCTCCACCAGCCTGAAGGAACCGGGAACGCTCTTCGACCTGCCCATCCGGCTCTGGCCGGAAAAGCTCCACTGGGAGAACTACAAGCAGGTGCTCACCATCGTCCCCTTCGGGCGCTGGTACCTGAACTCGCTGATCATCGCCCTCGGGCTGACCTTTCTAAACCTCACCTCGGGGGCGATGGGCGGCTACGCCTTCGCCCGCTTTCAGTGGAAGGGCAAGGACGTGATGTTCCTGCTCTCCCTGATCACCCTGATGATCCCGGCGCACGTGCTCATCATCCCGCTCTTCGTGATCATGAGCAGCGTCGGCTGGATCGACACCTACTACGCGCTCATCCTGCCCGGCCTCTTCGACGCCTTCGCCATCTTCCTGATGCGCCAGCACTTCATCCAGATGCCCAAGGAGCTCGAGGAGGCCGCCCTGATCGACGGCGCCGGCCCCTGGCAGATCTACTGGAAGATCGCCCTGCCGCTCGCCGCCCCGGCGCTCGCCACCCTGGGCACCTTCACCTTCCTGGGCGGCTGGAACAGCTTCCTCTGGCCGCTGGTCGCCACCAACTCGATCGAGATGCGGCCCCTGACCGTGGGCCTGGCGGTCTTCAACACCAACTTCTCCACCGAGTGGACCCTTCTAATGGCCGGGCTCTCACTGGCCACCATCCCCCCGATCCTGGTCTTCCTCCTGGCCCAGCGCTGGTTCATCCGCGGCCTGACGCTGGGCAGCCTGAAGGGCTGAGGGGCAACCCGGCCCCGGTGAATCGGCCACATGCCCTTTAAATATTTAGATTGTAAAACTAAATAAGGAGGGGCCCGGATGGAGGATCTTTTGAACGACGCGGAGGTGCTTTACCAGCTTTTGACCCGGCTCCGGCGGGTGGGAGTGGGCGCCGCCCCTCCCGAACTGGCCCAACTTTCTCCCCCCTTGATGCTCCTGCTGGAACAGGTGACGGAGAACCCCGGCCGCAGCATCGTCGACCTGGCGCAGCGTGTGGGGCGCAGGGCGCCAACCGTGAGCATCGAACTCCGTCACTTGGAAGAGGCCGGGCTGGTAGCGCGCCGCCCCCACCCCGGGGACCGACGCGCGCTCCAGGTATTTCCAACCTCCAAGGGGAAAAACCTCTACCAAAAGGTCCAAGCGGCTCGGCGAGAAACCTTCGCGCGCCTCCTATCCGGGCTCTCCTCCGAGGAACGTCGCACCCTGATCGAGTTGTTGCAAAAGGCGGTAGTGCGTTTCGACCCGGGGAATCCCCCGGTCGGGGAGGAAAAACCATGACCCAGCAAAAAGCGGCGGCAATCCTCGCCTTCGTCATCGGTGCCATGGCGATCTTTTCCGGCGGCCAGGTCGTCCTGCTTGGCAAGGAGCAAGACTACTATGTGATTGGTTGGCTGCCCTACTACAACTTCACCATGGGCTTAATCTCGGCCTTCGTCACCTCGGTGCTGCTTTGGAAGAACGCTCCCCTGGGAAGGACGCTCGCCTTGCTCACCTTCGCCGCCCACGGCGGCGTCCTGGCCATTCTCCTGCTCTTCTACGGCGACGTGGTGGCCGGCGAGAGCCTCCGCGCCATGACCCTGCGCACCGCCACCTGGGCCGTCATCCTGGCGCTCGTTTACCGTCCCCGCGGCGGCCCCTGTAGCGGGCGGGCGGGCTGAGGGAGAAAATCCAGGCGGGGCCCAGAGGGCCCCGCCTGTCTCCTAAGGCATCCGGAAAAAGTTCCCCTGGGCGTTCCCCACGAAGGTGTTGTCTGCCTGGATGTTGTTGGCGTTGGTCTCCTGAGCGATGACCACGCCGTAGCCGGCGCTGTGGTTGATCTCGCTGTGGTAGATGCGGATGTATTGCGAGGAAGCGTTGCCCGCGCTCTCCACCAGCACGTTCGCCTTGTAACTGCTTCCCTGCGAGCAGCTCCCCGAGCCGCCGTATTCGATCTTCACGTAGTCGAGCAGGTTGTCCAGGTTGTTGGAATCGTCGAAGATTAACCCGCACCAGTACCCCGGATGGGGGCTGAGGGCGGTGAAGACGATCTTCTCGCTGGCGGTCCCGGCAGCACGGAGACCGCCGGTATGACCCTCGACGTAGATTCCGGTGTCTTGCTCGAAGACCAGGTGGGTTCCCGGCTCGATGGTGAGCAACTCCCCGTCTGCGACCGTCAGCTCGTTCTCCACCCGGTAGGGGACCGAAAGACGTTTCCAGGTCGCGGTCTGGATCTTGTGCCAGTCGGCGACGCGGACGTAGTCCATGCCGGCGTCGTTGCCGGTGAAATCGCTGGCGGAGTCCAGCAGGTGCACCTTCCTGGCGTAGATCAAGAGAGGAAAGCTAGCGTTTTTGGTGACCTGGAGACCCTGGAACGCCGCCAGGTCCACATCCTCGTCGACAAAGATGCCGCTGCCCGCGCTCTCGCGGATCAGGACGTTCTTCAACTTGATCCGCGAACCTCGCTCCAGGCTCAAGGCCGCGCGATAGGCGTGGAAGGCCTTGGAGTCCCAGTACTCCTCGCCCCCGGCGTGCTCGATCTCGACGTAAGTGAGTTCGTTGTCGAAGCTGTTCGCGTTGTTGAAGACGACCCCCTTCCAGTAGCCCCGATGGGGCTGAGCCCCCAGGAAGGCGATCTTGTGCGCGGCGGTGCCCACTGCCTTCAGGACCCCGTGCCCCGACACCACCAGGGCGGCGTCCTGCCCGAACTCCAGCGTGGTCCCGGGCTCGATGAGGAGCTTTCCGGTGTTCCCGATATCGAACTCGCCCTGCACCCGGTAGGGGCTGCACTCGCTGGGGCTCAGGGTCCGCTCGGTATCTAAGCGCCCAGAGAGCACACAGGGGTCCGATCCGGTGCCGCCGCCGCCGGTTCCTCCACCACCGGTCCCACCACCGGGACCGCAACCGTAGAGCCCGAGTGCGACAAAGGCCAACGCCAAGATTGCTTTACGCATTCGACACCTCCGCCCGCAGGCTAGGAGGCAAAGCGTCACCAACCCGTCACCGAGGCGGAAAATAAAGCCGGAGGTCTCTATGCGTGCGATGGTTTTGAAGGCGGTGAAAGCGCCGCTCGAGCTCGAGGACCTTCCCCTCCCCGAGCCCGGCGAGGGCCAGGTGCGGATCCGGGTCGAGGCCAGCGGGGTCTGCCGCACCGACCAGCACATCGCCGACGGCGAGCTTCCCCCGCCCCGCCTGCCCCTCGTCCTCGGCCACCAGATCGTGGGGCGGATCGACGCCCTTGGCCCCGGGGTGAAAAACCGGAAGGTCGGCGAGCGGGTCGGGGTCGGCTGGCTGGGCTGGACCTGCGGGACGTGCAAGTTCTGCCGCCGGGGCGAGGAAAACCTCTGCCCCAAGGCCCGGTTCACCGGCTACCACCTGGACGGCGGCTTCGCCGAGTACGCCCTGGCCTTTGCCGACTACACCTACCCCCTCCCCGAGGACGGGGACCCGGTGAAGATGGCCCCCTGGATGTGCGCCGGGCTCACCGGGTTCCGGAGCTACCGCTTCGTGCGCGAGAAGAACCTGCTCGGGTTCTACGGCTTCGGCGCCGCTGCCCACCTGCTGGCGCAGGTGGCCCGGTTCGAGGGCAAGCGCTTTTTCGCCTTCGTCCGCCCCGGGGACGAGGAGGCCAAGGCCTTCGCTCGGGAGATGGGCGCGGAGTGGGCCGGCGACTCCACCGAGGCCCCGCCCGAGCCGATGGAGGGTGCAATCATCTTCGCTCCGGTGGGATCGCTCATCCCCGAGGCGCTCAAGCACCTGGAGCCGGGTGGCACGCTGGTGCTCGGGGGCATCTACATGAGCCCGGTGCCCGAGATGCCCTACGACCTGCTCTGGCACGAGCACACGATTCGCTCGGTGGCGAACCTCACCCGCGAGGACGCCCGGCTCTTCCTCGAGGTCGCCCCCCAGGTGCCGGTGACCCCCGAGGTCCAGGTCTTCCCCTTAGAGGCCGCCAACGACGCCCTCGACGCCCTCCGCACCGGCCAGCTCCGGGGCTCGGCGGTGCTCGTTCCCTAGTCGGCGAGCAGAACGGGAAGCCCGGCGGCCTCGATCGCCCGCACCGCCTCCGGGTCAGCGCCCCGGTCGGTGATGAGGGCGGTCACCTCATCCAGCCGGGCGATGCGGGCGGTGGCCACCCGCAGGAGCTTGGAGCGGTCGGCGAGCACGTAGGCGGCCTTGGCGTGGGCGATCATCAGCCGCTTGATCTCGGCCTCGGCGACGTTGGCGTTGGTCACCCCGGCCTCGGGGTGGACGCCGTTGGCGCCCAGGAAGGCCTTGTCGGCGTAGAGCTCCTCCAGGATTCGGGTGCCGAAGGGGTTCACCAGGGAATGCTGCAGCGCCCGCAGCGTCCCGCCGGTGACGATGACCCGGATGCCCGGGTGCTCCTCGAGCATGAGCGCGATGTTCAGGGCGTTGGTCACCACCACCAGGTCGCGGAGGTCGGGGGAGAGGGCGCGGGCGAACTCGGTGGTGGTGGAGCCCACGTCCACGAAGAGGGTCTCGCCGTTTTTCACCATCGCCGCCGCCCGCCGGCCGATCGCCGCCTTGGCCTTCATGTGCACCCGGCGGGACTCCCAAAGGGGCAGCTCGGGCCGGGTGCGCTCCGGCAGCAGGGCGCCGCCCCGGGTGCGGACCAGCTTGCCGGCGCGTTCCAGGGCCTCGAGGTCGGCCCGCACCGTCACCCGGCTCACCCCGAGCTCCCGGGCGAGATCCGCCACCCGCACCGCCCCCCGCTCCTCCAGGCGCTCGATGATCCGTTTTCGCCTGAGCTCCGCCGAAAGCGACACCGCTACCCCTTCACCGATCCCGCGAGCAAGCCGCGGATGAAGTACCGCCCCATCAGAATGTACACGGCCAGCGTCGGCAAAGCCGCCAAAATTGCCCCCGCCATCTGCACGTTCCACTCCACGATGTAGCTCCCCGCCAGGTTGTTGAGCGCCACCGTGATCGGCTGCACCGAGGGCTTGTTGGTGATCACCACGCCAAAGAGGAAGTCGTTCCAGATCTGGGTGAACTGCCAGATCACCGCCACCACCGTGCCCGGCGCCGAAAGCGGCAGGATCACGTGGCGGTAGACCCCGAGCACGCCGGCCCCGTCGATCTGCGCCGCCTCCCCCAGTTCGCGGGGAATCTGGGCGTAGTAGTTCCGGAAGATCAGCGTGGTGATGGGAATCCCGTAGACCACGTGGGTGAGCACGAGCCCGGAAATCGTGCCGTAGAGCCCAAGCTTCATCAAGACCTTCACCAGCGGAATCAGCACCGACTGATAGGGGATGAACATGCCGAAAAGCAGCAGGAAGAAGAGCGTCTCGCTGCCGCGAAAGCGCCACTGTGCCAGCACGTAGCCGTTGATCGAGCCGAGCAGCACCGAGAAGAAGGTGGCCGGAACCACCAGCTTCACCGAGTTCCAGAAGTTCTGCCCCAGCCCGCTCATCCCCACCCCGGGGTCGCCGTACCAGGCCTTGGCGAAGGAGGCGAGCGAGAGGTGCTCGGGCAGACGCCACATCGCCTCGACGCTGACCTCGCGGTAGTCCTTGAGGGCGTTGATCAAAAGCACGTAGATGGGGATCAGGTAAAAGACCGCGAGTAGCAAGAGCGCCGCGTACACCAGCGCCCAAAAGAGCAGCGTCCGCCTCATTCCGCCACCTCCTGGCGCAGGCTCCAGTAGAGGTAGGGGATCACCAAGAAGCTCACCAGCACGAGGAGCACGATCGAGATCGCCGCTCCCTGGGCGAAGCGGTTGGCCTGGAAGGTGGTGACGAACATGAAGAGCGCGGGCACGTCGGAGCTAAAGGCGGGCCCGCCGCTAATGCCGGCGATCGCCACCACCAGGTCGAAGATCTTGAGCGAGATGTGCCCGAGCACGATCACCGCGCTCAGGGTCACCGGCGTCAAGAGGGGAAAGGTGACGTAGCGAAAGGCCTGCCAGGGGGTGGCGCCGTCCACCTCGGCGGCCTCGTAGAGCTCGCGCGGGATCGCCCGCAGCCCGGCCAGGTAGAGCGCCATCGTGTAGCCGGAGAGCTGCCAGATCGCCGCCAGCGCGATCGCCTTGATCCCCACCGCCGGGTCGGTGTACCAACCGCTTTTCAAAAAGCCGAGGCCCAGCGCGTCAAAGAGCAGGTTCAGCCCGCTGGTGGGGTTCATCAACCAGCGCCAGGCCACCCCGGTGACGATGAAGGAAAGCGCCATCGGCATCAGAAAGATCGTTCGGAAAAAGCCCTCGCCCCGCACCCCGGTGTTGAGCAAGAGGGCGCCGAAAAGGCCCAGGATCAGCGAGCCGGGGATGAAGATCAGGCTGAAGACCAGGGTGTTCCTCAGGTCGATCTGAAAGCGGGGATGGGCGAAGAGCCGCTGGTAGTTCTCGAGCCCCACGAAACGCACCTGGGGCACGAAGAGGTCGTTTTGGTTGGTGAGCGAAAGCTCCCCGGTCCAAAAGATGAAGCCGTAGACGAAGACGGCGACCAGGACCAGGGAGGGAAGCAGCAACAAAAACGCGGTCCGGCGATAACGGCGCACGCCCGGGGCCTCCCGAAAAGGCGAAAAGGGCCCCCGGCTCGCCGGGGGCCCCGAACGGCTTACTTACAAACGCCCGCGTCCACGCAGGCCTGGGCCAGCATGGCCTGGGCCTGGTCCACGTTGCGGCTGGTCACGAAGAGGCTCATGGTGTCGTTGATCGCCGCCAGCCAGCTCTCCTTGGCGGCGGCGCCGTGGGCCAGCGAGGGCACGATGGTGTCGGTCTTCCAGCGTTCCATCGCCCACTGCAGGTAGGGGTTGAAGAGCTTGGGATCGCAGTCGGTGCGGGCGCAGATCGAGCCCTTCAGGGGGTTGAAGGCCTCCTGGCCCTCCTTGGAGCCCACCAGCTCCAGCCACCAGATCGCCTCCTGGCGGTGCGGCGCCTTCTTGGGCAGACCGAAGGTGTCGGAAAGCGCGTCGTAGACCCCGTAGTTCCCCGGCGCCGGCGCCCAGCCGTAGCCCTCGAACTTCTTGGCCATGAAGTCGGCGTTGGCCCAGTCACCGTGGATGTACATCGCCGCCTTGCCCTGGATGATCAGGTCGTTGGCCTGGTCCCAGCTGCGGGCGGCGTGGTCGGGGTTGACGTAGTCGAGCATGCGGGCGAAGGTCTCCAGCGCCTGCCGCACCCCCGGGCCCTTCCAGTCGGTGGCGCCGGTCCAGAGCCCCTTGTAGCCTTCCGGGCCCAGGGTGCCGATCAGCACCGTCTCGAAGAGGTGAGTGGAGGCCCAGATGCCGTTGTCACCGAGCGCCAGCGGAATCACCCCGGCGGCCTTCAGCTTCTCGGCGGCGGCGAAGAAGTCGTCGAAGGTCTTTGGCGGGGTGAGGCCGTACTTCTCGAAGATCGCCTGGTTGTACCAGAGCACGTTGGCCCGGTGGATATTGGCGGGCACCGACCAGTAATGCCCGTTCCACTTCAAAAGCTCAAGCACCCCTTTGGGGAAGACCTCCTCCCAGCCGTTCTTCTGGAAGATCTCGTCCAGGGGCTCCATGAACCCGGTAACCACCCAGGTATCGATCAGCTCGTGGCCCATGTGCACCTGGAAGGAGTCGGGGGGATCGCCGCCCAGCATCCGGGTCTTGAGCACCGCCTTGGCGTTCGAGCCGGCGCCCCCGGCCACGGCGGCGTTGATGATCTCGACCCCGGGGTGCTTTTGCTTATAGAGCTCGAAGAGCTTGAAAAGCCCCGCGGCCTCGCCGCCGGTGGTCCACCAGGAGAAGATCTCGAGCTTGCCCCCCTGGGCCAGCCCCAACCCGGCGATCAAGAGCCCCAGGAGTGCACCGATTCCCCAAGCCTTTGCCCGTTTCTTCATACCACCGCCTCCTTCACGACTGCGCGGCGCAGGGGACGTCGTTTTGCGTTCAACCCCAATCTACGGTCCCCGTCCAGGCTTGTCAACGCTTTCCTTTGACAGGGTTTGAAAAGAGTTCGTAAACTCAGAAGCAAGAAATGCAGAAGCGGGTGCTCACCAAGGCCGACGGGCGCAGGCTGATCCTCTACGCCTGGGAACGGCTCCACGGCGAGCCCACCGAGGATCGCCTCCGCGCCCCCGAACACCGCGCCCACCTGCGGCTCCACCCGCTGCTCGACGCCTGGGTGATCTACGCCGCCCACCGCCAGGGGCGCACCCACCTGCCGGGACCCGAGGCCTGCCCCTTTTGTCCGGGCGGCGAGGTTCCCTTTTCCGACTTCGAGGTGGCAGTCTTCGAAAACCGCTTTCCCGCCCTGAGCCAGGACCCCGGCCCCGCCCCCGAGCTTCCCGTCCCCACCGCTCCCGCCCAGGGCCGCGCCGAGGTGGTGGTCTACACCCCCGAGCACGCCGGCTCGCTCGCCACCTTGAGCCCCAAGCGGCGGCGCCTTCTGGTGCGGGCCTGGCAGGACCGCTACCAAGAGCTCTACCGCCTTCCCGAGGTGCGCTACGTCCTTCCCTTCGAAAACCGGGGCCGCGAGGTCGGCGTCACCCTCACCCACCCCCACGGGCAGCTCTACGCCTACCCCTTCGTTCCGCCGATCGTGGCCCGGGAGGCCGAGGCCTTCGCCCGAAAACCGGTGCTCGAGGAGCTCTTTCCCGCCCTCGGGCCCTACCGGATCGCCGAGCGGCCGGGGTTTTTTGCCTTCGTGCCCCCCTTCGCCCGCTACCCCTACGAGGTCTGGATCGCCCCCGAGGCCCCGCACCC
>JAMOVS010000065.1 GCA_027061845.1 Thermaceae bacterium
TGTTCTGGTTCACCGACATCGGCTGGATGATGGGCCCCTGGGCGATCTTCGGCAGCCTGATCCTGGGCGCCACCGTCTTCCTCTACGAGGGCGCCCCCGACTACCCGGGGCCGGACCGGCTCTGGTCGATGATCGAACGCCACGGCGTCACCCACCTGGGCATCTCCCCCACCCTGGTGCGGGCGCTGATGCCCTTTGGCACCGAGCCGATCGAAAAGCACGACCTCGAGAGCCTGCGCATCCTGGGCTCCACCGGCGAGCCCTGGAACCCCGAGCCCTACCTTTGGTTCTTCGAGCACGTCGGCAGAAAGCGGGCGCCGATCATCAACTACTCGGGCGGCACCGAGGTCTCCGGCGGCATCCTGGGCAACGTGGTCTTCCGCCCCATCAAGCCCACCGGCTTCAACACCGCCGTCCCCGGGATGAAGGCGGCGGTCCTCGACGACGAGGGGCGGCCGGTGGTGGGCCAGGTCGGCGAGCTGGCGGTGCTGGCCCCCTGGCCGGGGATGACCAAGGGCTTCTGGAAGGACCCCGAGCGCTACGAGAAGACCTACTGGAGCCGCTTCAAGGACGTCTGGGTCCACGGCGACTGGGCCCTCGTCGACGAGGAAGGCCACTGGTTCATCCTGGGCCGCTCCGACGACACCCTGAAGGTGGCCGGCAAGCGGATCGGCCCCGCCGAGATCGAGTCGGCGGCGGTGGCCCACCCGGCGGTCAAGGAGGCCGGGGCGATCGGGGTACCCCACCCGGTCAAGGGCGAGGTGCCGGTGGTCTTCGTGGTCTTGAACCCCGGCTTCGAGCCGAGCGAGGCGCTGGCCCAGGAGATCATCGAGAAGGTGGCCGAGAAGCTGGGCAAGCCGCTCGCCCCCGAGCGCGTCGTCTTCGTCCCCGACCTGCCCAAGACGCGAAACGCCAAGGTGATGCGGCGGCTGATCAAGGCCGCCTACCTGGGCGAGGAGACCGGCGACACCTCGGCGCTGGAAAACCCCGAGGCGCTGGAGGCGATCCAGAAGGCCCGCGGGTGAGAGGCGGCGCCTACCTGCTCCTAATCCGGCTCTCCGGCCCCCTCGCCTTGGGGCGCTTTGCCCTATCCCCGGGCGAGCTCGTCTACCTCGGGAGCGCCAGGCGGGGCTTTGGCGCCCGGCTCCTGCGCCACGCAAAAAGGCTCGAGGGCCCGCCCCATCCCCTCTACCCGGCCTTAAAGCGCCGCTTCCCCGAGGCCCGGGGCACCAAGCGGGCGCTTTTTTGGCACGTCGACCACCTGCTCGAGGCCCCCGCGGCCGAGCTCTACGCCGCTTTGCTCTTTGCCGGCAAGACCGAGGCCGAGCTCCTGCCCAAGCTCTTCGAGCTCGGGGCCGAGGTCGCGGCCAGGGGCTTTGGCGCCAGCGACGCCAAGGCTCCCTCGCACCTCCTTCGCCTCCGCCACCGCCGGCTGGACCAGCTTCCCGGCGCGGTTTGGGTAAGGTAGGGAACGTGGAGCTCGACGCCTGGCTCAAAACCCGCGCCGACGAGGTACGCGCCCTGCTCGCCGAGGGGCTGGAGGCGCTGGCCCGCCAGGGGGTGGCGACCGAGCCCCTGCGCCAGGCGCTCGCCGACCTCGAGGGCCCCTTCTTGCTGGTGGTGGCGGGCGAGTTCAACTCCGGCAAGTCCTCACTTCTAAACGCCCTTTTGGGCGCGCCGCTCCTCGCGGAAGGGGTCACCCCCACCACCGACAAGATCCAGCTCATCGCCTACGGCGAAGGGAGCGAGGTCCTGGGTGAGGACCTGGTCCTCCTCCGCTTCCCCCACGAGCTTTTGAAGACCCTCCGCTTCGTCGACACCCCGGGCACCAACGCCGTCATCCAGCGCCACCAGGTACTCACCGAGGAGTTTTTGCCCCGGGCCGACCTGATCCTCTTCGTCACCAGCGCCGACCGGCCCTTTACCGAAAGCGAGCGCCGCTTCCTCGAGCTGATCCGCTCCTGGGGCAAGAAGGTGGCCCTGGTGGTGAACAAGGCCGACCTCTTAGACGAAGCCGGCAAGAGGGAGGTCCGGGCCTTCGTCGAGGAGCACGCGGCCAAGACGCTGGGCTTTTCCCCGCCGGTCTTTCTGGTGAGCGCCAAGACCAAAGAGGGTCTTTCCGAGCTCGAGGCCAAGATCCGCGAGGTGCTCAAGAACGAGGCCGCCCGCATCAAGCTGGCGAGCCCGCTCGGGGTGCTCCTTAAGCTTTTGGACCAGGGCCAAGAGAAGATCCAGGCCGAGCGCCAGCGCCTGCTCGCCGAGGCCGAACGCTGCCGCACCCTGGACGCGCTCCTCGAGCGCCACCTCCGGCAAACCCGGGAGGAGTTCGCCGGCAGGAAGGCCCGGCTCGCCCAGGTCTTCGCCGAGATCGAGGCGCGGGGCGAGCGCTGGTTCCAAGAGCACGTGCGGCTCGGCCGCATCTTCGACCTCCTGAACGCCAGCCGGGTGCAAAAGAGCTTCGAGTCCGAGGTCATCCAGGATGCCGAGGAGAAGCTGATGCTCGAGCTGACCGACGCCCTCGCCTGGATCGGCCGCCGCGAGCGCGACCTGCTCGCCTCCGCCCTCGACCTGATCAAGACCGGAAGACCGCTCGAGGCCGAGGAGGACGAGGCGCTCAAAGCCCGGCTCCAGGAGGCGCTCTCCCACTTCTCCCCGGAGGCCGAGGCCGCCTTCGTGCAAAGCCG
>JAMOVS010000066.1 GCA_027061845.1 Thermaceae bacterium
CGCTTTCGGGAGCGCCCTCGTCCACCCGGCGCATCAGGTTTTGCCAAAGCGCCTCGGCGAGGAAGGGGGTGAAGGGGGCGGTGAGCAAGGTCACCGCGACCAGCGCCTCCCAGAGGGTGGCGTAGGCGGACTCGCGGTCCAAGGCGTCCTCGTTCTTCCAGAAACGCCGGCGGTTCCTGCGCACGTACCACTGGGAGAGGTCCCTCACCACGAAGTCCCGGAGTTTGCGGGCCGGGGTGGTGGGGTCGTAGGCCTCGAGGCCTTCGGTGACCTCCTCGATGAGCTTTTGCACCCGGGCCACCAGCCAGCGGTCCATCTCCGGGCGCTCTTCCACCGGCGGGCGGTTCTTGAGGTCGGGCTGGTCCAGGTTCGCGTAGGTGACGAAGAAGCTGTAGACGTTCCAAAGCGTCAGGAAGTAGTCGCGAAGCGCCTCCTGGACCAGGTTGGGCCCAAAGCGCCGGGAGGCCTCCGGCGGGGCGGCGACGTAGATGTACCAGCGCAGGGCGTCGGCGCCGAAGCGGTTGATGATCTCCCAGGGGTCGACCACGTTCCCCTTGGACTTGGACATCTTCTCGCCCTTCTCGTCCAGGATGTGGCCGTGGCAGATCACGTTCCTAAAGGCCACCGAGTCGAAGAGCATCACCCCGAGCTGGTGGAGGCTGTTGAACCAGCCCCGGGTCTGGTCGATCGCCTCGGAGATGAAGTCGGCGGGGAAGCTCTTCCGGAAGGTCTCCTGGTTTTCGAAGGGGTAGTGGAACTGGCTAAAGGGCATCGCGCCCGAGTCGTACCAGACGTCGATCACGTAGGGGACCCGGCGCATCGTCCCGCCGCACTTCTCGCAGGTCAGGGTGATCTCGTCGACGTAAGGGCGGTGGGGGTCGAAGCTCGGGGAGGTGGGGTCGACGTCCTCGCGGGCGCGCTCCTTGAGCTCTTCAAAGGAGCCCACCAGGTGCTCGTGGCCGCAGTCCTCGCAGACCCAGACCGGAAGCGGCGTGCCCCAGTAGCGGTTACGTGAGAGCGCCCAGTCGGTCAGGTTTTTCAGCCACTCGCCGTAGCGGCCGGTCTTGATGTGGGGCGGGATCCAGTTGATCTCCTCGTTTTTGGCGATCAGGCGGTCCTTGTAACGGGTGTTTTGGATGAACCAGGTCTCGGTGGCGTAGTACATGAGCGGCGTCTTGCAGCGCCAGCAGTGAGGGTAGCTGTGGACGATCTCCTCCCGTTTAAAGAGCAGGCCCCTTTCTTTCAGGTCCTGGATGATCTCGCGGTTCGCGTCGCGGAAGAAAAGCCCCTTGAAGGGTCCCACCATCAGCTTGCCGTCCTCGTCCACGGTGATCAGGACCGGGAGGCCATACGCCCGGGCCACCTCCATGTCCTCGGCGCCGAACGCCGGGGCCTGGTGGACGACGCCGGTGCCGTCGTCCTTGGTGACGTAGTCGGCGAGCACCACGAAGTGGGCGGGCTTTTCCGGCTCGACGAAGCGGTAGGGGGGTTCGTACTTGAGCCCTTCGAGGTCCCGACCCTTATACCGGGCGAGGACCGGGGTCTCTTCCCCGAGGAGCTTTTTCCCGAGCTCCTCTTCCAGAACGAGCACCTCGTCCCCGCGGTCGAAGGCGGCGTAGGTGAACTCGGGGTGGACGGCGGCGGCGACGTTCGCGGTAAGCGTCCAGGGGGTGGTGGTCCAAACCAGCAGGCTCGTCTTCTCGGGAAGCCCGAGCTTTTCCGGTTCTTTCAAGGGGAAGCGGACGTAGACCGAGGGGTCGCTGATCTCCTTGTACCCCTCGGCCACCTCGTGGGAGGAAAGCGGCGTGCCGCAGCGGGGGCAGTAGGGGACGACCTTGTAGTCGCGGTAGAGGAGGTCCTTCTTCCAGAGTTCTTTGAGGCTCCACCAGATCGACTCGATGTAGTCCTTGTCAAAGGTGTAGTAGGCGTCGTCGAGGTCGACCCAGAAGGCGATGCGCTCGGTGAAGCGCTCCCACTCCTTCTCGTACTCCAGCACCGAGGCCTTGCAGGCCTTGTTGAACTCGGCGATGCCGTAGCGCTCGATGTCCTTTTTGTTTTTGAGGCCGAGCCTTTTCTCCACCTCGAGCTCCACCGGGAGCCCGTGGGTGTCCCAGCCGGCCTTCCGGGGCACGAAGTAGCCCTGCATCGTCTTGAAGCGGGGGAAGAGGTCCTTGTAGCTCCGGGCCTGGGCGTGGTGGACGCCGGGCCGGCCGTTGGCGGTCGGCGGCCCCTCGTAGAAGGTGAACTGGGGCCGGCCCCGGCGATGTTCCAGGCTCTTATAAAAGATCCGGCGTTCCTTCCAGAAGGCGAGGATCTCCTCCTCGAGCTTCGGGAAATTGGGTTTCTTGACCTCCAAAAACCGCATGATCCCCTCCAACGAAAAACGCCCGCGCGTCTATAGCGCGCGGACGAGGCGCCTGGCCCCGCGGTACCACCGCGCTTCGGAGGGCTTCGCCGGAGGTGGGGGGTAGGGGGTGGGAAGTGGGTTTTTCCTACCTCCGGGCAGAGCCCATCCGCCCTCGTTTGCGCGCTATGACGGGCGCACCCGGCGGGCATTACTCGGGGAAATCCCCTTTCCTCCCGCGGCTCGGGGGCGATCTTCGGCACGGACCCCCGCCCGGCTTCCACCCTCCCGGGCTCGCTTTGGAGGGCGCCCCGCGCCTACTCCTCCCCGTCGTCGCCTTTGCAGCCTTCGCCTAGCGGCGTTATAATGAACCCCCGGAAGACCGGCGGTTCGAAGGCATCCTAGCAAGCGTGTGTTCGTGCTGCAACAGCCGGTTTCCGAACTCCCCGGAAAGGTCAACGAGGCAGACATGGAGTTTTATTTGGACACCGCCGAAATCGAGGAGATCCGCGAGGTCGCCGCTTGGGGCGTGCTCTCGGGGGTCACCACCAATCCCACCCTGGTGGCAAAAAGCGGGCGCGATCTCAAGGAAGTGGTCATCGAGATCGCGGAGATCGTCAAGGGGCCGGTCTCGGCCGAGGTCATCGCCACCGACACCGAGGGCATGGTGGCCGAGGCCCGCGAGCTGGCCCGGCTTTCCGGCCACGTGGTGATCAAGATTCCCATGACCCCGGAGGGCCTGGCGGCCACCCGCCGGCTGGCCGAGGAAGCCATTCCCGTCAACATGACTCTGATCTTTTCGCTTCCGCAGGCGTTGCTCGCGGCCCGGGCCGGGGCCCGCTACGTCAGCCCCTTCCTGGGCCGGATCGACGACATCGGCGGCGACGGCGTGGGGCTGGTGCGCGAGATCGCCGAGGCGTTTGGCATTCACGGCCTCGAGACCAGGATCATCGCCGCCAGCATCCGGCACCCCCGGCACGTGGTCGAGGCCGCGCTCGCCGGTGCCGACATCGCCACGGTCCCCTATAAGGTGATGAAGCAACTCGTCAAGCATCCGCTTACCGACGCTGGTATCGCCCGCTTCCTCGAGGACTGGCGGCGGGCACACGAGGGTTAAAATGGCGACCAAGACCAAGAACACGCAGAAGAAGAAGACCGAGGAGAAGGCGGCGAAGTACTCCTTCCAGGAGCTTTCCAACAAGATCCTTCCCGAGCTTCACCTGATCGCGGCCAAGGCCGGCATCGACAACTACAAGAAGATGAAGAAGGACGAGCTGATCATGGCCCTCCTGGAGAAGGAAGCCGAGGGCGAGGGCCTGCAGCTCGCCAAGGGCTACCTGGAGATCAGCCCCGACGGCTACGGCTTCCTCCAGGAAAGCGCCTACAACCTGGACTCCCGCAGCGTGATCGTCTCCGCCGGGCTGATCAAGCAGTTCGCCCTGCGGAGCGGCGACTACGTGGTGGGCCGGGCCCGGGCGCCGCGGGACAACGAGCGCTACGGCACCCTGATCCGGGTGGAGGCGGTCAACGGGATGGACCCCGAGGTGGCCAAGCGCCGCCCCAAGTTCGACGAGCTCATCCCCCAGTTCCCGGACCGGAAGATCAAGCTCGAAACCGACCCGAACGAGCTCGCCACCCGGGTCATCGACCTGCTCGCGCCCATCGGCCGCGGCCAGCGGGGGCTGATCGTGGCCCCGCCCAAGGCCGGCAAGACCACCCTGCTCAAGAAGATTGCCCGGGCGGTGGTGCAGAACGAGCCCGACATCAAGGTGATCGTGCTGCTCATTGACGAGCGGCCCGAAGAAGTCACCGACTTCCGCGAGGAGGTCGAGGGCGTCGAGGTCATCGCCAGCACCTTCGACGAGCCGCCCCAGAACCACATCCGGGTGGCCGAGTTCGTCCACGAGCGGGCCAAGCGCATCGTCGAGGAGGGCGGGCACGTGATGATCCTGCTCGACTCGATCACCCGGCTGGCCCGGGCCAACAACCTGGTCACCCCGCCCACCGGCCGCACCCTCTCCGGCGGTCTCGACTCGGCGGCGCTCCACTTCCCCAAGAAGTTCCTGGGCGCGGCCCGGAACATCCGGGGCGGCGGCTCGCTGACCATCCTGGCCACCGCCCTGGTGGAGACCGGCAGCCGGATGGACGACGTCATCTTCGAGGAGTTCAAGGGCACCGGCAACATGGAGCTCCACCTCTCGCGGAGGCTCGAGGAGCGCCGCATCTTCCCGGCGATCGACATCCTCAAGTCGGGCACCCGCCGCGAGGAGCTTCTTCTTGGCGAGGAGGCGCTCCACAAGATCTGGCTCCTGCGCAAGGTGCTGGCCGACATGGACCCCGCCGAGGCGATGGAGATGCTGCTTTCCCGCCTGGCCAAAACCAAGTCCAACGAGGAGTTCCTGGCTACCCTAGCGGCGCGCTAGCGTTATACTTTGTGAGGATGGAGGAGGCCCGTGGCACGCGCTAAATGGCGGAACCTGTTCCTCGCGGGCGTGGTCGCGGGCCTGCCCTTTTCGCCCAAGGCCTTCTTCGACCAGCTGGCCGCCGATCTCGGCCAGGTCGAGGTCGTGCTCGAACCCGAGGCCGATCCCCTGGCGGGCCTTCGCGCGGCGGAGAAGGCCCTGGCGCTCCACACCGTCCGGCCGGGGGACGCCCTGGCGGCGCTGGCCGCCGCCTACGGCACCTCGGTGGAGGCGATCAAGAAGGCGAACGGGCTCAAGACCTGGCGGATTCAGCCGGGGCAGACCCTTTGGATTCCCTACCAGGCCAAGACCGAGGACGGCCCGCGCTTGCCGCCGGGCGTGCGTCGCTACGTGGTGCAGAAGGGCGATACCCTCGAGCGGATCGCCAAGCGGTTCGAGCTCAGCGTGCTGGAACTGGTCTCGGCCAACCCCACGCTCCGGAGCCTGGACCGGATTCCCCTGGGGGCGACCCTGTTGATCCCGGAAGAGGAGAAGGGCCGGATCGTGGCCCTGACCCCGGGGACGAGCCTTTTCGACCTGGCGAAGCGGTACGGCCTCGAGGTCGGCACCCTGGCCCAGGCCAACGGGGTCAAGAGCCCGCTGGAACTCAAGGCCGGCGACCTGGTGCTCATCCCCGGGGTGCTGGCCGAGGACGTCTACGCCAAGCTCGAGAAGAAGCGCGAGGAGGAGCGCCGGCTGGCCGCCGAGCGACGCCGCCGCCTGCGGGCGGAGCGGGCCCGGAAGCAGGCCCGGCTCAAGCAGGTGAGCTACCGTCCCGGAAAGGCCTCGCTCAAGGGCTTCCAGTGGCCGCTCTCGCGTTTTCGCATCACCAGCTACTACGGCTACCGGCGGCTTTGGGTGGCCGGTAGCAACTTCCATAACGGCATCGACCTCGCCGCCCCGGCGGGCACCCCGGTCTACGCCGCCAAGAGCGGGCGGGTGATCTTCGCCGGCTGGGGCTACTACTACGGTCGCTACATCCGCGTCGATCACGGCGGCGGGGTGGAGACCCGCTACGCCCACCTCTCGCGCATCGCGGTGCGTCCCGGTCAGTACGTCAAGCGGGGCCAGGTCATCGGCTACGTGGGGGCCTCGGGCCGCGGCGCATACGGCGTGCACCTGCACTTCGAGATCCGGGTCGGGGGGCGCACCGTCAACCCCCGAACCTACCTGCCCTAGCGAGCGGAGGAACCATGGAGGAAAAAGGCACGCTCAAGGTTAAGACCGGCTTCGCCGAGATGTTCAAGGGCGGCGTGATCATGGACGTCACCACCGCCGAGCAGGCGGAGATCGCCGAGGAGGCGGGGGCGGTGGCGGTGATGGCCCTGGAGCGGGTCCCCGCCGACATCCGTGCCCAGGGCGGCGTCGCCCGCATGGCCGACCCCAAGAAGATCAAGGAGATCATGGCCGCGGTCAGCATCCCGGTGATGGCCAAGGTGCGGATCGGCCACCTCGCCGAGGCGATGATCCTCGAGGCCCTCGGCGTTGACTTCATCGACGAGTCCGAGGTGCTGACCCCGGCCGACGAGGAGCACCACATCGACAAGTGGGCCTTCAAGGTGCCCTTCGTGAACGGCGCCCGCGACCTCGGCGAGGCCCTCCGCCGCATCGCCGAGGGGGCGGCGATGATCCGCACCAAGGGCGAGGCCGGCACCGGCAACGTGGTCGAGGCGGTGCGTCACGCCCGCCGGATGTGGAAGCAGATCCGCTGGCTGCAATCGTTGCGCAAGGACGAACTTCCCGCCGCGGCCAAGGAGCTGCAGGCGCCCCTGGAACTCGTCCAGTGGGTGCACCAGCACGGCAAGCTCCCGGTGGTGAACTTCGCCGCCGGTGGCGTCGCTACCCCGGCGGACGCGGCCCTGATGATGCACCTGGGGATGGAGGGGGTCTTCGTGGGCTCGGGGATCTTCAAGTCCGGCGACCCCAGGAAACGCGCCCGGGCCATCGTCCGCGCGGTCACCCACTACGACGACCCCGAGGTCCTGGCCGAGGTCAGCGAGGACCTGGGCGAGCCGATGGTGGGCATCAACATCGACCTCATTCCGGAGGAGGAGCGGCTGGCGAAGCGCGGCTGGTAGCGCCGTCGTGTTCGGGCGGGGCCTCCGAGGTCTCGCCTTTTTTCGTTCCTCTGCGCGTGAAACACTTCACGAACTGGGGCTTCTTACATCGTTCACGAGCACGTACAGCGCACTATTGACGCCTACTCCAAAAGCCCCGAGGATAGGGGGCGATGATCGGGATCCTGGCGGTTCAGGGCGACTTCCGCGAGCATGAGCAGATGTTTCGGAAAATCGGGGTACCCACCCGCCGCGTGCGCAGGGCCGCGGACCTGGTCGGCGTCACCGGGCTGGTGATTCCCGGCGGCGAATCGACCACCATCGGTAAGCTCGCCCGCGAGTACGGGGTGGAGGAGGAGGCCCGCCGCCGGTATCAGGAGGGAACGCTCGCCCTTTGGGGCACCTGCGCCGGAGCGATCTGGCTGGCCCGGGAGATCGAGGGATACCCCGACCAGCCCCGGCTTGGCGTCCTCGACCTAAGCGTGGCCCGGAACGCCTACGGCCGCCAGGTGGAGTCGTTTGAGACCGACCTTGAGATCGAGGGGTTCGACCGTCCCTTCCATGCGATCTTCATCCGCGCCCCGGTGATTACCCGGGTAGGGAAGGGGCTGCGGATGCTTGCCACCTACCGCGGGGACCCGGTCTTCGTTCGCGGCGAGCGGGCGATGGTGACCACCTTCCACCCCGAGCTCACCGACGACCCCCGGGTGCACGAATACTTTGCGCGGCTTGCCGAAGAGGAGGTCCGCGCCAAGGCAGGCTAGGACCCGGTTCTCCGACCTCCTGCGCGAAGGCTCTAACAAAAGATTGGTGTCCTGTGCGGCGTGATTTATTTCACAAACTGATACGACTTACCATGTTCACAAACATTGCAAAAAACCGGGATCAGGGCCTGAGCCGGGTGTAGGTGCGGGGGAAGGGGATGGCCTCGCGGACGTGGGTAAGCCCCGCGATCCAGGCCACGGTGCGCTCTAAGCCTAGCCCAAAGCCCGCGTGCGGAACGCTCCCGAATCTTCTTAGGTCGAGGTACCAGTCGTAAACCTCTTCGGGAAGTCCCCGCTCCCGAATGCGCTTTTTCAAAAGCTCCAGGTCCCAGATACGTTCCGAGCCCCCGATGATCTCGCCGTAGCCCTCGGGGGCGAGGAGGTCGTCGTTCAAGACGAGCTCGGGGTCCTCGGGATCCGGCTGCATGTAGAAGGCCTTGATCTCGGCGGGGTACTTCTCGATGAAGACCGGGCGGTCGAACTGCTTGCTGATCGCGGTCTCGTGGGGGGCGCCGAAGTCCTCGCCGTAGGGGATGGGCTCGACGCCCTCGTCCTCGGCGATTTTTTCGAGGAGTTCGACCGCTTCCTTGTAGGTGAGCCGGGGGTAGTCACCTTTAGCGGCGGGTTCCAGCTTCTTGGGGTCGCGCTCGAGGAGCTCCAGTTCCCGCGCCCGGTTTTCGAGCACCCGGGCCACCAGGTAACTCACGTAGTCCTCTTGGAGCTTGAGGTTCTCCTCGTGGGTCATGAAGGCAGCCTCGGGCTCGATCATCCAGAACTCGAGGAGGTGCCGCCGGGTCTTCGACCGCTCGGCGCGGAAGGTGGGCCCGAAGGTGTAGACCCGGCCGTAGGCGAGGGCGCCGGCTTCGGCGTAGAGCTGGCCCGACTGGGAGAGATAGGCCTTTTCGCCGTCGAAGAGCTCGACCTCGAAGAGCTCGGTCGTCCCCTCGACCGCGCTCGGGGTCAGGATGGGGGCGTCGAAGCGGAGGAAGTGGCGCTTCGAGAAAAAGTCGTGGGTGGCGCGTTCGAGCTCGTCGCGGATGCGCATCACCGCCCAGGGCCGCCGGTGGCGGAGCCAGAGGTGGCGGTGGTCCATCAAGAACTCGATGCCGTGGTCCTTCTTGGTGATCGGGTATTCCTCGAGGGGCTTCGAGATCACCTTCAACCCGGTGACCTCGAGCTCGTAGCCGCCCGGCGCCCGGGAGTCGGCCTTCACGCGCCCCACGAGTTCGAGTGCGGTCTCCTGGGGCAGGTGGTCGGCCTCGCGGAAGGTTTCCTCGTCGACGTTGCCCTTGAAGACCGTGGCCTGCAAAAACCCGGTGCCGTCCCGGATCACCAGGAAGTGAATCTTTCCCTTGGAGCGGCGGTTGAAGAGCCAGCCAAGAAGTTTAACCTCCTGGCCCTCGTAGTTCGCGATCTCCTCGATGAAGACGCGGCGCATGGGGTCAGTTTACTCAAAGACTTTCGGGAAAAACCAAAAGCCCGCGATCGCGGGCAGCAGCGTGTAGATCGCGGTCAAAGGTGGCAAGAAGGACCGGCAGGTCGGTGATTTCCTTCCAATAGAGAGCCGCGCCCAGGTGGGCGGCGTCGTAAGCCCTTAGTCCATGGTCCCATGCCGCCCTACTGGCAAGCTCAACAATGCTGTCATTAACACGCAAATGGAAAATCCTGAACCAATCCCGGTCGAAAGCTCGTGCGAGTTGTATAGCTTCTTCCAGCGAAATCGCGTCCATTCGTGCGGCTTTGGCAAAAGCCGAATGACCCTCGATACGGGCGATTTCCAGGCTTCCCCGGGTGGGGTATTTTCGCATGATGTGGCGAATTTCCCCGCTACCGGGTTCGTTAAGATAACGCTTAACCAGGGCGCTGGTATCGAGGTATAGAAGGGTCAACGCTTGCGGTCCGCGATAAGGATATCGGCGATGCTTTGCTTAGGCGTGACCAGGGGTTCAATCGGCTCTAGCTCGCCTTCCGGAGGAACTAAAAGGCCAAGTTCGACCATGAGCTGCAGTTTGGCCTCGGGCTCGAGGTCTAGCGGGACGATTCGGGCGATGGGCTTTCCACGTTCAGTCACCACCAAGGTTTCGCCCCTTTTGACCCGCTTTAAATAGCGGCCCAAACGGTTTTTCAGTTCTTTCGCACTCACGAGCTCCACGTAGCTATTTTAACTGTGAAGGGGCTACTCCCGCAAACGCACGACTACGTAGGCCTCGAGGACCAGGAGGTAGACCGCAAGGGTGGCGAGGGCGACCTCGAGGGCCGCGGGTCGGAAAAGGGCGAAAAGCGGCAAGAGAAAAAGCGCCGTCCCGCCGGCGAGGGCGGCCCCGCGGGAAAGCAGCGACTGCACGAACTCGTCGAGCATCAGCGGGCCGCTCCCGGGCAGCACCACTACCAGAAGCGAGAGCGCCGGCAGCCAAAGGAGCGGCATCCCGAGCTTTCCGGCGAGGTAGACGAAGGCAAGCGCGGTGGCCAGCCCCCAAAGGGCGAGGAAGAAGGCAGAAAGGGGGCCCTCGGTGCCGAACCGGATCGCCACCTTGACCCCGCGCGGGGCCCCCAGGCTGGCGGCCACCCCCACGAGCAGGGCCAAAAGGGCGACGAACAGGGTCCAGACCCCGGCGAGCCAGAGGGCGGCGGCGTGGGGGCCCTTGATAAGCCCGATCAAGAGGGCCGCCGCCAGGACCAGGGCGGTGGTGTCGATCGGCTTAGGCGCGGGCTTCATCGCGTTCCTCCGGCTGGAAGATCGCCTCGATCGTTTCGCCGAAGACCCGGGCGATCTTGAAGGCGAGCGGCAGGCTGGGGTCGTAGCGGCCCTTCTCGATCGCGATCACGGTCTGCCGGCTCACCCCGAGCCGTTCGGCGAGCTCGGCCTGGCTCCAGCCCATGCGGGCCCGAAGTTCACGGATCCGGT
>JAMOVS010000067.1 GCA_027061845.1 Thermaceae bacterium
CTTTAAAGGGGTTGCCTACCTCGAGGTCCTCGGACTCTTCCCCCCAAAGATTGAGAAGGAGTACCTGGAAAACGTAAGGGCCACCGTCCGGCGGCTCAAAAAGCTCGAACGCCCGGGCGGGCCGCGCCTCGGCCTTTCCCCCCACGCCCCCTACTCCCTCACCCCGAGCCTCTTGAAGGCGGCGGTGGAACTCGCCCTCGAAGAGGGCCTTCCGCTCCAGATCCACGCCGCCGAGAGCCCGGCCGAGGCCGCCTACTTCAAAGACCGAACCGGAGCGATCGCCGAGTTCCACCGCAAAAAGGGGCTTCCCCTGGACCTCCACCCGGTGGGCCTTTCCCCCACCGAATACCTGGCCGAGCTCGGGGTGCTCGAAGCAAAGCCCCTTCTTATTCACGGGGTTCAAGTAGACGAAAACGACGTCCGAACGATCGCCGAATCGGGCGCCCGGCTGGTGAGCTGCCCCCGCTCGAACGAAAACCTCGAGGCCGGGCTTCCCCCCTACCCGCTCTACCAAAAACACCGGGTCCCGCTGGCGCTGGGCACCGACTCCGCCCTCTCCGGCGGGAGCCTCGACGTCTGGGACGAGGTCCGCCTGCTCCTGGCGCAAGGACTCGCGGCCAAGGACGCGATCGCGTGGGCGGTGCTGGGCGGCCGCGGCGCCCTCGGCCTCCCGCCTCAACCCCTGGTCCCGGACGACCCCCTTACCCGCGTCGTAGGCTGGTAGCGTGGCCCGGGCGCTCTTCCTCTACGCCCTCGCCGGGGCGCTCTCGGGGGCCCTGGCCGCCGGGGTGGCCTGGCTTTTGAAGGCCCTCGAGGCCTTCTGGCTCGGCCAGGTGCTCGGCTTTCTGCCCCCGGGCCCCTCGGGCGAGGGCGGGCTGGGACAGGCCTTCGTCGAACTCAAGCCCTGGGCCGGCGTCCTGCTCTTCCCCCTGCTCTACGCCCTGGCCTCGTTCCTGGGCTCGAACCGGGGCCTCTCCCGGCTGATCCTCGCCTTTCGCGAGGGCGAGGTCCTCCGCCTTCTGCCCCAGCTTCGCTACGTCCTCGGCAGCCTGGCCGAGCTCCCCGCCGGCAGCCCGCTCGGCCGCGAGGGGCCGATGACCGTGCTGGGCGACTGGCTGGGCCGCCGGCTCGGGATGCAGATCGCCCCGGAGGAGGCCCGCGCCATGGGCCACGCCGGCCTCGCCGCCGGCTTCGCCGCCGCCTTTCACGCTCCCCTCGCCGGGGCTCTGCTCGCGATCGAGATCTTCTACAAAAGCCTTCGCCTCGAGGCCGAAAAGCTCACCCCCGCCCTGCTCGGCGCCTTCGCCGGGTTCGCGGTCTACGGCGGCTTCTTCGGCTACGGACCGCTTTTGAAGCTGGCCCCGGGAACGCTGGGCTCGGCCGAGTTCTGGGGGGCGGTCCCGCTGGTCGTCCTGACCGCCCTGGCGGCCAACCTCTGGGGCGAGGCCATCGGGTTCTTCTTCCGGCAGGGCCAGCGCCTCCGCTACTGGCAGCGCCACCTGGTGCTGGGGCTTTTGCTCGGCCTGACCGCCCTCCTCTTCCCCGCGGTGCTGGGCGCCGGCTACGGCTGGCTCGAGCTCGGGGCCCTGCCCCTGCTTTCGCTCGAGTTCCTGGTATTGCTCTTCCTGCTTCGCTACCTGCTCACCGCGGTCTTTCTAGGCTTCGGCGGCTACGGCGCCCCGCTCACCCCGGCGCTCGTCCTCGGGGGACTCCTCGGGCTGGTCTACGCCCGCCTCACCCCCTGGCCCCTGAACCCGGAGGCCATGGCCCTCGCCGGGATCGTGGCCTGGCTCGCCGGTAGCGCCCGCACCCCGCTGGCCGCCGTCGCCCTCGCCAGCGAGCTCGCCGGCTACCGCATCCTGCCCGTCGCCCTGCTGGCGGCGGCCCTGGGCTACGGCCTGGTACGCCGGCCGCTCTTCTCGGAACAGGCGGACTAGCTTGCGTGCGCTCCCGGCCGCGGGTCAAAATCGCCCCATGGTCCGGGGCATCCGCGGCGCCATCACGGTGGACGAAGACACTCCGGAAGCGATCCACTCCGCCACCCGCGAGCTCCTTCGCGCGATCGTGGCGCAAAACGGCATCGAGAGCTTCGAGGAGTTCGCCGCCATCATCTTCACCGTCACCGAGGACCTCACCTCCGCCTTTCCCGCCGAGGCCGCCCGCCAGCTGGGGATGAACCGCGTGCCCCTGCTCTCCGCCCGCGAGGTGCCGGTGCCCGGGAGCCTGCCCCGGGTGATCCGGGTGCTCGCGCTCTGGAACACCGAAAAGCCCCAGGACCAGATCCGCCACGTCTACCTCGGCGAGGCCAAGCGGCTCCGCCCCGACCTGGAAAGCGCCCAGTAGCTTGACACCCCCGGGCGAGGCGCATAAGCTTGCATCAAGATGCGCTGGGCCCGCAACAATAACGCCTGACGGGGGAAGGTCCCGCCTCCCCCCGGTCACCCGTGGACCGGGGGTTTTTTCGGGCCCAAAAGGGGGATGGCGATGCGCGTACTGGTGAGCGAACTCCCGAAGCACGAGGGCGAAGAGGTCGAGGTCTGGGGCTGGCTGCACTGGCGGCGCGACCTCGGCGGCATCCAGTTCGCCTTGATCCGCGACAAGAGCGGCGTGGTCCAGGTGGTGCTCCCGGGCGGGGGCCGGCTGCCGCT
>JAMOVS010000068.1 GCA_027061845.1 Thermaceae bacterium
CGAAGATCTGCTTGGTGGTGGCCTCCACGCCGGAGCCGATGTCACCGACGTAGACCTTCTTGCCCTTCATGTCGTAGATGGTCTTGATGCCCGAGCCGGGGCGGGCGAGGATGTGCATGAACTCGGGGTAGAGGGCGGCGATGCCGCGGATGGACTTGATGGGCTTGTCCTTGAAGGTCTCGGTGAGGCCGTTGTAGGCGAAGTAGATCACGTCGTTCTGGGCCAGGGCGGCCTGCAGCTGGCCCTGGTCGATGGCCTTGACGTTGTACTTCGAGCCGCCGGTCGAGCGGGCGTTGGCGCGGATGCCTTCCTTCGCCAGGTAGGTGTTGATCATCTTGGCGATGCCGCTCGAGACCGGGTAGTAGACGCCGGTCATCGAACCGGAGCCGATGGTAATGAACACCTTCGCGGCCAGACCCGTGCCGCTGAGCGCAAGGGCCAAGACCGCCGCAAGGAACAGCTTGCCTTTCTTCATACTCTCACCTCCCGAAAGCGTTTGTTCCAAAACCACGATACCCTTCGGCCATATGAAATGTCAAGCGAAAATTCCGCAGGCGGCTGCATTTTTCTGCGTCCTGGCTGGCAATCCTCGGGTTGTGCCGGATTCGGCAAAGGGGTATACTTAGTTACGGTAGCTCCCGTGAGGGGGTGGGTGGCAGCCCACCCCCTTTTAGGTGGAAGGCCATGACCAAGGACGAGGAACTGCGGCAACTGGTGGAGGAGCTCTTGGCTCCCATGGGCTTTGACGTGCTCGAGGTCAAGCTCCAGGGCAGCGGCAAGAACCGCGTGCTCCGGGTGCGCATCGAGAACGCCGACGAGACCCCGATCACGCTCTCGGAGCTGGAGCGGGCGAACCGGGCGCTCTCCCTCGAGCTCGACCGGGTGGACCCGATCGCCGGGTCCTACCGGCTCGAGGTCGAGTCGCCGGGGCCCGACCGGCCGCTTCTCACCCGCCGGCACTTCGAGCGGTTTTCCGGGCTCAAGGCCCGGGTGAAGACCGAGCGCGGGAAGTTCACCGGCCGCATCGAGGAGGTCGGCGAGGGCACGGTGACCTTTCGCCTGCCCTCGGGGGAGAAGGAAGAGCTGGAACTCGGGAGCTTCGAGGCCCGGCTGGCGGAGTGGCCGGACGAGCCCAGGTAGCGAGGTGAAAGGATGAACAAGGAGTTTGTGGACGCGTTGGAGACGGTGGCGCTGGAGCGGGGGGTCAGCGTCGACGAGCTGATCGCCGCGTTCGAGGAGGCCCTGGCCAAGGCCTACCTGCGCCAGAAGGGGTTCAAGTACAAGGACGTCGAGGAGGGCAAGGGTCCCCTGGTCGAGGTCAACCTGGACCCCCGCACCGGGGTGATCGAGGTCCTCGAGATCAAGAAGGTCGTGGAGGAGGTGGAGAACCCCGACCGGGAGATCAGCCTGGAGGAGGCCCGGGGCTACGACCCCGAGGTCCAGCTCGGCGAGGAGATGGAGTTCCCGGTGGAGCCCGAGGAGTTCTCCCGCATCGCCGTGCAGACGGCCAAGAACGTGCTCACCCAGCGCCTCAAGGAGGCCGAGCGCAACCGCATCTACGAGGAGTACAAGGACAAGGAGGGCGAGGTCCTCACCGGTCAGGTGGCCCGGGTGGACAACCGCCGCAACGTCTACGTCGACCTCGGCGCCGGCGAGGCCCTGATGCCGCCCCGGGAGCAGATTCCCACCGAGCGCTACCACCCCGGGCAGCGCATCAAGGTCTACCTCAAGGAGGTTAAGAAGAGCGCCCGCGGGCCCTCGTTGATCGTTTCCCGGGCCCACCCCGAGCTGCTCAAGTACCTGATGCGCCAGGAGGTCCCCGAGATCGCCGAGGGCACGGTGGAGATCAAGGCGGTCGCCCGCGAGCCCGGCAGCCGGAGCAAGGTAGCGGTCACCAGCCACAACCCCAACGTCGACCCCATCGGCGCCTGCATCGGCCACAAGGGCCAGCGCATCCAGGCGGTCTCGGCCGAGCTGGGCCGGGAGAAGATCGACATCGTGCCCTGGAGCGCGGACCCGCGGGAGTTCATCCGGAACGCCCTCTCGCCGGCCACGGTCGGCCGCATCGAGCTCGACCCCGAGGAGAAACGGGCCCGGGTCTGGGTCTCCAAGGACCAGCACTCGGTGGCGATCGGCCGCGGGGGTCAGAACGTGCGGCTCGCCTCCAAGCTCACCGGCTACGAGATCGACTTCGTCGAGGCCGAGGAGATCGGCGACCTCGACGAGGCGCTCGCCCGGGCGGCCGAGGCCGAGGAGGGCGTCAAGGTCAGCGAGGAGGCCAAGGCCAAGTTCGAGAGCCTCTTCGTCGACGAGCCCGAGGGAAGCGAGGAGTAGGCCTTGGCCCGGGGGAAGCACGAACCCGTCCGCATGTGCGTGGTCTGCCGGCGCCGCCGGCCGAAGCGGGAGCTCTTACGGATCGTGCGCACCCCCGAAGGGTTTATCCTCGACGATAGTGGCAAGCTCCCGGGCCGCGGGGCCTACGTCTGCCCCGACAACCCCGCGTGCTGGGAGGAGAAGAAGCTCCGGCGCTTTGCCGGTGCCCGAGCCGGCGAGCTTTCCCGGATGCTGAGAGCACGCCTAGGAGGGGAAGATGGCCAAGGTTAGGATCTACCAGCTCGCCCGCGAGCTCGG
>JAMOVS010000069.1 GCA_027061845.1 Thermaceae bacterium
TGGCTGCGGAGCGCCCACTTGTCCTGGTCCTCGCGGGAGATGCCAAAGCGCTCGGCGACCCGCTCGGCGGTGTAGCCCATGCCGATGTAGGCGGAGTAGGTGTCCGGGCTCCAGGTGTCCGGGGTGAGGTCGGGGTGGAGCCGGTAGTGGTAACCGCTCATCGGCACCTGGCTCATCATCTCCACCCCGCCGGCGAGCACCGCGTCGGCCATCCCGGTCATCACCGCCTGGGCGGCCATGGCGATGGTCTGAAGGCCGGAGGAGCAAAAGCGGTTGATCGTGGCCCCCGGGACCTCGACCGGAAACCCCGCCCGAAGCAGGGCGAGCCGGGCGATGTTGAGCCCCTGGGAGGCCTCGGGCATGGCGCAGCCCCAGAGGACGTCGTCCAGCTCCTTGGGGTCGAGCTCCACCCGGCCGAGCGCCGCCCGCATCACCTCGGCGGAGAGGTCCACCGGGTGGACGGTGGCGAGCGCCCCGTTCTTCTTGCCCCGAGCCACGGGGCTCCGGACCGCGCTTACGATGACGGCTTCGCGCATACCTGCCTCCTAGTTCCGAATCGGCTTGCCGGTCTTAAGGACGGCAAGCACCCGCTCGAGGGTCTTCTTGGTTCCGGCGAGCTTCAAGAAGGCCTCGCGTTCGAGGTCCAAGATCTCGTCCTCGCTCACCTCGCGCGGCGGCCCGTCGCCGCCCGAGAGGACGTAGGCGAGTTCCCGCGCGATCTTGACCTCGTGGTCGGTGATCTGCCCCGCCTCCCTGAACTGCCAGATCGCGTACTTGAGGTTGCCAAAGGCCTCCTTGCCGAGCACCCGAATGCGGCGATAGCCCCGCACCGGGGGCACGTAGTTCTCGGCGAGGTGGAGGACCGCCGCCTTCGCCCGGCCGATCAGCCGGTCGCGGTTCATGACGATCTCGTCGTTCGGGCGCAAGTATCCGAGCTTTTTCGCCTCCAGCGCGCTGGTCGAGGTCTTGGCCATGGCGATCGTCTCGAAGGCGCGGCGCACGGCGGCAAAGGGATCGGCCTCGTCGTAGGGGGCGAGGTCCTCGGTGAAGCGGAAGAGGAGCTCCTTGGTGCCGCCGCCGGCGGGGATCAGCCCCACGCCCACCTCGACGAGCCCCATGTAAAGCTCGGCGTGGGCCACCACCTGGTCGGCGTGCAGGGTGTACTCGGCGCCGCCGCCCAGAGTGAGCCCGGCGGGCGCCACCACCACCGGGAAGGGGGCGTAGCGGAGCCCCATCGTGGCCCGCTGGAAGGTGCGCACGGCGAGATCGAGCTCGTCCCAGTCGCCCTCCTGGATGAGCATGGCGATGAGCCCCAGGTTGGCGCCGGCCGAGAAGGTGCGGGGGTCGTCGTTGCCCACGACCAGGCCCACGAGGCCTTCCTTCTCGATGTATTTAAGGGCCCAGTCGGTGAGCGAGAGGACGCCCTCGCCGATCGCGTTCATCTTGCCGCGGAACTCAAGCAAAAGGACGCCGTCGCCGAGGTCCAAAAGGGCCGCTTCCTTGTTCTCCTTGACCACGCGGCCCTCTTCGTGAAGCTCGGCGAGGACGATCTGGCCGGGAACCGGCGGCACCGGGGCGTAGCCGCCCTTGAAGGTGAGGAAGAGCTTCTTGCCGCCTTCTTTCTTGTAAAAGCTCCCGTCGGCCTTTTCGAGAAGCTCCGGGGTGCTGAGCCCGAACTCCTCGAAAAGCGCCTTCACGCGATCGAGCCCCACCGCGTCCATCTGCTCGAAGGGCCCCATCTCGAAGCCAAAGCCCCAGCGCATCGCCCGGTCGACGCTCACCAGGTCGTAGGCGATCTCGGGGGCCTTTTCCAGGGCGTAGTGGCTGGTGAGGGCGAAGAACTTCCGCATGAAGGGGCCGTAGGGCTCGGGGAGCTCGAGGACCTTCTTTAACCGCTCGGCGAGCGGCAGGTCCTTGATCTCGGAAAACCCCGGAATCTTGGGCTTTACGCGCGGGCGGTACTCGAGGGTCTTGGGGTCGATGGCGTAGATCTCCTTGCCCTCTTTCTTGTAAAAACCGGCCTTCGTCTTCTCGCCGAGCCGGCCCATCTCGACGAGCTTCTTCACCCACTCGGGCAGGGCGAAGTCCTCGCCGGTGGCCTCGGCCAGCTCGCCGGCGACAAAGAGCAGCACGTCGAGGCCGGTGAGGTCGGCGGTGCGGAAGATCGCGCTCTTCGGCCGGCCGGTGAGGGGGCCAAGGAGGGTGTCCACCTCCTCGATGGAAAGCCCGAACTCCTCCATCAGCCGCACCGCCTGGACCATGCCGTAGACGCCGAGGCGGTTTGCGATGAAGCCGGGGACGTCCTTCGCCCGCACCACGCCCTTGCCGAGGACGCGGTCGGCGAAGGACTCCATCGCCCTGACCACCTCGGGATCCGTCAGCTCACCCGGGATGATCTCCAGAAGGTGCAGGTAGCGGGGCGGGTTGAAGAAGTGGGTGCCTAAAAAACGCTTTTTAAACTCCTCGCTCCGCCCCTCGGTGAGCACCTTCATGGGAATCCCCGAGGTGTTCGAGGAAACGATCGCGCCCGGCTTCAGGATCTTCTCCAGCCGGGCGAAGAGCTCCTGCTTGGGACCGGGCTTTTCGATGATCGCCTCGACGACCCAGTCCACGTCTTTAAGCTTTT
>JAMOVS010000070.1 GCA_027061845.1 Thermaceae bacterium
GCCGCCGCCCTCCAGTTCTTGGGCTTGAGCCGCTCCGGCACCCAGACCGGCGCCGCCTGCTGCGCCTCCTGGGGGCTTTTGACGCTGGTCGCGAGCATCCAGTAAAAGGGGAAGGCCATCACCACCGCGCCCGCGAGCAGCACGGCGTAGATCAACACCCGGCCGGTGAGGTAGCGGAGCTTACTCGCCATAGGTCACCCGCTTTTCCAGGACGCGCTTTTGCAGGAGCGTCAGCGCCAGGATGATGAAGAAGACCACTACCGCGATCGCCGAGGCGTAGGAGAAGTCGGAATCGCGGAAGCCCTTGTTGTAGAGGTACATGGCCAGCGTCAGGGTGTCGTTCAAGACGCCGCCGGTCGGGGTCATGACGTAGACCTGGGTGAAGACCTGGAAGGCGCCGATCAGCCCGATGATGGCGAGGAAGAAGGTGGTGGGGGAGAGCAGCGGCCAGGTGATGTAGCGCTGGAGCTGCCACCAGGTGGCGCCGTCGATCATCGCCGCCTCGTAGTACTGACGGGGGATCGACTGCAGTCCGGCGAGCAAGATCACCACGTTGTAGCCGAGCAGGTGCCAGACGCTCATCACCATGATGGCGACGAAGGCCACGCTGGGTCCGGCGAAAAAGCCCTTGAGCTCGATGCCAAAGGGTTTCAGCGCGAGGGCGAAGACGCCGTCCGGGGTGTGCAGCCAGTCGAAGCCCGGGGTGCCGAGCAGCCAGTTCAGAAAGCCGAACTCGGGGTGGTAGATCCACATCCAGACCGCCGCCGCGGCGGTGAGAGCGGTGATGTAGGGGAGGAAGTAGACGGTGCGAAAGAAGCCGAGAAAGCGTACCCGCTCGTTGAGAAGGACCGCGACCAGGACGCCGAGCACGATCCCCGTGGGCACGGTAAAGACGACGTACCAGAAGGTATTGGAAAGCGCCTTCCAGAAAAGCGGGTCCTTCATCAGAATCTGGTAGTTCAAAAGCCCCACAAAGCGGCTTTTCGCAATGAAGCTGACCCGGTCGAAGAGGCTGATGTAGAAGGCGAAAAAGCTCGGGAAGACGTGCCAAACGAGGACCAGCCCCAAACTGGGCCAGACGAAGGCCCAGCCCCAAAAGGCCGCCTGGGCCCGCTCGGGCAGGCGGTGGCGGAGGGCGAGGTAGAGCACGAAGCCCGAAAGCGCCGGCAAGAGCGCCCAAAGCGGGTGCCGCAACCACAACAGGCCGAGCAGGGAAAGCGCGAAGGCGAAAAGTGCCGACCGTCCCAGGCGGAACAGGGCGTAGCCGCCCACCAAGGCGGCCGCCAGCGCGAGCAGGTAGGCGAGCGGAGCGGTGATCGCTTGTCCGATGGCGAGGGCGTGGGCTTCGGCGGCCAAGAAGGCCAGCACCCCAAGCCCGAGGAGGGCCGGGGCCAGGTAGTACTCGGCGTTCTTCACCGGATTCAAAGTATACGCGCTTTAAGATAGGAGCGTGGTCATGGAAAACCGCCGAGCCCGGCGGGACTACGAGATCATCGAGACGATCGAGGCCGGCATCGCGCTCAAGGGGACCGAGGTCAAGTCCCTGCGCGAGGGCAAGGTGGACTTCACCGGTTCGTTTGCCCGCTTCGTCGGCGACGAGCTCTGGCTGGAGAACTTCTACATCGCCCCCTACGAGAAGGGCTCCTACAGCAACCACGACCCCCGGCGGCGCCGCAAGCTTCTGCTTCACCGCCAGGAGCTCAACCGGCTCCGGGGCAAGATCGAGCAGCGGGGGCTGACCTTGGTGCCGCTCAAGATCTATTTCAACGACCGCGGCTACGCCAAGGTGCTCTTGGGCCTGGCCCGGGGCCGCAAGAAGTACGAGAAGAAGGAAGTCGACAAGCGCCGGGCGATCGAGAGGGAGCTCGCTACGTGGTACGGCGACTGATCGCGGTCACCCTGCTCCTGGGAGCGGCGCTCGCCCAGGAGGCCAAGCCGCTCTTTGCCGGCGGCCACCAGCTCGAGGCCCACTACCCCCTGGGCCGGGGCGTTTCCTACACCGCCGCCAAACCCCTGGCCAAGGCCCTGGGGCTTGGCTACTACGCGAACGCGGCCGACGTCTACCTCAGCCTGGGGGCGCGGTCCCTCCGCCTACCGGTGCTGTCCTCCCCGCGGGCGGCGCTGGCCCGACCCCGCGACCCGCTCGCCTACCGCGAGAAGGGGGAGGTCTTGGTGCCGGTCAAGCGGGTCGCCGAAGCCCTAGGCGCCGGCTACACCGGCAACGCCGCCTCGCTCTGGGTCACCCTGCCCGCCGCCCGGCTCGCGGACCACTACCTGGTGCGGGGACCGGGGCAGGAGCAGCTCTTCCTTCGCTTCAGCCGCGACGTCAACCTGATCCAGCGGGCCCCCGGGCGGTTCCTGGTGCTGGGGGCCGAGGCCGGGGAGGCCTTCATCCCGCTGGTCGGGGAAACCCTCTTCGGGCTGGAGCTGCGCCCCGACCCGCTGGGACTGGAGCTCACGCTGCTCGGGGCCGAGACGGCGCCGCTACGCTACGCGCCGGTACCCCGGGGGGTGACCTTCTGGATCGGCCCGATGCCGCCGGAAACCCGGCGCCCCCGGGTGGTGGTGGACGGCGGCGGGGGCCCGTTGAGCCAGCGGGTGGCCAAGGCGGTGGTGGCCCGGCTCCGGGCCCGGGGGTACCAGGCGAAGCTCGGCGGCGGCCCCAGCCCCGCCGCCCGGGCGGAGGCGGGCACCCGGGCCGACGTCTTCCTGGTGCTCTCCGACCGGGGGAACGGCGCGGTCTACACCTACCGCCCCCGGGGGCGGGCGCTGGCGCTCGAGTTCGTGGTCCGGGGGCGCGAGGCGCTGCTCCTGGGCGGGGCGCCCCGGGCGCTCTCCCGCTCGCTCGCCCCCGCCGAGGCCTCGGCCAAGCTCGCCGGGGACCTCGCCCGGGCCCTGGGAATCGGCCGGGGTAGCGCCGAGATCGCCCTGCTCGCCTGGGCCCCCAAGGCGGCGGCGATGATCGAGCTTCCCCGGGGCGATCCCGAAACCCTGGCGGCGGCGATCGAAAGCGGCGTGGTCGCCTATCTGGGAGGTCGGCCTTGAAACGGTACTTGACGCCTTGGAACGTCCTCGGCGGATTGCTCTTCGTGCTCGGGCTCTGGGCCTTCTTCTACGCCGGCCGCGTTCCCCCCACCCGGGTGGTCAACCCGCCCGCCCAGGTGGTCACCCCCGAGGAACGGCCGCGGCAGGTCGAGCTCAAGCTCTACTTCGCCGGCGAGAAGGGGTTCACCCTGGAACGCCGGCGGGTCGAACTCAAGCCCTTCGAGTCGGCGCTCAAGCGGGCGATCGTCGAGCTGGTCAAGGGGCCGGACGTGGCCGGGGCGGTGCCGCTCCTGCCTCCCGGCAGCCCGCCGCCCGCCGTGTTTCAAAGCGGCCGGGTGGTCGTCCTCGACCTACCCGCCTCCTATCGTGAGCTCGGTTACGGCGTGCGCGGCGAGAGCTTTTTGCTCTACGGCCTGGCCAACACCGCGCTGGCCAACTCGGACGCCGAGGAGGTGCGCTTCCTCCTGGACGGAAAACCGGCGATGGCGCTCATTCACCTCTCCCTCTTGGATCCGATTCGGAGGGCGAAATGACGATTTCCGACTGGCAAGACTGGGTGGCCGCCTTCGATGAGGCCCGCGGCTGGCAGGAGGTGGCCCCGGAACACACCGCCCTCCATTTGATGGAGGAGTTCGGCGAGATCGCCCGGGAGCTCTTGAAAACCGCCGCCTACAAGGAGGGGGCCTCCCGCCTGGCCGAGGAGATGGCGGATTTTCTCCTGCTCTTCTTCAAGCTCGCGAACCAGACCGGCGTCGAGCTGGAGCCGGCCCTTTCAAGGAAGGCGAAGGAGCTCGAGGAGCGCTTTCCCGTTCCCGAATCGAAGAAGGCGATGGAACGCTACCGATCGCGTCATGCGGATTGAGGAGATCGTTCTTCACGGCTTCAAGTCCTTCGCCGACCGCACCGCGGTGCCGCTCTTTCCCGGGGTCACCGCGGTGGTGGGGCCGAACGGCGCCGGAAAGTCGAACCTGGTGGAAGCGATCCGCTTCGCGGTGGGGTCGCGCACCCACCGGCTCCGGGCCCCCACGCCCAAGGACCTGGTCTTCCAGGGGGGCCGAGGTCGCCGACCGGCCGGGTTCGCCGAGGTTCAGCTCGCCTTCGACGGCGAACGTCGGCTCGCCCTGCTCCGGAGGCTTTACCCCGACGGGCGGCAGGAGGTCCGCCTCAACGGCAAGCGGGCGACCCTGAAGGAGATCGCCCTGGCCCTCGCCGGCACCGGGCTGGGCCCCAGCGGCACTGCGATCATCGGGCAGGGGCAGGTGGCGGGGGTGCTCGAGGCCCCGCCCGAGCGCTTGCTCGCCCACCTGGTGGAGGCCGCCGGGCTCTCCGAGGTCGAGGCCCGGATCCGCGAGGCCGAGGTCAAGCTGGCCCAGGCGGAAGAGCGCCTCCTGGAGGAGCTTTCCAAGGTCGAGGCACTCAAAACCGAGGTGCACCGGCTCGAGGAGGCGGCCCGCGCCGCCCGGCGCGCCCGTGAGCTCGAGGCCGAGCGGCTCGCCCTGCGCCGTGGCGCGCTGCTGGAGCGGTTGCAGACCGCCGAGGAGGAACGCGCCCGCGCCCTCGAGGCCGCCCGACAAGCCGAGACCCGGGCGGAAAAGCTCAAGGAAGAGGCCGCGACCTTCGAAACCGAGGCCGCCTACCTGGCCCGGCGCTTCGAGGCGGTCCGCGCCGAGGAGGGCCGGCTCGCCGAGCTGCAGGCGGCGCTTTCCGCCTCCTTGCGAGCGGAGGAGGAAAAACTCCGGCTGCTCGAGCAGCAAGCGGCGCTTTTCGAAAAACGGGTGGCGGAGCTCACCCGGGCGGTCGAGTCGGTGCCCGAGCCCCCCGCCGAACCGGCGCCCGAGGCCAGCCCCGAAGCGCTCGCCAGCCGGCTCGCCGAGGTCCGGCGGGCGCTGGAGGAAGCCCGCCGCGCGCTTAAGGCCCGGGAGGCCGCCTGGCGCCGCTACCTGGAGGAAAGGGCCCGCTACCAGGCCGCCCTCGAGGCCTACCGGCGCTGGCAGGAAAAAAGAAAAAACGACGCCCAAAGGCTCTGGCGGCTGGAGGCCGAGCTCGCGGAGGTGCTGCCCGCCTACCTCGAAAAGAAAGCGGCGCAACGCGAGCTTTCAAAACGAAAGACCGCCCTCGAAAAGGAACGAGGCCGCCTGCTCGCCGAGCTCCGGGCCCTCCAGGCGGAAAAGGAACGCCTCGCCCGGACCATCGAGGAAGGCGAGGGGCTGGCCGAGGGACCCCGGGCCCTGCTCGCGGCCCGGCTCCCCGGCGTGCTCGGCTCGGTGGCCGGGCTGCTTTCCTTTCCCCCCGAGCTAAAAGAGGCCGCCGAGGCCGCGCTCGGCGGGCGGCTTTCTTGGATCGTGGTCGAGGACGAGGCCGCGCTGAAAAACGCCGTCGCCTGGCTCAAAAAGCGGGGCTACCGCGCCACCCTGCTGGCGAAGACCCTGGCCCAGCCGCCCAAAGAACGCGAAACGCCCCGCTGCCCCGGGGTCGAGGGCCGGCTCAGGGACTGGGTCAAGATTCCCGGGGAAGACCGCCTGACCCGCACGATCGTGGGGGAGACCCTGCTCGCCCGCGACCTGGAGGCCGCCCTGGACTGCTTCAAGGCCGCGCCCCGGCGGATCGTCACCCGCGCCGGTGAGCTCATGGAACCGAGCGGCGCGGTGAGCGGCGGCCGGGCCCGCCGGCACGGGGCCCTCGCTGCGCCGGCGAGGCTGATCACTCTAGAGGAGGAACGCTCCCAAAAGCAAAGCGCCCTCGCCGAGATCGAGGCCGACCTGGAAGCGCTTTTGAAAAAAGAGGAAGACCCCGCTCCCCTGGAAAAGCGGGTCCGCGCACTCTTCGAGGAACTGCGTTTTCTGCACCGGGCCCTCGCCGAGCCCGAGCCCACCCCGCCCCAAGCCCCCCGCCCCGTCCCCGAGCCCGATCCGGGGCCGACGCAAGCGCTCGAGGCCGAGATCGAGACGCTGCAAAGGGCCCTCGCCCTGGCCCAGGCCTGGGTCCGCTACCGCGAGGCAAGCGCCCGGCTCCCCGAGCTCGACCAGGAGCTCGAAGCCGCCCGGAAAGCGCTCGCGGAACTCGAGGAAAAAAAGGCCGAGACGCTGCGGGCGCTCGAGGAGCAAAGGCGCCGGACCGGGGCCCTCGCCCGCCTGCTCGCCCTCTCGCGGGAGGCGGTCCGCGAGCTCGCCCGCGCCCGCGAGCGCCGGCTCTCCGATGCCGCCAAGGTCCGCGGCCAGCGCGAGCGCCTCCTGGCCGAGGCCGAGGCCGCCCGCATCGAGGCCGCCAAGAAGGAGGCCCAGATCGAGGCCACCCGGCGCCAGCTCGAGGAGCTGCCGCCGGGACCGGCGAAACCCGGGGGGCTCCGCCGGCTCCGGGCGGTGGAGCGGGAGATCCTGGAGCTCGGGCCGGTGAACTTCCGGGCCGAGGTGGAGCTCGAGGCCAAGCGGGCGGAGCTCGATACCCTCGAAACCTCCCTCGCCGACGCCGAGGAAGCGGCGAGGCGCGTTCGCGAGTTCGTCGGGGAGCTCAAAGCCGAGTACGAGGGGCGCCTCAAGGCCGCCGAGGCCCGGCTCGCCGAGGCCTTCGACGGCTACGTCCGGGGCCTCCTCGGGGGCACCGGGAGGGTACGACGGGAGGGGAACGGCCTGTACCTCGAGCTGGCGCCGGCCGGGAAGCGGGTGCGGGCGCTCTCGCTCTTCTCCACCGGCGAGAAGACGATGGGGGCGCTCGCCCTCCTCTTCGCCCTCGCCGAGGTCCGGGAAGGGGGCCTGCCCATCGCCGTGCTCGACGAGGTCGACGCCGCCCTCGACGAGGCCAACCTGACCCGCTTCGTCCGCTTCCTCGAGGAGTTCAAGAAGGGCCGGCAGGTGCTGCTGGTCACCCACCAAAAGCGCAGCCTGGAGGCCGCCGACGCGGTGCTCGGGGTGACCCAGACCGACGGCGTGAGCCGGGTCTACACCCTGCGCCGGGGCGGGGAGGGTTAGGATTTCCCTCGTGATGCGCTGGCTGCTTTTGCTCTTCGTCCCGGCCGCGATCCTGGCCGAGCACCTGGGCCTGGGCCCGGTCTGGGTCTTCGCCTTCGCGGCGCTCGCCATCCTGCCGCTCGCCGGACTGATGGGGGAGGCTACCGAGGCGCTCGCCGCCCGCGCCGGCAGCACCGTGGGCGGGCTCTTGAACGCCACCTTCGGCAACGCCGCCGAGTTGATCCTGGCCGGCATGGTGCTGCTCGCCGGCAAGATCGAGGTGGTCAAGGCCTCGATCACCGGCTCGATCCTGGTGAACCTGCTCTTCGCCCTCGGGATCGCCACCCTGGCGGGCGGCCTCCGCTACCACGAGCAGCGCTTCAACCGGGAGTCCGCCGGGGTCCTGGCCTCGCTCCTGACGCTGACCCTGATCGCCCTCACCCTGCCCAGCCTCTTCGACCTCGCCGAGCGGAGCTACTACAGCGCCGACCCCCGCCTTCCCGACGTGCGTTACAGCCTGGCGGTGGCGGCGGTGCTGCTCCTTGCCTACGCCGCCAACCTCTGGTTCTCCCTGGTCACCCACCGCGACCTGATCGCGGGCAAAGGCGGGGAAGCCGGCCACGCCCCCCGCTGGAGCGTGCCCCAAAGCGTGGCCCTGCTGCTCGCCGCCACTCTGGGGGTGGCCTGGATGGCCGAGCTGCTGGCGGGAAACCTGGAGACCGCCACCCACCACCTGGGCATCAGCGAGTTCTTCGTCGGCGTGATCCTGATCCCCTTGATCGGCAACGCCGCCGAGTACCTGGCGGCGCTCCGCTTCGCGGTCCGGAACAAGATGGACCTGGCGGTCCAGGTCGCCGTCGGTTCCAGCCTGCAGATCGCGCTGGTGGTGGCCCCGGTGCTGGTCTTCCTGAGCCGGCTTCTGGGCCGGCCCATGGACCTGGTCTTTCAAAACCCCCTGGAGCTCGCCGCCCTCGCCGCCACCGTGCTGATCGCGAACAGCGTCCTCCGGGACGGCAAGTCGAACTGGTTCGAGGGGGTGCTCCTGCTCGCCGTCTACGCCCTCTTAGCCTTTGCCTTCTTCTTCGTCTAAGCGGTCCACCAGCGCCCGCAGGTCGCCGAGGTCCATCTTGGCGTAGATCGCGCTGGTGTTGACGTTTTGGTGCCCCAGCAGCCGGGCGGTCAGGTGCAGGTCGCCGGAGGCCTTGTAAAAACGGGTGCCGGCGGTGTGGCGGAGCAGGTGGGCGCCGCGGTAGCGGCGGGGGAAGCCGAGCTCGGCGTAGTAGCGGTTCAGCCTTCTCCGCACCATGTCGGCGCTGGTGCGCGCCCCCTTGCCGCGAGGGCCCTTGACGTTGACGAAGATCGCGGTCTCGGCCGGCCTCGCAAGGCCTTCCCGGATCCAGAGCCAGCGCTCCAGGTCGGCCGCGACCCCGCGGGAGATCGGCACCGTGCGTCTTTTCCCGCCCTTGCCCCGGCGCACCACCAAGGTGCGCTCGGCGGGGTCGTAGTCGCTGACGTCGAGCGCCACCGCCTCGCCGATCCGGAGCCCGGCCTCGCCCATCACCCGCACCAGCGCCCGGTCGCGCACCTTCTCCACCTCCTCGCCCTCGAGGTGCGCGAGCAGCTCCCGGTAAAGCGAAAAGGGGAGGGCCGGCCGGCGCTCCTCCCGGGGGGTGGGGTCCGAGGGGGCGTGCACGTCCTCGGGAAATTCCGCCGCACCCGCCCAGGCGAGCGCCCGGTAAAAGGCGCGCACGCCCGAGAGGTAGGTCTGCACCGTGGCCGGGGCCAGGGGACCGGCGTTCTCGTCGAGGTGGCCGCCCAGGGTCAAAAGCTCCGAGACCCAGCGGTCGAGGTCGTCGGAGGTCGCCTTCAAAATCGGCACCTTGGGCCCGGGCGCGCCCGGCGGCCAGGCCCAGGCCAGAAAGTCCCGTACCCCGACCCGGTAGGTCTTCAGGGTCTCGGGGCTGGTCGCCGACTTCTTGCGCCCCTTGGTGAAGAGGTAGACCTCGAGCAGCTCGAGGAGTCTTTCCTCGTCGCGGCTGGTGGCGGCCTCCACCGCCATGAGCCTGCGCTTTTTGGGGTCGGCCCAGTTGCCCAAGGGGACCAGCACAAGGGCATTCTAGCGGGGAAGACGTAGACTGGGGCGTGCGCCTTCTGGCCCTGCTTTTGCTCCTTCTGCTCGCGGGCTGTGGCGCCGAGGTTCCCCAGAGCTACCCCACTGCCCCCGGCGCCTACGCCACCGCCACCGGGGACGCGGACCCCGAAGAGATCCTTTGGCTCTCCGGGTTTTCCCGGGTGGAGGCGGGGGACCTCTGGGCGCCGCCCCAGGCCGCCTACCGCGCCCTCAAAGAGCGGGGCGTCTTGCTCCTCGGCTACGACTGGATGCCCGCCGCCTACCACGAGCCGGAGGGGGAAGACGTTCCGCCGGCCGCCTGGCTCTTTGAAAACCGCTCCTGGGCGAGCCTGAACCCCGAGGGCCCCTTCCCCCACTGCCAGGCGATGGGCTACGCCTGGTGCCAGGACTACTACTTCGACTACGGGAATGTCCGGGTCACCGCCGCCAAGGTCAACCACCTCTTCGAAGCGGTCTCCAAAGGCGACTGGGACGGGATCTTCTTCGACTGGGCCCCGGGCGTCTTCATCGAGAAGCCCGAATACCAGCCCCTGGCCGAGACCTTTAAAGAGCGCCACCCCGAGGACCGCTACCTGGACGCGGTGGGCCGCTTTTACGCCGAGCTCAAAGGAAAAGGCCCGGGAATCGTGGTCAGCAACCAGGGCTTCCGCAACCCGGAAAACGTGCTGCCTTACGTCGACCTCGACATGACCGAGAGCTTCGCCGTCGGCGAGGCGTACCTGGAGAAGCGGCTCAAGGTGGTGGGAAGGGGAGAGGTCAAGGTTCCGGAGACACTCTACTACCCGGTGAGCACGGACTTCCGCCGGGGACGGCTCCGGGATACCCTCGAGTGGTTAAGGAAACTTGATGAGCTTGGGCGCAAGTACGGGGGACCCGGGTTCGAAGGCTTCGTCTACATGAACTACGCCGCCCCGCGCTTTTTACCCGTGGGCGACGGCACCTACCGCGCCGCGATGCCCAAAAACGCGATCCTTTTCGGCTACGCCGTGCCCAAGCTCCGGGGGCACACGGGCTACACCGAGGTGCCCTTTGACCGGCGCCTGGAGCGGCTGCCGGTCTACCAAGCGGACCTCGGCCGGCCCTTGGGCGAGGACTACGAGATTCAAGACGGGGTCTACGTGCGCTTTTACGAGCGAGGGCTCGTGCTCGTCGGCGAGCTCCAAGGCCCGAAAACGATCCGGCTCAGGTCTCCGTACCTCCGGGCCGGC
>JAMOVS010000071.1 GCA_027061845.1 Thermaceae bacterium
GCCAACGCGGTGTTTTCGCTCCTGGACTACGTCGTCTCCCGCTGGCCCCCGGAGGTCTGGCGGCGAGTTCTCACGTACCTGGATACCGGCGACCTCAAGGCGGTGGCCCGGGCGGAGGGAATAAGCTACCAGGCGGTGCACAAGCAGTTTGCCACCCGCGGGGTGCGGGCCGTGCTCGCGGCGCTCTCGATGCTCGCGAAAGGGCTCGAGGAGGAGAAATGAAGCTTTTGGGTATCGCCTTGTTATGGCTCATCGTTGTGCCCGGGGGCAGCCTCTTCGTTCAATGGGTGCTCGCACAGGTGCCATCCGCACGACCTAAGCCCGGCCTTCTGGCCGCCGGTCGCTGGATCGGTTACCTGGAACGCACCCTGGTCCTTGCCCTCATACTCTCCGGTAACCCCTCGGGCGTGGGCTTCGTCTTCGCCGGAAAGGCCATCGCCCGTTTTTCCGAACGCGAAGAAGTCGAGTACTACCTCCTGGGCACCTTCGCCAGCTTCACCTGGGCGGTGGTGCTCGCCCTCCTCTACCAAGCTCTCGGCTAGCTCTCAGAAAACCCCAAAACCCCAGCGGTAAACTTCGCTCCATGCGACCCGACTTCGACCGGTATCCCTTTCTCGTGGCCTGGGAGATGACCCACGCCTGCGACCTCGCCTGCAAGCACTGCCGGGCCAGCGCCGAGCCCGACCCCCTCCCCGGCGAGCTCTCCACCGAGGACGCGATGCGCCTTCTCGAGGAGCTCGCCACCTACCGCCCCAAGCCCATCCTCCTGCCCACCGGCGGCGACCCCCTGAAGCGCCACGACCTTTGGGACGTCCTAGAAAAAGCTAGAGAGCTCGGCATCAAGGTGGGGATCACCCCGGCGGTGACCCCGCTTCTTACCCACGAGGTGATCGACCGCTTTAAAGAGCTCGACGTCCACGCCATGGCGGTGAGCTTGGACGGCGCCTCCCCCGAGACCCACGACACCTTCCGCGGCGTCCCCGGCACCTTCGAGCTGGCGGTGGACGCGCTCCGCTACGCGAAGTCCATCGGGCTTCCCACCCAGATCAACACCACCGTCACCAAGACCACCCGCCCCGAGCTCCCGAAGATCGCCGACCTCGGCCGCGACCTCGGGATCTCCGCCTGGGAGGTCTTCTTCCTGGTGCCGGTGGGCCGGGGGGCGCTCTTAGAGCAGCTTTCTCCCGAAGAATACGAGGACGTCTTGATCTGGCTCTACCGGGTCTCGAAGTCCCATAAGCTCCACATCCGCACCACCGAGGCCCCCCACTTCCGCCGGGTGGTGATCCAGCAAAGGGCCAAGAGCCAGGAGATCGACCACGCCCTGGTGCAAAACAAGCGCGGCGTCCACATGCACGACGGCTACGGCTTCGTCTTCGTCTCGGCCACCGGCGAGGTCTACCCCTCCGGCTTCCTGGCGCTCTCGGCCGGGAACATCAAGGAAAAGCCGCTGCTCGAGATCTACCAGAACTCGGAGCTCTTCAAAAAACTCCGCGACCGCTCGAACCTCAAGGGCAAGTGCCGGGTCTGCGAGTTCGGCGACGTCTGCTGGGGCAGCCGCGCCCGCGCCTGGGCCGAGACCGGCGACCCCTTCGAGTCGGAGACCCGCTGCCTCTACGTGCCCGCGGCCTGGCGCGAGGCTCCCGCCGAAGCACGATAGACCCTTGCAACCCTTTTAAGATGGGGAGGCGATGGAAGACGAACTCACCCTGCGCGATCTGGTGGAGATCCTAAGGCGAAAGCGCGCCTTAATCCTGGGGGTCTTCCTCGGGGCCACGCTTCTGGGCGCGGTCTACGCCTTCATCCTGGCAAAGCCCCAGTACGAGAGTTACGCCATTCTCGGGGTCAACCCCCTGGAGATCAAAGCCCGGCTGGAAAGCAAAATCGAGCTCCGCCCGGCCAACATCCTGACGCCCGATACCTTGAACACCCTCTTGGAATCCCGGGAGATTCTGATTAAGACCGCCCAAGGCGTCCAGGACGCAGAAGACCTGCCTGCCAAGTGGCGGGACCTGACCACCGAGGAGCTCGCGAACGTCCTGCGCGACTCGATGAGAATCAAGGTGGTCACCAAGAAGGTGCAAAAGGGCACGGTGCTCACCGCTAAACTTCAAAGCATCGCCCCCTCGCCCAACCTCGCCGCCAAGATCGCCAACCAGTGGGCGGAAACCTCCGTTCGAACGCTCGACAAGCTAACCACGGGACAGCTGGACGCCAACCTCGAGGCCATCTCGCAACAGCTCCCGAGTGCCGAACGGGCCTTTCGTAAGGCGCAAAAAGACTGGGAGGACTTCCAGAAAACCAACATGCTCTCGGCCTGGCAGGTGGAGCTCAAACAGGTGGAAAGCCGGCTGGCCACCATCTCGAAACGGCTGGGCGAAATCCCCACCGAGCTCGCGAAGATCGAGGCCGAGCTGAACGCGGTACGGAAACAGCTGGCTAAAACTCCCCTGCACTACTCGCTCACCAAAAGCATCGTCGAGGACCCCCTGGCCGCCAATCTGGCGGCATCCCGTGGCCTGGAGGCGCTGAAAGGCCTGAAGCTGATCAGCCAGCAGCTCAACCCCGGTCGCCTCTACCTCGAGCGCCGTGAGCTGGAGCTCTACAATGCCCGGGA
>JAMOVS010000072.1 GCA_027061845.1 Thermaceae bacterium
TCGACGCCACCAACGCCGCCGATCCCGTGCTCAGCCTGGTCACCGCGATCGGCTACGACCACACCCACTTCCTGGGCGAGACCCTCGCCGAGATCGCCGGCGAGAAGGCGGGGATCTTCCGCCCCGGCGTGCCGGCGCTCACGAGTGCTACCGGCGAGGCGCTTTCGGCCCTCTTCGAGCGGGCCGCCGAGATCGGCACGCCGCTAGAGGCCGTTCGCCCCGAGTTCGTACTGCCCCGGCGGGCGGGGATTCGCTTTGGGCTTTCCGGGCGGGTTTTTGAGGCCCCCCTGCTCGGCCGCCACCAGGGGGAAAACCTGGCGCTCGCGGTGCGGGCGGCCGAGGTCCTGGGCGCCTCCGAGGCGGCGATTCAGGCTGGGCTCTCCCGGGTAAAAAACCCGGGCCGGTTGGAGCGGATCGGGCCCTATCTCTTAGACGGCGCCCATAACGCCGAGGGCGCACGGGCGCTCGCGCGCGCCCTTTCCGACCACTTCCCCAACGAAAAAAAGGTCCTCGTCTTTGCCGCGAGTCGCGATAAAGACCACGCCGGCATGGCCCGGGCGCTAAGGGGCCTTTTCGAGGCGGTCTACCTCACCCGCTACCCGGGCGAGCGGAGCGCCGAGCCCAAGGACCTCCTTCCCCTTTTTGAAAACGCCGAGATCGCCCTCGACCCGAGCGAGGCGCTCGAGCGCGCCCGAAAGGAGCACCCGGATGCCCTGGTGGTGGTGGCCGGGAGCCTCTATCTACTGGGGGAGCTCCGGCCCCGGATCCTCGAGGAGGTAGGGGCGGACGCCGCCGGCCTCGAGGCCGGCGAGGAGCTCCCGGGCGGTCCGGCCTAAAACCGGGTGCCGCCAGCGGGGGGCGACCTCGAGCAGGGGCACCAGCACGAAGGCCCGCGCGTGCATCCGGGGATGGGGCAGGGTGAGACCGGGAAGGTCCAGAACCCGCCCCTCGTAGTCGAGCAGGTCGAGGTCCAGGGTGCGGGGGCCATAGCGCTCGGCGCGCACCCGGCCGTGAGCCTTTTCCACCGAGAGCAAGAGCCGAAGGAGCGCCTCGGGCTCGAGGCCGGTCTCGACCAGGGCCACCTGGTTCAGGTAGCGCCCCTGGCCCGGCGGGCCCAGGGGGTCGGTCTCGTAGACGCGGGAAAGGCGAAGGGGCCGGACGTCCGCCCGGCTGAGCGCGGAAAGCCCCGAGAGCAGGTAGCCGGCGCGGTCGCCCTGGTTGGAGCCCAGCGCCAAAAGCGCCCTAGCCACGGCGGCGCTCCACCTCGGCGTAGACGTCGCGGAAGACCCCGGGGATGGGGGCGTGGGGCTTGTGCACCCGGATCCGGACGGCCTCGAGGTTGGCAAACTCCTCCAAAAGCACCTCGGCGATGTGCTCCGCGAGCGCCTCGATCAGGTAAAACCGCCGTCCCCCCACCGCCGCCGCCACCTGGGCGTAGACGGCGGCGTAGTCGACGGTGGCCTCGAGGCGGTCGCCTCTTCCCTCGAAGGCGACCTCCATCTCCACGTCGACCACGAAGCGGGCCCCGAGCCGGTTCTCCTCGGGGCGGGCGCCGTGGCGGCCGTAGAACTCGAGGCCCTCTAGGACGATCCGTCCCAAACCTCCACCTCCCAGAAGACCGCCAGCGCCTGGCGGTGGGCGGCGACGTCGTGCACCCGCAGGATGCGGGCCCCCCGGGCGGCCGCCGCCAGGTGGGCGGCGACGCTGCCGCAGACCCTTTGGTCGGCGGCCTCGACGCCGGTGAGCTCGCCGATCAGGCGCTTGCGGCTCAGGCCCACCAGCAACGGGTAACCCAGGCCGGCGAGCTCGGAGAGCCGCGCCAGCAGCGCCAGGTTGTGCTCCCGCTTCTTGCCGAAGCCGAAGCCGGGGTCGAGGACGACCTGCGGCACCCCCAGCCGCTCCGCCCGCCGGGCCCACTTCAGGAGCTGGGCCCGCACTTCGGCGACGATGTCGAGGTAGCGGGCGGCCGCCATCATCCGGCGGGGGTCGGGGTGGGGGGTGTGCATCACCACCAGCGGGGCGTCGTAGCGGGCCGCCACCTCGGCGATCCGCGGGTCGGCCAGGCCGCTGGTGTCGTTGACCAGGTGGGCGCCAAGCCTGAGCGCCGCTTCCGCGACCTCGGGCTTCCGGGTATCGACGCTCACCGGCACGCCGAGCTCGAGGACGGCCTCGAGCACCGGCAAAAGCCGCCGCCGCTCCTCCTCCAGGGGCACCGGCGCCGCCCCCGGCCGGGTCGACTCCGCCCCCAGGTCCAAAATCTCCGCCCCCTCCGCCACCAGCCGCCGGGCGTGCTCCAGGGCCGCCCCGGGTGCGAGGTAGCGACCGCCGTCGGAGAAGGAATCGGGGGTCAGGTTCAAAACGCCCATCAGCCGGGGGCGCTCCAGTCCCAGGACCCGATCCCGAAGCTTGAGCTTCACGGGACAATTATAGGGAGGGCGGCGTATCCTGAAGGCAAGGAGGCAAGCCATGAAGGAGGGGATCCTGGCCGCGGTGGACCTTTCGGACTCGAGCAACAGCGTGATCGAGAGCGCCACGACCCTGGGCACGCGCCTGGGCTGGCCGGTGGCGGTGCTCCACGTGGTGGAGGACGGCTACCTCCGGCGGGCCCCCAAGCGCTTCGCGCGGGTCTGGGACGAGCGCTACCGGGAACCCCTGGAAACCGCCAGCCGGGTGCTCGAGGAGCTGGCCCAAAAGGCCCTCGCCGCCCTGGCGCCGGCGGGGACCGAGACCCTGATCCACCACGGCAACCCGGTGCGCGAGGTCGCCGGCGAGGCCATCCAGCGCCGGCTCGCAGTGCTCGCCTCCGAAGGGCGCAGCCCCCTGGAGCGGATCGCCCGCGGCGGGGTCTCCCACTACCTGCTCCACCGGGGCGAGGTGCCGGTCCTCTTGGTCGACGAGAAGAAGCCGCTCAGGCGGATCGCCAAGGTCGCCGCCGCGGTGGACGACTCCTCCGCCGGCCTCTCGGCCTGGAAGTACGCCCAGGCCCTGGCCGAGGCCACCGGCGCCGAGGCGATCGCCTTCCACCTGGTCAGCCTGATGCCCGGCTCCTGCTGCATCCCCACCTACCTGCCCCCGGAGCTGATGAAGGAGTCCGAGGTGGTCCACCACGCCAAGAAGGCCCTGATCGAGCGGCTGGGGATCCCCGAGGACCGCCTGGTCATCGAGCGCGGCGAGGAGAGCACCGGGCTCTTGGACCTGGCCCGGGAACACGGCGTCGACCTCCTGGTGGTGGGTTCCCGGGCCAAGTCCAGCCAGCGCACCCGGCTGGGGCGCACCGTGGTCGAGCTGATGTACCAGGCCGAGCTCCCGCTGCTGGTGGTACCCGAGGCCACCCCGCTCTAGGCCGTGCCGCCGCTCTCCCAGCGCTGGTTTTTCACCCTCTCGGTCTACTGGTTCGCCACCGCCTTCAAGTGGACCCTGGTCCTCTTCATCCTGCTGCCGGCGCGGGTGGCCGAGCTGGTCCCGGAGACCGAGAAGGCCAGCCGGCTGGGCCTGCTCTTCGGCGTCGGCGCGGTGATGGCCACCCTGGGGCCGCCGCTTTTCGGCTACCTCTCGGACCGTTTCCCAAGTCGGCGGGGGCGCCGTCTCCCCTACCTCAAGGCGGGCGCTTTGCTCACCGCGATCGCCCTTTTGCTCATGGCCTACGCCCCCAGCTACGGGGTCCTCGTCCTCGGCTATCTGCTCTTGCAGCTTTCCGACGACCTGGCCACCGGTCCCTACGCCGCCCTGATCCCCGACCTGGTGCCGCGCTCCCACCGCGGGGTCGCCTCCGGCTGGATGGGGGCGATGCAGGCCTCCGCCCAGATCGTCGCCGGGCTGGCGGGGCTTTTGGCCGGCTCGCTGGCGCTGCTCTTCTGGCTGGCGGCGCTCTTTAACCTGGCCGCCGCCGGCGTCACCCTCCGCTTCGTCCAGGAGCCGGAAAACCCCACGCCCCGCGAGGAGGGCTTTTTGGAAAGCCTCCTCCAGCCCTGGCGGGACCCCGACTTCCGCTGGGTCTTCGGCACCCGCTTTCTGGTCATGCTGGGCCAGTACCTGGTGCAGACCTACCTGCAGTACTACCTCGACGACGTGGTTCGCGTCTTTACCGTGCTCGGCCGGGCGGTGGCGGCGCACGCCTACCAGGCGGTGGGGCTCTTGGTGCTCTTGATCTCGCTCGGGGGGGCCCTGGCCTCGGTGCCCGCCGGCCGGCTCTCCGACCGCTTCGGGCGCAAGCCCCTGATCTACGCCTCCGGGGTGGCGCTCTCCCTTTTGCTCTTCCCGGTCCTCCTCGTTCCCCGCTACGACCTCTTGGTCGCGCTCTCGCTCCTCTTCGGCGTCGGCTACGGGGTCTACGCCGCGGTGGACTGGGCGCTGGTGGCCGACGTGCTCAAGCGCCCGGAAGCCCACGGCACCGAGATGGGCGTCTGGCAGACCTCGATCGTCCTCCCCCAGATCCTCGCCGGCCTGGCCGGCCGCGGCGTGGACCGGCTCAACCAGCTAGCCTTCCCCCTGGGTTACCAGGCGGTCTTCATCCTGGCTGCCCTGGCCTTTCTCGCCGGCACCCTGCTGGTCTCCCGGGTCCGGAGCGCCCGTTAAATTTATGCAACCGGGGTCGACGGAGGAGGAGCGATCCTTCGCGCGTTCATTGACGCGGGACTTCGGTCCCGGTAGGATCGGATTCGAATATTACTTCGGGAGGACCTTATGCAAACGCTCTTGCGCTTAGCCCGGGGAATCGACGCGTTGAACGAATGGGTGGGAAAGCTGGTCTCCTGGCTCACCCTATTCATGGTCCTGATTGGGGTCTACAACGCGGTCACCCGAAAACTTTCCCAGACCATTGGCGTGGACCTCTCCTCCAACGCCTACATCGAGGCCCAGTGGTACATGTTCAGCCTGGTCTTCCTCTGGGGCGGCGCCTACACCCTCCTGCACGACGAGCACGTCCGGGTCGACGTGATCTACGCCCGGCTCTCGGAGCGGGCCAAGGCCTGGGTCGACCTCTTAGGCATCCTCTTCTTCCTGATCCCCTTCTCGATCCTGATGCTCTACGTGGCCTGGCCAATCGTGGCGGAGTCCTGGAAGATCCACGAGATGTCCCCCGACCCCGGCGGCCTTCCCCGCTATCCCATCAAGGCGTCCCTGATCGTCGCCTTCGTCCTGCTGCTCTTGCAGGCGGTGAGCGAGGCCATTAAGAGGCTGGCGGTCATCCTGGGCTACCCGCTTGAGGAAGGGAGCGCGGCATGATCAACGTCGACCTCCTTGGCCCCCTGATGTTCGTCGGCGCCTTCATCTTCATCTTCACCGGCTTCCCGGTGGCCTTCTCGCTCGGGGGCACCGCGCTCGTCTTCACCCTGATCGGGATGCACTTCGGGCTTTTCGACCTCCACCTCCTCCGGGCGCTTCCCGAGCGGGTCTTCGGCATCATGGAGAACTACACGCTGCTGGCGGTGCCCTTCTTCATCTTCATGGGCACCATGCTGGAGCGCTCCGGACTCGCCGAGAACCTGCTCAAGACGATGGGGATCCTCTTCGGCCCCCTGCGCGGCGGGCTGGCCATCAGCGTGGTGGTGGTGGGCACCCTGCTGGCCGCCGCCACCGGCGTGGTCGGGGCCACGGTGGTGGCCATGGGCCTGATCAGCCTGCCGATCATGCTCAAGTACCACTACTCCAAGGAGCTCGCCACCGGGGTGATCGCCGCCTCGGGAACCCTGGGCCAGGTGATCCCGCCCTCGATCGTCCTGATCGTGCTCGCCGACCAGCTCGGGGTCTCGGTCGGCGACCTCTTCATCGGCTCGCTGCTGCCCGGCCTCACCCTCTCGGCGATGTACATCCTCTACGTGGTGCTGGTGGCGCTCTTCAAACCGGAGGCGGCGCCGGCGCTACCGCCGGAGGAGCGCACCCTGAAGGGCTGGGCGCTCTTCAAAGAGGTGATGCTGGTGATGGTGCCCCCGCTGGCGCTGATCCTGGTGGTGCTGGGGAGCATCTTCACCGGCTGGGCCACCCCCACCGAGGCCGGCGCCTTCGGCGCCCTGGGCTCGATGATCCTCGCCGTCTTCTACCGCAGCTTCACCCTCAAGGCGCTGGTGGGCTCGATGACCCACACCGCCCGACTGACCTCGATGGTGATGTTCATCCTGATCGGCTCCACCGCCTTCTCGCTGGTCTTCCGCGGGCTCTACGGCGACATCTGGGTCGAGGACCTGCTCAGTAACCTCCCCGGTGGCGAGATCGGGTTCCTGGTGGTGGTCAACCTGATCATCTTCATCCTGGGGTTCTTCATCGACTTCTTCGAGATCGCCTTCATCATCATCCCGCTGGTGGCGCCGGTGGCCGAGCGGCTCCTGCCGGCGATGTTCCCCGACGCCGCCGAGCCCGCCCGCATGGCGCTGGTCTGGTTCGGGGTGATGATCGGGATGAACCTGCAGACCTCGTTCCTCACCCCGCCCTTCGGCTTCTCGCTCTTCTACCTGCGGGGGGTCGCACCGCCGGAGGTCACCACCATGCACATCTACCGCGGGGCGGTACCCTTCATCATCATCCAGCTGATCGGGCTCACCCTGCTGGTGCTCTTCCCCGAGATCGCCACCTGGCTGATCCAGCTCTCGGGCGGGGTCTGAGCGCCCCTAAAAACGCCGGGGCCCCCGGAAACTCCGGGGGCCCCTCGCTTCGCTCGGCCTAGAGCTTGGCGAAGAGGTACTGGGCCATGGCCAGCTCGGTGGTGCCGAACCAGCGGTTGATGTCCTCGCGGAAGGACTTCCAGTCCTCGTAGACCTTCTTGTAGAAGGCGTCCTTGGCGGCCAGCTCGTCGTAGAGGTCGAAGGCCTCCCGCTCGGCGGCCTTGAGCACGTCCAGCGGGTACTTGCGGAGCTTGACGCCCTTGGCAAGAAGCCGCTTCAGGGCCGGCGGGTTCTTGTAGTCGTAGTCGACCATCATCTGCAGGTTGGCCTTGTACGCCGCCGTCTTCAGGATGTCCTGGTACTCCTTGGGGAGCTTCTTCCAGGCGTCGAGGTTGACGAAGAAGTGGAGCACCGGCCCCGGTTCCCACCAGCCGGGGTAGTAGTAGTACTTGGCCACCTTGTAGAAGCCGAGCTTCTCGTCGTCGTAGGGGCCGACCCACTCGGTGGCGTCGATGGCGCCGCGCTCGAGGGCGGGGAAGATGTCGCCGCCGGCGAGCACCTGCACGGTGACGCCGAGGCGGGCCATCACCTTGCCGCCAAGGCCGGGGATGCGCATCTTCAGGCCCTTGAGGTCCTCGACCGAGTTGATCGGCTTCCGGAACCAGCCGCCCATCTGGGCGCCGGTGTTGCCGGCGGGGAAGCCGATCATGTTGAAGTCGGCGAAGAGCTCGTTCAAGAGCTTGTTGCCGTTGCCGTCGTAGAGCCAGGCGTTCTGCTCGCGGTAGGTGAAGCCAAAGGGCACCGCGGTGGCGAAGGCGTAGGCCGGGTGCTTGCCGATGTAGTAGTAGGCGGCGGTGTGGCCGGCCTCGACCGTGCCCTGCTGCACCGCGTCCACGACCTTGAGGCCGGGGACGATCTCGCCACCGGCGTACACGCGAATGTCGAACTTGCCGCCGGTCATCTCCCGGACGGCCTCGGCCACCGTAATCGCGCCCCCGTAAATGGTGTCGAGGGACTTCGGCCAGCTGGTGGCCATGCGCCAGCGGATCCGCTTCTGGGTCTGGGCGTAGACCGGACCGAAGACGCTGGACGCCGCCACGCCGACCGCGGCCTTTTTAATAAACTCACGCCTCTTCATTCCTTTACCTCCTTTCCTGCGTACGTGCGTTTCGAGTATATCGGTCGCTAAGGGCGAATCGCAAGCGCTGCATATTCTTTCCCGGAGGGCTCAAAGCCGCTCCGGCAGGTCGATCTCCTTGGGCAAGAGCAGGTTGACCACGATGCCCACCAGCGCCGCCAGGCTCATGCCGGTGACCTTCAGGGGCACCTCGGCGCCAGCAATCTCCAGGGTGCCGAGGTCGGCGACGGCGCCGCCGAGGCCCAGCACCAGGATCAGCGAGACCACGATCAGGTTGCGCGAGTGGGTGAAGTCGATCTCGGCCTCGGCCAGGGTGCGGATGCCGATCGAGGCGATCATGCCGAAGAGCAGGATCGAGATCCCCCCGAGCACCCCCTGGGGCAGGGTCTGGAGCACCGCCGCCAGCTTGGGGGAGAGGCCGAAGAGGATGGCGAAGACCGCGCCGATCCGGAGCACCGAGGGGTCGTAGACCCGGGTCACCGCCAGGACGCCGGTGTTCTCCGAGTAGGTGGTGTTGGGGGGGCCGCCCAGGAAGCCGGCCAAGGCGGTGGCGGCGCCGTCGCCCAGCAGGGTGCGGTGCAGACCGGGGCGCTCGAAGAAGTCCTTGCCCACCACCCGGCCGTTGGTCAGGATGTCGCCGATGTGCTCCATCACCGTGACCAGCGCCACCGGGGCGATCAGGAGGATCGCCCCCCACTCGAAGGTGGGGGTGACGAAGGGGGGCAGGCCGAACCAGGCCGCCTGGTGAATCGGGGCGGTGTCCACCCGCCCGAGGAAGAGCGCCACCAGGTAGCCGATGGCCACCCCGGTGATCACCGGCAACATCTTGAAGAGCCCGTGGAAGAAGACCGCCGCCACGATCGCCGCGCCCAGCGTGACGCCGGCCAGGAGCCAGTCGTTCTTGGCCATGTCCACCGCTACCGGCGCCAGGGTGAGGCCGATCACCACGATCACCGGCCCGGTGACCACCGGCGGGAAGAGCTCCCGCACCCGCCGGCTGCCCACCGCCATGACCAGGAGGGCAAAGAGGGCGTAGACCAGCCCCGCCGCCACCACCCCCCCGCCCACCGCGGCGAGCGAGAAGCCCGCCTTCTGGGCCGCGATGATGGGGGCGATGAAGGCGAACGACGAGCCCAGGAAGACCGGCACCATGCCCCCGGTGATCAGGTGAAAGACCAGGGTGCCGAGGCCGGCAGTGATCAGCGCCACCGAGGGGTGGAGCCCGGTCAAGAGCGGCACCAACACCGTCGCCCCGAACATCGCCACCGCGTGCTGCAAGCCGAGGATCAACTTCTTCTCCCAGGTGAGTTCCATTGCCCTTCCTCCCCGGAGCGAGGCCTAAAAAAAGCGCCCCAAACACGGGGCGCTTGCCGTCTGAGTTCGCGCTTCCTTCGCCGCTGCCTCACTCCGGGACTTCATCCTACCCCAACCCCGCGCCGGGAAGTCAAGCGGAGGCAAAAACCCCCGCCCGCAAGGGGGCGGAGGCGGCTTCTGGTGCGCCCGGGAGGATTCGAACCTCCGACCTGGTGCTTAGGAGGCACCCGCTCTATCCTGCTGAGCTACGGGCGCGTACCCGGATACCTATGTTAGCAAACGGGCGCACCCCGATAAACTCAAGCCATGCGCCGGTACCTCGCGTTCCTCCTGCTGCTTTTCGGCCCAGCCCTGGCCTCGGGGAACCCGGACGGGGACGGCACCCTGGTGGTGATCAACCAGACCCACGTCTTTCACACGCCGATCCCGATGACCGAGATCGTGGGGTCGCTGGGGGTCCAGGGAATCGGCGGCATCGGCCTCGACCCGAGCGGCTACGCCGAGCTCGGTGGCTTCGTGGAGTATCGGGAGTGGCGGGGGCGGATGGCGGCCACCGGCTCCCTGGGCCGGGCCGGGGGAAAGCTTTGCTACACCGGTGCCGTCGACTGGCTCGGCTACACCTACGAGGCCCGGATCAGCTACCGCATCCGGCTGGGCGGGGGCGGGGGGCTCCGGGTCTGCCACCCGGTGGGGAAGACCGAGGAGCTGACGGTGCTGCCGCTTTTCGAGGGGGTGGCCAACCTGCAACTGCGGGTGGTGCCCAACGTGATCGCCGACGTCAGCCTGATGGCCGGCTTCCCCCACGGTCTCGGCGCCGCGGTGGGATTCGCCCTCGCCTACTAAGGGAGAGGTAGGTTAAGGCATGCGCATCGTGGACCTGTCCGCCCCCATCCGCCCGAGCCCCGAGGGCACCCCCGAGTTCTTCAAGACCGAGATCGTCTACCACGGCCACCAGGAGGGCGCGGCCCAGATCGAGGCGCTCTTCGGCGTCCCCCGGGAGCTTTTGAAAGACGGCGAGGGCTGGGCCACCGAGACGATCACCCGCCTCGGCACCCACGACGCCACCCACGTGGACGCCCCCTACCACTACAACTCGAGGATCCAGGGGGAACCGGCGGCGACCATCGACCGGCTTCCCCTCGAGTGGTTCTTCGCCGACGGCGTGGTGCTCGACTTCACCGGGCGCGAGCGGGGCCAGGCGATCCGCCCGGAGGAGATCGAGGCCGAGCTCGCTCGCATCGGCTACCGGCTGAAACCCCTGGACATCGTGCTCGTCCGCACCGGCATGGACGCCTTCTACGACGACCCCAACTACTTCCTCCTAGGCCCCGGGGTCACCCCGGAGGCCACCCGCTGGCTCTTCGAGCAGGGGGTGCGGGTGATGGGGATCGACGCCTGGAGCTGGGACGCGCCCCTCGACCTCGAGGCCGAGGCCGCCCTCAAGGAAAGGCGCCCGGGCATCTTCTGGGCCGCCCACCAGGTCGACCTCCCCTACGCCCAGATCGAGCGGCTCGTCCACCTGGACCGGCTCCCGCCCTACGGCTTCAAGGTCGCCGCCTTTCCGCTGAAGATCGAGGGCGCCAGCGCGGGGCCGGCCCGGGTGGTGGCGATCTTGGAGGAGTGATGCGCTTTCGCCGGGTACGGACCGAGGACCAAGAGGCGGCGGTGGCGGTCTGGTTCGAGGACCGGTGGTGGCCGCTTTCCCCGTTCGAACGGGAGCTGGGCAGGGCCGCCCGCGACCTCGTCGAGGTCCTGGCCGGGGGGCCGCCGCTCTTTGAGCGGATCGTCCGCCTGCTCGAAAACGCAGAGGGGCCCCGGGCCTTCGACCCGGCGCCGCTGCTGCCCTTTTCGCCGGTGAGCTTTCGCGACTTCATGCTTTTCGAGGCCCACGTGATCGGGGCCAGCAAGGGCTGGCTCAAGCGGTTTCAGCCCCGGGCCTACCGGCTCGCCCTCCTCTACGAGCGCCTCACCGGCAAGCCCCACCCCAAGCTCCGCCCCAAGCCGCTTTGGTACCGGCGGCCGATCCACTACGTGGGCAACCCCGGCACCTTCCTCACCGAGGGGGCGGAGGTCCCCTGGCCGAGCTACACCCGGGCGCTCGACTTCGAGCTCGAGCTGGGCTTCGTCGTGGTTCGGCCGCTCGGGCGCGACCCCAGCCTTGAAGAGGCCGCCCGGGCGATCGGGGGGTTTTTCGTGCTGAACGATTTCTCCGCCCGCGACCTGCAGGCCGCCGAGATGCAGTCGGGCTTCGGCCCGGTCAAGTCCAAGAACTTCGCCACCGGGGTCGGCCTCGAGGTGGTGAGCGCCGACGAGATCCTCCCCCGCTGGCAAGACCTCGCCGGCGAGGTCAAGCTGGGCGGCGAGCGGGTCTGCCGGGGGAAGGCCGCCGGGCCCCGCTTCGACCTGGCCGAGGCGGTGGCCTACGCCGCCCTGGGCGAGGGCCTGGTCCCCGGCGAGGCGATGGCCACCGGCACCTTCCCGGGCTGCTCCGGCCTCGAGGCCGACCGGCTCCTGGCCCCGGGGGACGAGGTCGAGGCCACCATCGAGGGCGTGGGGACGCTCAAAAACCGCGTGGGGCGCCCTAGTTGAGGGTGCGCCCGTCCCGGAGGAGCTCCTCGGCGCGCTCGGCGTAGAGGCGGAGCGTCCCCGCCCAGTCGTCGGCCGGGGGGGTGTGGCGCAAAGCCAAGCGGGCCCGCTCGAGGACCTCGGCGGGGTCGGGGTAGCCGAGCTGGGCCAGGATCTCGACCGCGGTCTGCTGGGCCACGAGCCACTCGCGGCTGCCCTCGGGGGCGAGCTCGGCCACCCGGCGGTAGTGGGCCAGGGCCTCCTCGAGCTGCATCCGGTCGTAGGCGACGTGGGCCAAGAAGAGCTCGCCGGCGGCCGCCTGCCCCAAGCGGATCGCCTCCCGGCCCCAGGCGCGGGCGGCCTCGAGGTCGGCGAGCCGGTAGTAGAGCTCGGCCAGGTCGGCCGCCACCGCCCCCCGGTGGGGGTAGGCGGGGTCGGCGAAGAGCGCCTTCAAGGTCCGTTCCGCCTCGTCGCTTTTGCCCGCCTCCAAAAGCGCCACCGCGAGCTCGTGGCGGAGGTAGTTCCGCTCCTCCTCGGGGGCCCGCGAGAGGGCCTCGGAAAAGGCCTCCTGGGCCTCGGCGAAGCGCCCGAGCTCCATCGCCGCCTGCCCCTTCAAAAGCGCCACCCCGTAGCTGGGCTCGCCGAGCTCGGCCTCCCGGCGCTCGGCCTCGGCCAGGAGGTCGAGGGCCCGGCGCGGGTTTCCCAGCGCCAGCTCGGCGCGGGCGGTGAGGTAGTGCCAGCTGGCCTCGGCGTCGGGGTCCGGCGGCGGCCCGCCGGCGGCGAGCAGGGCCTTCGCCTCCTCCGGGAGCCCCGCGTCCAGCGCCGCCGCCGCCGCGTCCAGGGCGAGGTAGGGCCGGTCCTCGGCGGGGGCCTTGAAGAACGCCTCCTGGTAGGCCTCGAACGCCTCCCGGCTCTTCCCCAGGTCCTCCAGCGACTTGGCCCGGAGGTCGGCGGCCCGCCAGGCCAGGAAGGCGGGAAGCGGCCGGGCCGCTTCCAAAAGCGCGATCGCCTGCTCCGGCTCGCCGGCAAAAAGCGCCGCCTGCGCCAGGTGGTAGGCGGCGCGGGGGTCTTCGGGGGCAAACGGCGTCGGGGGCTCGCCGCGGAAGGCGGCGGCCAGAGCCGAAAGGGCGCGGAAGAGCGGGTCCTCCCGGGAGCCCGGGTCCAGCTCCAGCACCTGCGCCAGGGCGGCCTCCAGGTTCTCGAGCTCGGCCTCGCCGTAAAGCGCGTAGAACTCGGCCAGCCGCAGCGCCGCCCGAGCGGCGTCCTTGGGAAGCGGCGCCTGCGCCCGGCGAACCAGCTCCCCAAAGGCTTCCTGATACCGCCCCTCCGCGAGAAAACGCTCGGCCCGGTCCATCGGCCCCGCTAGATTACCCAGCCCCACTAACGAACTTCAAGAAAGCCAGCGTGTACCATGAGCGCTGGAGGGAAGGCGTTGGCGAACCGAATCAACCCGTGGATCCCGGTCATCCTCTTCATTCTCGGCTACTGGCTCTTCTCCCAGCTCTCCCCGGGCGCGGCGCCCAAGATCCCCTACTCCCAGTTCAAGACCCTGGTGGCCGAGGGCAAGGTGGAGCGGGTGGTGATCTCCGACACCCGCATCACCGGCTACCTGAAAGAGCCGGAAAGGCTCCCCACCCCCACCGGCACCACCGTGGCCAAGCGCTTCGTGGTGGACCTGCCGCCGCCCTCGGTAAGCGACCGGGAACTCTTGAAATTCCTCGAGGACCACGGCGTCGTGGTCGAGACCCAAAGCCCCTCGATCTGGCCGCAGCTTCTGCTCTACCTGGGCCCGACCCTGCTCTTGATCGCCTTCTTCTGGTTCTTCTTCATGCGCAGCCAGGGGGGCATGGGCCAGGTCACCCAGTTCGGCCAGTCCCGGGCCCGGCTCTACGGCACCGAGCGGCGGGTGCAGACCACCTTCGCCGACGTCGCCGGCCACAAGGAGGCCAAGGCCGAGCTCAAGGAGGTCGTCGAGTTTCTGAAGAACCCCGAGAAGTACCGCAAGCTCGGGGCCGAGATCCCCAAGGGCGTCCTGCTGGTGGGCCCGCCGGGCACCGGCAAGACCCTGCTCGCCCGGGCGGTGGCCGGCGAGGCCGGGGTGCCGTTTTTCTCGGTGACCGCCAGCGAGTTCATGGAGATGTTCGTCGGCGTGGGGGCGAGCCGGGTGCGCACCCTCTTCGAGGACGCCCGCAGGCACGCGCCCTCGATCATCTTCATCGACGAGCTCGACTCCATCGGCCGAAAGCGCGGCGCCGGCATCGGCGGCGGCCACGACGAGCGGGAGCAGACCTTGAACCAGATCCTGGCCGAGATGGACGGCTTCGAGAAGGACACCAACGTGATCGTGCTCGCCGCCACCAACCGGCCCGACATCCTAGATCCCGCCCTCCTCCGCCCCGGCCGCTTCGACCGCCAGGTGGTGGTGGGGCTTCCCAGCCTGGAGGAGCGCAAGGAGATCCTCCAGGTCCACGTCAAGAACAAGCCCCTGGCCGAGGACGTGGACCTCGACGAGCTCGCCCGCGTCACCCCCGGCTTCTCCGGCGCCGACCTCAAGAACCTCGCCAACGAGGCGGCCCTGATCGCCGCCCGCGAGGGGGCGAGCCGGATCCGCCAGGAGCACTTCCTGAAGGCGCTGGACAAGATCACGCTGGGCCTCGAGCGGGGGGCCTTGAAGCTCTCCGACACCGAGCGCCGGGCGGTCGCCTACCACGAAGCCGGCCACGCGGTGGCCAGCGAGGTGCTGCCCCACGCCGACCCGGTGACCAAGGTCTCGATCGTGCCGCGGGGGATGGCCCTCGGGGTCACCGTGCCCCGGCCCGAGGAGCGGGTGCTGATCTCCCGGGAGCACCTGATGGACGAGCTCAGCGTCCTGATGGGCGGGCGGGCGGCCGAGGAGCTCTTCACCGGCACCGTCACCACCGGCGCCGAGAACGACTTCAAGCGGGCCACCGAGCTGGCCAAGAGGATGGTCCTCGACTGGGGCATGGGGGAGCACTTCAAGAACATCGCCTGGGGCTCCCACACCGGCCCGGTCTTTTTGGGCGAGGAGCTGGCCCGGCGCAAGGACTACTCCGAGGAGACCGCCCGGCTGGTCGACGAGGACGTGCGCCGCATCCTCGACGAGGCCTACCTGCGCACCAAGAAGGTGCTCGAGGAACACGCCGAGGCGATGCACAAGATCGCCGAGGAGCTCCTGGAGCACGAGACCATCCCCGGCGAGCGGGTGCGGGAGATCCTGAAGGGCGAGCGCGAGGAAGAAAAGGAAGAAGAGGCCTAGACGGGGTCGTCCCGGTGGGGCAGCCAGACGTAGCGGTAGAACTTCCGCTCGTCCTCCAAGACGTCCCGCGGGGTGGCCTCGATCAGGTCCTTGGCCCAGGCCTCGATGCGACGCGCGGTCTCCTCGCCGTAGCGCAAGAGCGCCCGCCGGTAGTCCTCGGCGGTGTAGGTGCGCCCGCCGACGAAGGGCCGGCCGTCCAGGGCGGCGAGCTGGAAGACGGCGTACTTCTCGTAGTCGAGCGGACGGCCCCTTCGGGCCCAGGAGGCCGCCTCCCGCTCCCTCCTCCGGCCGTAGACGTGGAGGTTTTTGAAGATCGCGTACTTGGTGGCCTGGGCGATCCCGATCGCCTCGGCCTCCTCCTCGGGGTACCCGAGCGCCAGGGCGCGGTACTTCTGCAGCGCCGCCATCTTGGGGAAACGGCCCACCTCCGCCATATCCCCATGCTATAGACTCGAGGCATGGTTCCCATCGACCTCTCGGGCAAGAAAGCGGTCATCTTCGGGGTAACCAACGAGCGCAGCCTCGGGTTCGCCATCGGCAAGAAGCTCAAGGAGGCCGGCGCCCAGGTGGCGATGACCTACCAGGGCGAGCGGGTCCGGCCGCTGGTGGAGAAGGCCACCCGGGGCATCGCCGACCGCCTCTTCGAGCTGGACGTCACCGACGAGGACCGGCTCCGGGAAGTGATCGGGACGATCGCGCGGGAGTGGGGCCCGGTGGACGCCGCCGTCCACGCCATCGCCTTCGCCCCCCGGCGGGCGATGGAGGGACGCTACCTGGACACCGCCAAGGAGGACTGGCTGAAGGCCCTCGAGGTCAGCGCCTACTCCCTGGTGGCGATCGCCCGGGAGCTCGAGCCCCACCTCAGCCCGGGGGCGGGGATCGTCGCGCTCTCGTACTACGCCGCCGAAAAGTACGTGCCCAAGTACAACGTCATGGCGATCGCCAAAAGCGCCCTCGAGGCCAGCGTCCGCTACCTCGCCGCCGAGCTCGGCCCCAAGGGGGTGCGGGTCAACGCGGTGAGCGCCGGCCCGGTGCGCACCGTCGCCGCCCGCAGCATCCCCGGCTTCACCCTGCTTTGGGACCACGTGGAGAAGGTCGCCCCCCTGCGCCGCAACGTCACCCAGGAGGAGGTCGGGAATCTGGGGCTCTTTCTGCTCTCGCCGCTCGCTTCCGGGATCACCGGCGAGGTGGTCTACGTCGACGCCGGCTACCACATCATCGGCATCCCCGACCCCGGCACGGTGGACGTCTAACCCCGGTTATCTCCCGTTAACCCCCTCCCGGGACAATTGTCCCGGGAGGGAAAACGATGAAAGGAAATCGCCGGACACGGCTCGGTTGGGGCGTCGCCGCGCTGCTTTTCCTATCCAGCCTCGTCTACGCCGCCCCCACGCCCTACCGCGTTCAGGGCCGCGTGGTCTACCAGGCCAAGAGCCCGATCGGCACGTTTAAGGGCAAGAACGAAGCCGTCCAGGGGGAGATCCTCTGGGACCCCGAGACCGGCACGCTCAGCGGTAAGGTCTGCCTGGACCTCAGCCGGTGGGAGTCGGGCGAACCGCTCCGCGACAAGCACACCCGGGCCATGTTCGAGGTCGACCGCTACCCCGAGGCCTGCTACGTCATCACCGGAATCGAGGGGGATCCGGCCCAGGGCCCGGTGACCCTGCTCGGCGAGCTCACCCTGCACGGCGTCACCCGCCCCCTCGCCATCCCCGGGACGGTGCGCTTTGAAGGGGAAACGATCCTCTTCGAGGGGCAGTTCGAAACCAAGATCACCGACTGGAAGATGAAGCGGCCCAGCCTCATGGGCATCAAGGTCCGGGACCCGGTCCGGGTCTGGGTCTACGGGGAGGCGATTCCGAAATGAAGCGGCTCGGGTGGATGCTCCTTTTGCTCCTGGGCGTGGTGGCCGCGAGCGGCCTCAGCCGCTACCTCTGGGTTCAGGTGGACCCGGAGAGCGGGGAGACGCGCCTTTCGAACGGCGATCCCCTTCCGCCGGAGCTCGCCGGCCGGGTCGTCCCCGGTCAGTACCTCGAGCTCGAGGACGGCAGGCTCGAACCCAAGCGCACCTGGCGCCCGCCGCTGGACCTCACCAAGACCTTCGAACCGGCCGACGCCTCCCGGGTCAGCTTCAGCCACGAGCGTCACTTCGCCGCCCTCGGCGCCAAGGCCACCACCTGCGAGACCTGCCATCGCACCCTGGACGAGCAGAAAACCTGGGAGAGCCTGGCCGAAGACCCCACGCGGGAACCCCACGGCGAGACCTCGCTGGGGCGTTTCTGCGCCAGCTGCCACGACGGCAAGACCGAGATCGCTGCCATCGAGGGCGCCGACCCGCCACGTAATGACGTCGTCTTCACCGCCTTCGGCCGCACCGGGGACCCAAGCTGCCACCGCTGCCACGCCCCCAAGGACCACCGGCAGGGCTTCACCGGTCGCCACGGCGACATCGTCGAGCGAAGCGGGCGGCAAAGCTGCGCCGACTGCCATCGCGGCGCGCTCGGCATCACCCCGAAGGAGATCGACCAGGCCCGAGCCTTCTACTACGCCCAGCTGCGGCTTTTGCAAAACCCCGAGGACGAGGCCGCCTTCAACGTCACCCTGCCCAACAACTTCTGCGCCTACTGCCACGGCACCGACCTCAAGGCCTGGTACGACGACTAGGAAAGGGGGAACCGAATGCGCGCGTGGATTCGAAACCACCTGCCAGAAATCGTCCTCCTCTGGAGCGCCTTGAGCTTTTTCGTGCTCTTCCTCGAGCTGGTGCTCACCGGGCACACCGAAGAGCTTCAGCTCGTCGGAACCCTGGCCGCCCTCCTTGGCGCGCTCGCGGCCCTGGCCGGGCTCGGCCCCGCGCCGCTTAGGAAACTCGCGATCCTGGCCCTGGCGCTGGTCGCCCTGGCGGGCGCCGTCGGCACCGCGGCGCACTGGAGCGAGGGCAAGGAAGAGGTTCGCCACTACGAATACGACGACGAGGACGAGGAGGAAGAGGAGGCCGCGCCCCCGCCTCTCGCCCCCCTCGGCCTCTCCGGCACCGCGCTGCTCGCGGTGCTGGCCATCCTCGCCCGGGACGAGTGAGTCCATCCCCTCCTCCGGGGCACCCCCTCTCGGGGTGCCCCTTTTGTTATCCCCGCGTTTACCCCTACCCCCTAAGGTCTAAGGCGGAGGTGATGGAAGATGTTGAAGAAAGGTTTGATGACCCTGTTCGTCGCCATGGCCGCCCTCGCCATGGCCGCCACCACCGAGCTCATGGTGACCGCCGAGGTAGTGCACCAGGAAAACGGCTACGCCCTCAAGATCGGCGAGGAACTGGTCCCGCTCAAGGCTTACGAGATGCCCCTCTGCCTGGTCAACGCCGAGGAGCCGGTGAAGCTCGTTCTGAAGCTCGAGGGTGACCCGCCCCAGGTGGTGGCGGTCGCCGTCGCCGAGGGCCCCTGCCCGGCCGGTACCGAGCTTCCGGCAACGGCGGAGGAGCGCATCGCCCAGCGGGTGCAGGAGGGCTACCTCAAGGCCAAGGGCGAGGTGATCCGCGAACAGAACCGCTGGATGCTCCGCATCGGCGACACCGAGGTCCCGATGGACCCCGAGACCCTTCCCCCCTGCCTGCGGAAAGACGGCGCCAAGGTTGACGTGGGCGCCATCGAAGGCGACGAAGAGGAGCTCCTCCTGATCAAGGGCGACTGCCTGGCCCGGATCGAGCTCAAGGCCCAGCTTCGGGAGCAGATTCGGGAAACCCTCCGGGCCGAGGCCCGGGAGCGGGAAGGCTCCGGCGCGATCGAGCACGAACACCCGGCGATGCCGCCCCACGAGGAAATGCACCAGCGGGCCGAAGAGGTGAAGGAGACGGTCAAGGAGAAGGCGAAAGAGGTCAAGGAGAAGGTCGAAGAGGTCAGGGAAAAGGTGGAGCACGCCGTTCCCACCCCCAAGGTCCCCGGCGACCACGCCCACTGAAGACGCCCCTCCTCCCGACCCCCGGGGATCCCCCGGGGGTTTTTACTTGGCGTTAACCCCGTGCAGGTACCCTGGTAGCGATGCGGATTCTCCTGGTCGAGGACGAAGACGGACTCCGCCGGCCCCTGGCGGCCATGCTCCGCCATCAGGGCTACGAGGTCCGCGAGGCCGCGAACCTCGAGGAAGCCTGGGACGCCTTCATCGAGGCCGAGCCCGATCTGGTCTCCCTCGACATCATGCTTCCCGAAGGTGAGGACGGCGGGTTCCGCTTCGCCGAGGAGATCCGGGAAGCCGGTTACCAGGGCCCCATCCTCTTCGTCACCGCCCGCGACGCGGTGGACGACCGGGTGCGGGGGCTCGACCTCGGTGGCGACGACTACCTGGTCAAACCCTTCAACCTCGAGGAATACGCCGCCCGGGTCCGGGCGCTCTTGCGGCGCGGGTCCCCGGTGAAAAAGAGCCGCCTGGAGCGGGGACCGCTGGTGGTCGACTTCGCCGCCCGGAGGGTGCTCTGGAACGGGCGGGAGGTCGAGCTCACCGGCCGGGAGTTTGCCCTCTTGGAACTCTTTGCCCTCAACCCGGACCGGGTCTACACCGCCGAGGAACTCTTGGAACGGCTCTTCCCTGGAACCGAGTCGGGGCTCAAGATCGTCCGGGTCTACATTCACCGGCTGCGCCAAAAGCTCGGTCCCGAGGTGATCGTCACCGTGCCCGGGGGGTACCGCTTGGGGGCGGCATGAGCCTGCGCTGGAAGCTAGCCCTGGGGACCGCGATGGTGGCGATCCTTGCCACCGGGCTGCACTTTTTCATCGCCTACCTGGGCTTCCGGCAGGCCATCGAGGACGAGATCCAAAGCGAGCTCGAGCGCTGGAGCGCCGCGGTGGCGCAGGTGGTGGTCATCGACGACCGGGGCCGCCCCCGGCTCCAGGGGGGCAACTGGCCGTGGCTAGGGTCGGGGTACACCCTGGGCTTCCGGGTCAAACGCAACGGGAGGATCTACCTCGAGGCCGGCATCCTGCCCCCGGCACCCACGCCGGACTGGGCCACCATCGAACGCCGGCTGCCGCAAGGGTTCACCCTCGAGCTCTACCTGAACGTCGGCGAGTACCGCCGGGCGCTGGCCCGCCAGCTGCAAAGCGGGCTGGTCACGCTCCCGCTGGCCGCCGTCCTCGCCGCCGTGCTGGGCCTTTTCATCGCCCAGCGCATGCTGGTCCCGCTGGATCGGCTGGCCCGGGGGGTGGAGAAGCTCTCCCACGTCGAGTTCCCCGAGCCCCTCCCCGAGCCCGGCGGCAACGACGAGCTCGCCGCCCTGACCCGGAGCTTCAACCGCATGGCCCGGGCGCTCAAGGAGGCCTTCGAGCGCGAGCGGGCGTTCACCCGCTACGCCTCCCACGAGCTGAGGAACCCATTGGCCACACTGCACGCCCAGCTCGACGCCCTCGAGTCCGGCGTGGTCCCCAAGGAGGAAGCGGTCGCCGAGGGCAAGCGGGCGCTGGACCGGATGCGCTCCACCCTCGACGGCCTCTTGCTGCTGGCCCGCGAACCCAAGGCCGAGCTCGAGCCCCTGCCGCTCGCCCCCCTCCTCGAGCGGGCGGTCCGGGCGCTGCCCGAACCGCAGCGCGCCCGGGTGGAGCTCACCCCCCCGCCGGAAGACCTCTGGATCGAGGCCGACGAACGGCTCTTCGCCCGAGCCCTGGAAAACCTCCTCAACAACGCCCTGAAACACACCGACGGTAGGGTCCACCTGGGGGCAGAGGCGGAGAACGGGCAGGTGCGTCTGATCGTCCGCGACGAAGGTCCCGGCGTCCCGCCGGAACTCCTCCCCAAGCTGACCCAGCCCTTCTTCCGCGGGGGTGCCCGCCCCGGCCTGGGGCTGGGCCTCGCCCTGGCCGCCCAAGCCATCAAGGCCATGGGGGGCGACCTGCGCTTTGAAAGCAGAAACCCGGGACTCGTCGCCAGCTTCACGCTCCCGCGTGCGGAGGTCGAAGATGTGGAAGCGTAGCCTGCCCCTCCTTCTCGCCCTGGCGCTTCTCGCCGCCCCCCTTCCCGCCTGGGCCAGCGACGGCCACCGGACGGAGAAGGAGAGCGACCGCTTCGAGAAGGTCATGCCCAAGCTCCCCGACGTCTTCAAAAACGACGATAACGACGAGAAGAAAGCGGAGGAAAAAGGGAGCGAGCGCGACCAGGAGGAAGAAGACCGGCACCGCCCGAAGGTGCCCATGCCTCCCCTTCCGCTCCCCAAGGAGCCCGGCGACTTCCTGCCCCCCCGACCCTCCCCGCCCCACAAGCACCCCGAGGAATCCCCGGAATACGACGACGACTTCGCCTACTACGGGCGGGTCCAGGCGGTGGATCCGGAGATCGTGGTGGGAAGCCGAACCCTGGTCGGCCACCTGGCGCTGCTCGACTTCCTGGCCCCGGGCATGCAGGTGGAGGTCGAGGGTCGGATCGTCGACGGGCGCCTGCAGGTCAAGGAGCTGCACGTCCTGGAACCCAAGCGCTGGGCGTACTTCGAAGGCCCCAGCCCCGAGCTCGGGTGGAGCCGGGTCTGGTACCTGGACGGCCGGGTCTGGAAGACGCAAACCGCGGATCCGGGGCCCCGGGTACGCCTCCTCGCCTGCTACCGAAACGGCTGGATCGGCCTCCCGCCCTCGCAGACCCCGCCCCTGACCCCGCCAGAACCGGGCCTCTGGCTGCTCGAGGGCCTCGCCTGGCACGGCGAGCTGCGCTGGACCCAGATCCGCAAGATCGGGACCTGCCAGGACTGAAGGACACCTGGCCCCCGCGACCCGTGATACCCTAAGGCCACCGTTAGGAGGTGGAAAAATGAAAAGGCAGGCAAGGGCGCTACTGGCCGCGGCCTTGGCGCTCGCATTGTTCTCTGCATGTTCCGGCAACGATACCGCCCCCAAGTACTCCAGCACTCAGGTGGACCGGGAAGTCACCACGCTGAGCGGCGACCTGCAGGCACTGCAACAGGAAACGCTCAGCGACCCCGCCGTCGCCTCGATCTTCTACATCCTGCAAAACCTGGGGTCCTCGCTTTCCCCCGGGAACCTCTCGCTGGGTCCGGCGACCCTGATCAAGGTCACCACCCTGGACGCCTCCCGGTTGGTCCCGCTCATCCAGCCGGTGGAACTGCTCCCCCGAGAGGGCATCAACATGGTGACCGACGGCAGCTTCACGCCGGCGCCGCCCACCGACTACGAGATCCTCTGGCAGGTCGACCCCACGACCTACGCCGACTTCCGGGTCGACTGGGACCGGGAACCCACCGTGGAGGTGATCACGCGCTCCAACACCCGGGCGGAACGCCCGGTATCCAGCGAAGCCGGCCTCTTCATCGGCACCGACGTGCAAAACAACCAGCTCCTGGAACCGGAACGGGTCGGAAGCGCCGAGCTTGAGGCCGACTGGTATTCCTGCAACGGCAACTACATCGACGAACCCACGATGCTCAAGCTCGGCGCCGAGGTGGGCGAGCGGAGCAAGCTGGGGCTGGAAGCGGAGTTCGCCGTCCGTGAAGGAGCCCACGACACCGTAAGCGGAAGCCTGGCATTTTCGGGCAAGACCGACCAAGGTAGCTTCGAGCAACGGCTCGAGCTCTCCGCCAGCGGCGACCTGGAGCGCGACGCCAACTGCTGGTTCACCGACTTCAACCCCACCCGCGCAACGGTCCGCTTCTACACCAAAGCCACCCGGGGCGGCTCGACGCGGTCGCTCGAGTTCTCCGCCACCTTCCAGAACTTTACCTACGACGACGACGGCGACCTCACCAGTCTGGACGTCAGCGGCGCGCTGAAGATCAACGGATCGGTGGCGGCGGCCTTCGACGGCCGCCTGGACGACCTCGAGGGCGACTGCCCCGGCGCGAACGTGAACGTTCGGTTCGCCGACCGCACGACCACCTTGCAGAGCTGGCTGACGGACAACGGCCTCTGCTCCTCCACCACCGCCAGCTTCTAAAAACCCGAGCACCGTACCAAAGGGGGCCCCGCCGGGCCCCCTGCTTTACGCCCCCACCCCGGCCGTCTTCTTCGAACGTCCGTAGGCCATGCGGAGTTTGAAGAGCGCCCGTTTGTGGAGCTTCCTGGCCGCCTCCTCGTCGAGGCCCAGCGCCCGGGCGGCCGCCGCCAGGTCCTGACCCTCTTCCTCCAGCAGGCGAGCGATCCTCGCCTCCTCCTCAGAAAGCCCCTCGAGGAAGGGCTTCAAGTCCTCCCAGGTGGCCTTCTTGCCGGTCTTGGCGGTGGCCTTCTTCTTCTGCTTGCCGCGCGTCTTCGCCTTCGATCCGGCCTTGCCGCGGTCCTTCAGGTTGGGGTAGGCGTAGTTGGGGCAGTCGGGGTTCGAGCACTTCAAGGTCCCGGCCTTGCCCTTCTTCACCATGACCCAGCCGCAGGTCGGGCACTTTTCCTCGGTGGGCGGGTCGAAGACCACGAAGTCGCAGCCGGACTCGCTGCAGCGCCAGTAGGTCCGGCCCCGGCGGCTCTTCTTGGCCACGATCTCGCCCACCCCGCACTTGGGGCAGGGGATGCCGGTGGAGGGGGCCTCGTCCCGGGTGTAGTCGCACTCGGGGTAGCGGCTGCAGGCGATGAAGGGGCCGTAGCGACCCCACTTGCGCACCAGCGGGGCCCCGCACTTGGGGCAGCTTTCTCCGATCGGCTCGGCCTCCCGGCGCTCTTCCAAAGGCTCGGTGTAGCTGCACTCGGGGTAGCCGGTGCAGCCCAGGAAGGCGCCGTAGCGCCCCACCCGGAGCTCCAGGGGCCGGCCGCAGACCGGGCAGGTCTTCCGCGGCACCTTCTCGAACTCCTCCATGAAGGGCTCGAAGAAGACCCGGACCGCCTCCGGCCAGGGCCGCTCGCCCTCCTCCACCCGGTCGAGCTCGGACTCCATCCGGGCGGTGAAGTCGTAGGCCAGGACCCGGGGAAAGTGCGTCTTCAAAAACCCCACCACCTCGCGGCCGAGGCCGGTCGGCTTGAGCGCGCGTCCCTCGCGCTCGACGTAGGCGCGCTTTTCCAGGGTCTCGATGGTGGGGGCGTAGGTCGAGGGCCGGCCGATGCCGAGCTCTTCCAGGGTCTTGACCAAGGTGGCGTCGGTGTAGCGGGGCGGAGGTTGGGTGAACTTCTGCTCCAGGAGTAGGTCGAGGAGCCTGGCCCGCGCCCCCTGCCGCAAAGGCGGCAGCTCCTTGCCCTCCTCCTCCCGGCCCCAGACTTTGAGGTAGCCGTCGAAGAGAAGCCGGGTGCCGCTGGCGCGGAAGGTGAGCCCGCCCCCTTCGAGCAACGCGGCGGTGTTCAGGTAGCGGGCGGGCCTCATCTGGCTGGCCACGAAGCGCCGCCAGATCAGCTCATAGAGCTTGGCCTCCTCGTCCGAGAGGTAGGGGCGGACCTTCTCCGGCGTCCTTTGGACGCTGGTCGGGCGGATCGCCTCGTGGGCGTCCTGGGCCCCCTTCCTGGCGCGGTAGGCGGGGGGACGCTCGGGCAGGTAGTCCTTGCCGAAGGTACCCTCGATGAAGGCCCGGGCCTCCCTCACCGCCTCCGGCGCCACCCGGGTGGAGTCGGTGCGCATGTAGGTGATCAGGCCGACCCGCTCGCCGCCGAGGTCGATGCCCTCGTAAAGCCTTTGCGCCACCCGCATGGTGCGGCCGGCGCTCCAACCCAGCCGACTGGAGGCCGCCTGCTGCAGCGTGCTGGTGGTGAAGGGGGGCGGCGCCTTCTTCTGCCGCTCCCGGGCCTCGACCGAGGCGACTTCAAAGGCGGGAACCGCCTTGGCCCGTTTCTCGATCCGCCGGGCCTCGGCCTCGGAGGTGATCAGGAAGGTCTCCTTGCCGCCCTTCTTCTCCCGCACCCGGCGGCCGTCCACCCGGTAGAGCTGGGCGGAGAAGTCCTTCCCCTCGCTTTCGAAGCGGCCCTCGACCTCCCAGTACTCCTGGGGCTTGAAGGCCTCGATCTCCTCCTCGCGCTCGACCACCAACCGGAGCGCCACCGACTGCACCCGGCCGGCGGAGAGCGCCCTCTTGCGGAACTTCTCGGAAAGAAGCGGCGAGAGGTTGTAGCCGACCAGCCGGTCCAGGACCCGCCTCGCCTGCTGGGCGTCCACCCTTTTCAGGTCGATCGGCCGGGGCCGGGCGATCGCCTCCTTGATCGCCCGTGGGGTGATCTCGTGGAACTCGGCCCGGATGGGGGCGGTGGGCTCGAGCTCCAAAAGGCTGGCCACGTGGTAGCCGATCGCCTCCCCCTCGCGGTCGGGGTCGGTGGCCACCAGCACCCGGCTCGCCCGCCGGGCGGCCCGCTTTAAGTCCTCGACGACCTTCTTCTTGCCCTTCTTGACCTGGTACTCGGGGGCGAAGTCGCGCTCGAGGTCCACCCCGAGCTTGCGCTCGGGGAGGTCCATCACGTGGCCTAGACTCGCCTTGACCTCGTAGCCCTTTCCCAGGATGCGCTCGAGGGTGCGTGCCTTGGCCGGGGATTCAACAACGATCAACGTACGCTCGGGCACGCCCATAAGTATAGGGGGGTAGCGGCGATCAGAACTCCTCGTCCCACTCCACGACCGCCGACCCCTGGGACTCCCCCTGTGCGTACTCCTCGAAGGTCTGGGTCACCGGCGACTGGCTGCGGCGCTCGGGCAGCAAGCCGAACTGCTGGGCGATGCCCCGGAGCCCCCAGCCGGCCAGCACCACCACGACGAAGATCAATAGGCCCCAGAGGAGCTGCATGACCACGCTCTGGAAGATCGAGAGGTTGGTCAGCACCAGCAGCTGGGGCAGGCCGCCGTAGTGGGCCAGGATGTCGCCCAGGTAGGAAAGCCCCTCGAAGATGGCGGGGATGAAAAGGAAGAAGAGCGCGTAGCCCAGAAGCCGCCAGTAGATATTGCGGCCCCCGAAGGTAAGCCAGACCAGGTAAACCGGGAAGAGCGCCAGCGCGCCGACGATCAGGAAGAGGATCGCCCGCGGCAGCCCGAAGGTGGCCTTCTCCACCTTGATCTGGGTGTCAAACCAGGTGTTGACCGGTTCCTCGAAAACCGCCCGGCGGACGCGCTCCAGCGCTACCGCCAGCACCGCCACGTCGGACGAACGCAACCCCAAACCGCGGGTCAGTTTTTGAAAAAAATTGTCGGTTTCCTTTGCCAGCGCGGGGTCGGCGGCCTCCACCAGCGGGTAGAGGCTGAAGAGGTAGCGGGCCCGCGCCTGTTCCAGATAGGTCTTCGCCTTTTTCGGCTGCCCGGTGCTGAGGTAGGCCTGGGCGGTGGCCACGTAGCCCTCGGTCACGTAGAGCTGGTCGCGCCACTGGTCCACGCTGTGCACCCCCGCCGAGATCAGCTCCTGGGCCACTTTTTCCGCCTTTTTTCGATTTTCGATAAGGAAGACCAGGTCTTCCACGAACTCTTCATAGGTGGGCTGGTCGCCGCGGCGGGCCGGCAGCTGGATCCTCGCCGGCTTGGTGGGGGCGGGCGGCTTCGCCGCCGGCGCCCGGGGGGCCGCCGGGGCGGCGGCGGCCGGCTTGGGCTTGGGTTTGGGAGCCGCCGGTGGCGCCGGGGCGGCGGCCGGGCGCGGCTTCGGGGGGGGAGCCGCCGCCACCGGCGCGACCCCCCCGTAGCCCTCGAGCACCTGGGCCAGCTTGTCCTTCAGCTCGGCCACCTTGGTCCGGTAGCCCTCGATGTCGCCCGAGGCCAGCGCGGATAGTGCCTCGACGAAGTCCTTCGGCCGCACGTCCCCGACCCGGGGCGAGTCCTGGACGATGAGGAACAGACCGTAAGCCTTGGAGACCAGGGCGTAGGAATGCACCCGATTCTCGCCGTCGCCGGCCAGATCGAGGCTCTTCACGATGGCCTCGAGGTAGGCCTTCTCGAACAGCCGGCGCAGGCCCTCGAGGTCGCCCTTCTCCGCCAGCGCCCAGGCCTTCGCCTTGAGCGCGGGGGAGCGGGCGCTGGCCTCGATGAGACGATCGAGCAGCGCCCGGGCGGCCTCCAGGTCTCCCCGGGCCACGGCGTCGAAAAAGGCGTCGTAAAGCGCCTTGGCGAACGCCCCGCGAACCACCCAGAGGCGGCCCTCGAGGTCGGCCTTGCTCTTGCGCGCCACCGATACCCGCGCGTCCTTCAGCGCCTGCTCGATGCCGGCGGCGATCACCGGTGGAAGCTGGTCCTTGCCACGGGCGAACGCGCGCTGCGCGTCCTCGACCAGGACCAGCGCCTGGGCCGGGTCCTTTTCCAGCACCCGCTTGGCCTCGATCACCCTCGGCACCACCTGGTCGTACAGACTCGCCGCCGGCGGCAACGCCGCAAAGGCCAGGGTCAGAAGCACCCCGGCCAGTACCGCCAGTCCCCTTTGCATCATTCCGACCCTCCTTCAGGCTGGAGCTCGGACAAGCGAGAAAGCACCCGCCCGAGGTTGGCCCCTCGCTTGGTCACCACCGCCACCACGTACTCCCCCAACGGGCGAAGAAACACCTGGCCCTCCTGAACCACAAGATACGCCACCCGGTACGGCCGGCGCCGGGCCACCAGCTGGTGGGCGGCGTAGAGCAGCCGCGGCAGGCTGGCGCTGGCCCCGGGAAAGCGCATCTCGGCCTTGCCGTTGCGGATCAGCGCCACCCCCACGGTCCCCTCTTCCCGGGCCAGCTCGGCGAGCAGGCGCTCGCGGACCTCCGGGCGACGCAGGTCCACCCGCCGCCCGGACGCCGGCTCCGGGGCCTCGGGAAGGGTGGGGACCGTCGCCCGGCCGCGGGCCCACTCCCGCAGCTTGGCCAGCGCCTCCTGGTAGTCCCCACCTCCCCGGAAGACCGGGATGATGGCCTGGATCTCCTCGATCAGGGGCCCCTCGGCGAGCCGCACCCAGTCCGCCGGACGGTCCCCCAGCCCGCTCTTCCGGCGGGCGCGCTGGATCAGGTTGCGGCTGGCCGCGGGCGGAATGCCGTAACGCGACAGCGCACTCACGATGAGCTCCTCGGCCTCCTGCATAGGCCCCCTTAGTCGCGCATTATACGCGGCTCAGCGATCGAGCCGAAGGTCAGGGTCCACCCCGCCCTCGACCCAGACCTCCCCGTCTCGCAATACCTCCTTCTTCCAGACCGGAAGGATCTGCTTCACCCGGTCGATGGCGTAGCGGGCGGCCTCGAAGGCCTCGGGGCGGTGGCGGCTGGAGACCACGATCAGGATCGAGGCCTCGGCGGGGTCCACCCGCCCCAACCGGTGGACGATCGCGATGGCGCCCAGGCCGTAGCGCTCGCGCATCTCGGCGGCGATCTTCGCGAGCACCCGGGCGGCCATCTCGGGGTAGGCCTCGTAGACCAGGTGGTCCACCTCCCGGCCCCGGTTGGGACTGCGGGTGGTGCCCAGGAAGACGACGCTGGCGCCGTACTCGGGCCGGACCGCCCAGGCGGTGAGCTCGGGGAGCAGCGGCTCCAGGGGCTCCTCGGTCAAGAAGAGGCGCTCCCCGCTCCCCCCCGAGACCGGCGGCAGGAAGGCGAGCTCGTCGCCTTCGCCGAGCCGGGTTTCGGCGTTTGCGAACTCGGCGTTGACCGCCGCCATGCCCTCGCCCAGCGAAAGCCCGGGGAAGCGGGCCTCTAGCGCCGCCCTGGCGTCGGCCACGGTGGCCCCCCGGGGGAGCTCGAGCTCGAGCGCCTCGGTCCCCGCCCGCTCACGATAGGCAGCGAAGAGGCGCACCCTAATCCGCACGCCGTCCCCCCAAGACCTCCCCCAGGGTATAGGCGACGCTGATGGCGTCGCGGTAGCGCATCCGGCCGGGGCCCAAAAGGGCCACCTCGCCCCGCCAGGCGGCCCGCTCGAAGCCCACCTGCACCACCGCGGTGCCGCCCTCGAGGCGCAGGTTCACCCCTCCGGGCGGGGCCAGCGGGCCCGCCGGCGGCTCCTCGGCCCAGGAGACCAGGCGGCGGAGAAAGCCGGGGTCGCTGGCCTCGGGCTCGGCGAAGAGCTCGCCCAGCCCCTCGAAGAAGCGCTCCGGCCGGGCGGTGCCGAGCGCCCCCGCCAGCGCCTGGAAGAGCGCGTCCATCTGGGGAGAGGTGCCCTTGAGCTCGGCGAGCTCCTCGGGCCGCCGGGGCCGGCGCAGGATCTCCTCGGCCTGCTCCAAGAGGGCCTCCGAAGGCTCGAAGGGGAGGGTGAGCGTGCCCTCGCGCAGCCGGCCGCCCTCGAGCACCGCCACCGCCAGCACCCGCCGCCCCGAAAGCGGCGAGAGGTAGACCCGCAGGATGCGGGGATCGCGTTCCGGGAGGAGCCGGAGCACCGCCGGGTAGCGGGCCAGCCGGGAGGCCATCTGGGCCGCGAGCCGGGGCCAGTCCTGGCCCACCCGTTCGAGGGCGTCGGCCAGCACCCGGGCGGTGGTCTCGGGCAGCGGCTTGGGCGGCAAGAGACCCAGCGCGTAGGTCCTAAGCCCCAGCTCGGTGGGCACCCGGCCGGCGGAGGCGTGGGGCTTTTCCACCAGGCCGAGGGCCTCGAGGTCGGCCAGGTCGTAGCGCACGGTGGCCGGGCTGACCCCCAGGTCCTGGGCCAGGACCGCCGAGGGGATCGGCCGCTTGGCCTCCACGTAGCGCTCGACCAGCCTGCCCAGTAGCCGCCGCTGCCGTCCGGTCATCGTCTCATTGTACGGTCCCGGCCGCGCCCTCGCGCTGCGTCACCCCAAACCTGTCTGGTCGTCCAGGTGTCGCTAAACGTCGTGCTCAATTTTTCGAATCTGCACGTTTCGTGTACCGGGGAATGCCGCCACTTGTGCATGAACATGTTGACACTTCGCATATTTTACCGGTACCGTGTCCCCCGGGGAGGTGAGGGATTGAAACGCATCGGCGCAGTCATCCTTCCGGGCGCGCTGCCCGCGCTCGCCGCCGGGGTCGAACCCGGCACCACCGCGTGGATGCTGGTTTCCACCGCGCTGGTGCTCTTGATGACCCCGGCGCTGGCGTTCTTCTACGGCGGCCTGGTGGGACAGAAGAACGTGCTCAACACGATGGCGATGAGCTTTGCCGCCGCCGCCGCGGGCGGCGTGGCCTGGGCGCTGCTTGGCTATAGCCTCGCCTATGGCGACGGCAGCGCCTGGGTCGGCGGGCTCGACTATGCCTTTCTGAACGGGTTTTTGAACCAAGGCAAGCTGGCGGTCAGCGACGGCATGCCGGCCCTTTTGGACCTCGCCTTCCAGGGCACCTTCGCCATCATCACCGCGGCGCTGGTCTCGGGCTCGGTGGTGGGCCGGATGCGGTTTTCCGCCTGGCTTCTCTTCAGCACCCTCTGGATCCTCTTCGTCTACGCCCCGCTGGCCCACTGGGTCTGGGGCGACGGCCTGCTTTCCGGAGCGCTCGACTTCGCCGGCGGCACCGTGGTCCACATCAACGCCGCCGTCGCCGGGGTGGTGGCCGCGCTCGTCCTTGGCCCCCGGCGAAACTTCGGCCGGGTCGCCTTCCTGCCCCACAACATTCCCTTCGTGCTGCTCGGCGCCGGACTGCTTTGGTTCGGCTGGTTCGGCTTCAACGCCGGCAGCGCCTACGGCGCCAACGAGACCGCCGCCCTGGCCTTCGTCAATACCTTCCTGGCGCCGGCGGCGGCGGCGTTGGTCTGGATCTTCCTGGACTACGGGAGCAGCGGCAAGGCCACCGCCGTGGGCGTCGCCACCGGCATCGTGGTCGGCCTGGTGGCGATTACCCCGGCGGCGGGCTACGTGGGACCCTTGGGGGCGCTTTGGATCGGAGCCCTGACCGCCCCCCTCAGCCACCTCTTCATCCGCTACCGCCCCCGGCTCGGCCTCGACGACGCCCTCGACGTCTTCGGCGCCCACGGCCTCGGGGGCATCGCCGGCGCCCTGCTCACCGGGGTCTTCGCCTCCGCCGCCTGGGGCGGGACGCCCGGCCTCCTCGAGGGCCACGCGGCCCAGCTTTGGACCCAGCTCAAGGCGGTGCTCTACGCCCTCCTCTACAGCGCCCTGGGCACCGCTCTCCTGCTCTTCTTCACCCGGCTCTTCCTGCCCCTCAGGGTGGGGAAAAACGACGAGCTCGTCGGCCTCGACGCCGTGCTCCACGGCGAGGAGGCCTACCCGGTCACCGAGGGGGCGATCCTGGTGGCCGAGGAAGGAGGCCGGCGGTGAAGCTGATCGTGGCCATCGTCCGACCGGAAAAGCTGAACGACGTGCTCGAGGCCCTCTTCAAGGCCGAGGTCCGCGGCCTCACCATCAGCCGGGTCCTGGGTCACGGCGGCGGCACCGAGCGGGTCGAGACCTACCGCGGCACCACCGTGAAGATGGGGCTCTACGAGAAGGTCAAGCTGGAGATCGGCGTCTCCGACGCCTTCGTCGAGCCCACCATCCGGGCCATCCTGGAGTCCGCCCGCACCGGCGAGGTGGGCGACGGCAAGATCTTCGTCCTGCCGGTGGAAAAGGTCGTCCGCATCCGCACCGGCGAGGAGGACGAGGCGGCGGTCACCCCGGTGCCCTCCGAGCCGGGCTAGCCCCTGGCCCTTGGTCATCGCATAAACATTGACCGAGACCGGTAAAAGGTGAAATAATCGCCTACGGAAAGGGGGTACGAAAACGATGAAAAAGGTATTGCTGGCGCTTTTCGCCCTGCTCGCATTGGGACTCGCCGGCGCCGAACGCTGGGATATGCACGTCGCCTGGCCGCCGGCCAACTTCCACACCAAGGGGGTCATGCGGTTTGCCGACCTGGTCAAGGCCAAGACCGGCGGCAAGCTGGAGATCGTGGTCCACCCCGGCGGCGCGCTCGGCTTCAAGGGCGCCGAGATCCTGCGGGTGGTGCGCGACGGCACCCTGCCCATTGCCGAGGTATTGATGGGCAACGTCCAGGGCGACGAGCCCATCTTCGGCCTGACCTCGCTGCCGCTCTTGGCCTCGAGCTATGACGACGCCTGGCGGCTCTACGAGATCGCGAGGCCCTACTACGAAAAGGCCCTCGAGCGGAACAACGCCATGCTGCTCTACGCCGTCCCCTGGCCGCCCTCGGGGATCTACGCCAAGAAGCTCCTGAAGAGCACCGCCGACTTCAAGGGGCTCAAAGTCCGCACCTACGACGCCAACTCGGCCGAGTTCGTGCGCCTGCTCGGCGCCGAGGGCATCGCCATTCCCTTCTCCGAGCTCTACACCGCGCTCTCCACCGGGCTGGTGAACGCGGTGCTCACCTCCACCGTCACCGGCGTCGACGCCAAGCTCTGGGAGGTGACCAACTACTTCCACCGCATCAACTACGCCTACCCCTTGAACATGGTCATCGTGAACAAGGCCATGTTCGAGCGGCTGCCCAAGGACGTGCAGGAGGCGGTGCTGGCGGCGGCCAAGCAGGTGGAAGAGGAGCAGTGGAACAACTCCAAAAAGGCCGACCTCGCCTCCGAGCTCGCGCTCAAGAACCACGGCATGACCGTGGTCAAGAAGATCGAGCCCGGGCTGCAGAAGGCGATGAAGGAAGCCGCCAAGAAGCTCTGGGATAAGTGGCTCGCCCTCGCCGGCGAGGAGGGCAAGGCCATCTTCAAGGCCTACTTCGGCGAATGAAGCAACTCGTTCGCCTGGCCAAGGCCCTGGCGACCCTGTCCGGTTGGGTCGCCGGGGCCTTTCTCATCGTCACCACCGCGCTGATCTTCACCGAGATCACCCTCCGGCTCCTGGCCGGGCGCTCCACCCTGGTGGCCCAGGAGTACTCCGGCTACCTCCTCGCCGCCATGATCTACGGCGCGGCCGGCTACACCCTCTTGAAGGGCGAGCACATCCGGGTGGGGCTCGTCTACGAGCGCCTTTCCGACCGGGGCAAACTCTGGCTCGACCGCATCGCCCTCGCCCTGGGGCTCTTCTTCTCCACCCTCCTGGTGCTCGCCTTCTACAACCTCTTCGCCGACTCGCTCCACTACCACACCAAGAGCTTCACCCCTGCCCGCACCCCGATGGTCTACCCCCACGGGGCGGTGCTGGCCGGCTCGGTGACGCTCTGGCTCGCCTTCTTCGCACTCTTGATCGAGTCCTTCCTCGACCCCAGGCCGCTGGGGTCGGCCTCGGAGTAGACCATGCACGCGGACGTGCTCACCGCTTCCGTCGCCATCCTGGGGGTTTTGTTCCTCTTGCTCGGGCTTTCGGTCTGGGTGGCGATCTCGCTCTTTTTGACCGCGCTCTTCGCCCTCCACTTCTTCGCCAACCCCCCCGCCATCAAGGTGCTCTCCAACATCGCCTGGAACGCCACCGACTCCTGGGCGCTGGTGGCGCTGCCGCTCTTCATCTACATGGGCGAGATCCTGCTCAGGACCCGGATCTCGGAGAAGATGTTCGACGGCCTCGCCCCCTGGCTGGGGCGGCTGCCGGGAGGACTCCTTCACGTCAACGTGGTGGCGAGCACGCTCTTTGCCGCCATTTCCGGCTCCTCGGCGGCCACCGCCGCCACCATCGGCAAGATCAACATCCCGGAACTACGAAAGCGCGGCTACGACGACCGGCTGGTGCTGGGGTCGCTGGCCGGCGCCGGCACGCTCGGCTTTCTGATTCCGCCTTCCCTGGTCATGATCATCTACGGCGTCCTTGCCGACGTCTCGATCGGGCGGCTCTTCATCGCCGGCATCGTGCCCGGGCTCTTGCTCGCCAGCGGCTTCATGGGCTACCTGGTGCTGATCGGGCTCTTACGCCCCGACCTGGCCCCGCCGGCGAAGGAACAGTACACCTGGAAGGACCGCTTCAAGGGCCTCGTCGACCTGCTCCCGGTGACCCTCCTGATCCTGGCCGTGCTCGGGAGCATCTACCGCGGCCTGGCCACCCCCACCGAGTCGGCGGCGATCGGCGTGGTGGGAGCGCTGCTCCTCGCCCTCCTCTACCGCACGCTCTCCTGGAAGAGCTTCCTCGAGGCCACCCTGGGGGCGGTGCGCACCACCAGCATGATCGGCCTGATCGTGGCCGGCGCCAGCGTGCTCACCACCGCCATGGGCTACGTCGGCATCCCCCGGGCGGTGGCCGAGTGGATCGCCGGCATGGGGCTTTCCCCTTACATGCTGATCTTCGTGCTGGCGGTCTTCTACATCATCCTGGGCTTCTTCCTGGACGGCATCTCGATGATCGTGGTGACATTGCCGATCGTGCTACCGCTGATCAAGGCGGCGGGCTTTTCGCCGCTTTGGTTCGGCATCTTCCTGGTGCTGATGGTGGAGGCGGCCCAGATCACCCCGCCGGTGGGCTTCAACCTCTTCGTCATCCAGGGCATCAGCGGCCGCGGCATCGGGTTCGTGGCCCGGGCGGCGATCCCCTTCTTCCTGATCCTGATGGGCCTGGCGGCCCTGATCACCGCCTTCCCCGAGATCGTCCTCTTCCTGCCCCAGCGGATGATGGGAGGCTAGGGGCCAAAAACCCCGTTCGGGACGCGAAAACCGCGTTTGACAGAAGGAAAACTCCCGCGTATAATCGTTCGGGGCCTTCGGGCCGTTAGCTCAGTTGGTAGAGCAGCCGACTTTTAATCGGCTGGTCGGGGGTTCGATTCCCTCACGGCCCACCACCCCGCGGCCCCATCGTCTAGCGGTCAGGACACCGCCCTCTCAAGGCGGAGGCGGGGGTTCAATTCCCCCTGGGGTCACCAAGCGGCCGGGCAGAAAGCCCGGCCTTTTTTATTGGCCTATACTGAGCGTTGGTGAACTACCGCGAACGAATCGTCGCCGACCCCGAGATCCTGGGCGGGCGGGCCCGCATCAAGGGCACCCGCATTCCGGTGGCCACCGTCTTGCTCATGCTCGCCCGGCACTCGCCCGAAGAAGTGCTCACGCACTACCCCGAGCTCACCGAAGAAGACCTAAAGGCCGCGTTGGCCTACGCAGCCGAGCTGGCCGAGGAGCGGGTTCTTTCGCTTTGAAGCTCTTAGTGGACATGAACCTCAGCCCAGCCTGGGTCGCGTTTTTAGAGGCCCATGGGCATAAAGCGGTCCGCTGGTCGGAGGTGGGGCCGCCGGAAGCGCCGGACCACGCGCTGATCAACTGGGCTCGCGCCCATGACCACGTCGTGCTTACCCACGACCACGACTTCGGCGCCATCCTCACCCAGGGCGGGGAAAGGAAACCGAGCGTGATCACCCTGCGCACCCGCGAGCTCTTACCCGAGGCCGTCGGGGAGCGCATCTTGGAAGTTCTAAAAACTCTAGAAAGCGAACTCAGACAGGGCGCCTTGGTTATCATCGAGCCCGAGCGCGTCCGATTGCGCCCGCTCTCCTCTAAGCCATGACCGAGCGTAGACGCACCCCTACCGTATACGTCGGCCCCGTGCCCCTGGGCGGCGGCCACCCGGTGGTGGTCCAGGCGATGACCAACACCGACACCGCCGACGCCGAGGCCACCGCGAGGCAAATCAAAGAGCTTGCCGAGGCCGGGGCCGAGCTCGTCCGGGTCACGGTGAACACCGAGGCCGCCGCCCGGGCGGTGCCAGAAATCAAGGAAAGGCTTAAGGACCTTGGGACCCCGGTCCCCCTCGTCGGCGACTTCCACTTCTCCGGCCACATCCTGCTAAGGAAATACCCGCAAACAGCCGAGGCCCTCGACAAGTACCGCATCAACCCGGGGACCCTCGGCAAAAAGCGCAAGGACGAGGCCTTCGCCGAGATGATCGCGATCGCCCGGGAGCTCGGAAAACCGGTCCGGATCGGGGGCAACTGGGGCTCCTTGGACATGGAGGTCCTCGCCGAGCTGATGGACGAAAACGCCCGCCGCCCCGAGCCCCGGCCGGGCGAGGAGGTGGTCCTCGACGCCCTGGTTGAGAGCGTCGTCCGCTCGGCGGAGGCGGCGGTGGAACAGGGCCTGCCCGAGGACAAGATCGTGCTCTCGGCCAAGGTCTCGCGGGTGCCCGAGCTGATCCGGGTCTACCGCGAGCTCGCCCGCCGTACGAACCTCCCCCTCCACCTCGGCCTCACCGAGGCGGGCATGGGCACGAAGGGCATCGTCGCCTCGACGGCGGCGCTCGCGCCGCTACTCCTTGAAGGCATCGGCGAGACCATCCGGGTCTCGCTCACCCCCCGCCCCGGCGAGCCCCGCACCCGCGAGGTCGAGGTGGCCTGGGAGATCCTGCAGGCGCTCGGGCTCCGCCGCCGGGCCCCCGAGGTCTCGGCCTGCCCCGGCTGCGGCCGCACCTCCTCCGACCGCTTCCAGCGCCTTGCTGAGCGTGTCGAGGCTTACATGAAGGCGCGGCTCCCCGAGTGGAAGAGGAAGTACCCGGGGGTCGAAAACCTCAAGGTGGCGGTAATGGGCTGCGTGGTGAACGGCCCCGGCGAGTCCAAGCACGCCGACATCGGCATCAGCCTGCCGGGCGCCGGCGAGGACCCCCGGGCCCCGGTCTACGCCGACGGCCAGCACGTGCTCACCCTCGAGGGCGCGGACCTGGAGGCGCGGTTTCTGGAGATCCTCGAGGACTACGTCGCCAAAAAGTACGGGTCCTAGCGCCTATTTCGTATTTCGTTGACAACCGAAATACGCCTTGCTAAGCTCAAGGCGTGGGGCTCAACAAACTCTTCAAAGCGCTCGCCGACCCGACGCGCCGGGAGGTGCTCAAAGCCTTGAAAGAGGGGCCTTTGAGCGCCGGCGAGCTCGCCGAGCGCTTTCCCCTCGCCCGCTCGACGCTCTCCCAGCACCTGGCGGTGCTCCGCGACGCCGGCCTGGTGGAAACCTGGGCCGAGGGCAACCGGCGGATCTACCGGCTCTCGGCCTCGGTCCTCGAGGAAGCCCTTTGGTACCTCGCCGAGCTCCGCGAGAAAGGAGAGCACGATGACGAAAAACCAAGCCGCACTGCTCGCGCTTCTTCTTAGCTGGGTCGCCACCCTGGCGGCGCTTTTCTTCCTGCCCGAACGCGTGCCCCTCCACTGGAACGCAGTCGGCGAAGTCGACCGCTTCGGCTCGAAATACGCGCTCTTGCTCCTGCCCCTTTTGCAGCTTCTCCTGGTCGGCTTTCTTTCCTACTGGCCGAAGCTCGATCCCGCCCGCCGCGGCGAGTGGAAAAGCTGGCCGGTGCTGGTGGCGGTTGTCGCCTGGGTGCTCACCCTGACCCAGCTCGCCGTCCTCTACCTGGTCGAGACCACCCTGGCCTCGGGCGGCCTGCGCTCGCCCGCGGCCGGGCTCCGGGCGCTCCTTTTCGCCCTGGGCCTTACCCTGATCGTGCTCGGGAACTACCTCCCCAAGGCGCCGCAGAACTGGGTCTTCGGTATCCGCACCCCCTGGACGCTCGCGAGCCCCCGGGTCTGGCACCGGGTGCACCGGGTCGGGGGCTGGCTTTTTCTGCTCCTCGGGGCGCTGGCCGTCCTTCTCGCGATCCTCTTGCCCCCTACTCAGGCGCTCTTTCTGCTCCTCGTCTTGCTCCTCCTCGCCACCTTTTACCTCGTCCTCCTTTCCTACCTCCTTTGGCGGTCGGAAGGGGCCCAGGCGTGAAGCGGGCCGCCCCCTTCCTGCTCGCGCTTTTTCTCTTCGCGCTCGCCGGGTCCGCCGAGGTCGAGCGCGTGCGGGCGCTTTTTACCGAACCCATCCAGGCCGAGTGGTTTTCCAAGGAGTTCTTGGCCCAGGTCTCGGTGGAGCAGGTGGCGGCGATCGTCCGCCAGCTCACCGCCCGGCTGGGCCGGTTCGAGGGGGTCCGCCCCGAGGGCGACCGCTTTATTGCCATCTTCGAAAAGGGTGAGGTGCCGGTGGTGATCCGGCTTGACGCCGAGGGACGGATCGCGGGGCTTTTCTTCAAACCCCCGCGGGCCAGGCTCGGCTCGCTGGAGGCGGCTCAAAAGGCCCTTTCCGAGCTTCCGGGGGAGGTCAGCCTTCTGGTCCTGGCCGAAGACGCGCCCCGGGCCGAGCTCAACGCCAACGCCCGCCTGGCGGTGGGCTCGGCCTTCAAGCTCTCGGTGCTGGCGGCACTGCTCGCGAGCGATCGCCCTCTTAATGAAGCCGTGCTCCTGCGCGAGGCCTGGAAGAGCCTCCCCAGCGGCACGCTTCAGGACTGGCCCGCCGGCACCCCGCTCACCCTCGCCGGCCTGGCCGGGCGGATGATGGCGGAAAGCGACAACACCGCCGCCGACCACCTGATCCACGTCCTCGGGAGGAAAGCGGTCGAGCGCTTCGCCTACCAAAACCGCCCCCTCCTCACCACCCGCGCCCTCTTCGTCCTCCGCACCGACCCCGAGCTCAAAGCCCGCTGGCTTAAGGGCGACGAGGCCGAGCGGCGGGCGGTGATCGAGGAGGCCGAGGCCCGGCCGCTCCCGAGCCCGGAAAAACTGCTCGCGGCCGGGGCCGACCTAGCGCTAGAGTGGCACTACACCGCCCGCGAACTCTGCGCCCTCGCCTACCAGGCGCTCAAATCCCCGCTTTCCGGCATCAACCCCGGGCTCGCCCGGCGAGAGGCCTGGAAAAAGATCGCCTTCAAAGGCGGAAGCGACCTCGGGGTGCTGAACCTCACCACCGCTTTGGTGGCCGAGGACGGCCGCCGCTACTGCGTCGCCGCCACCTGGAACAACCCCGAGGGCGTCGAGGCAAACCGCCTTTTCGCGATCTACGGCGGGATCCTCGACCTCTTGGCACGGGAGGCGGGCCGATGAGCCGGGGGGCCTTGGTCTTCGGGGTCGTGCTTCCCCTTTTACTCCTTTGGAGCGGGACCCTGCTCGCCCTTTCCTTTTTGCCCGAGACCATCCCCGCCCACTTCGGCCCCGGGGGCGTGGACCGGCTCGGGTCCAAGTACGAGCTCCTTGACCTGCCCGTGCTCGCGACCCTGGCCGCCCTCCTTGCCTTTTTCAAAGACCCCGCCCTGCGCCTCGCCGCCGCCCTTGCCGTTTGGATCTTCGCCTTTGCCCAGGGGCTCGTCCTCGCCCTCGTCTTTACCCACCTGGGCACGGCGCCCCGGCCCCCGACGCCGGAAGAAGCCGAGCTGGGCGAGCGCGTGGTCAAGGGCATCCTCGTCGTAGGCGGACTGGTCACCGCCGGCCTCGGTTTTGCGCTTTGGAAAAGTCCCCCTCCGCCCAATCCTTACTACGGCTTTCGCATCCGGGAGACCCTGGAGGATCCCGAGATCTGGTACCCGGCGAACCGCTTCGCCGGGGCGGCGATGGCGGCAGCGGGCCTGGCCGCGGCGGTTGCCGCCTTCTTTCTACCCGGCCTTTACGCCGCCGGGGTGCTCGCCCTGGCGGTGCTTTTAGCCACGCTCGCAAGCTACGTTTACGCCAAGCGGCTCGCCAAAGAAAAACGCTAGAGGCGCTTAAACTCCTCTACGCTGAGCCCTGCCTGGCGCAGGATGCTCCGCAAGGTCCCTACAGCGATCTCTCGATGAAGCGGAACAATCACCACCCGAACCTCATCCCCTTGCCGGCGCACGAACTTTGCGTGACTACCTCGCTGGGTATAGAACACAAAACCCGCCGCCTCCAGCTCGGTAAGGCAGGGGCCTAAGCGGTGCCAAGCTCGACCTCGACCCGGGCGATCCTCGGGGGTTCGGTGGCGGTGGGTGGCTCAAAGTAAAGGGCCAGCGCTTCCCTCAATCTTCCGTGCGCCCCTGGGTGGCCACATCGACCTCGAGGCATTGGGCCACGTACCAATCTCCCTCACGCCAAACGCTGGCGGTGAATGTGCGCTTCACGCCCTCACTTTAACTTCTCCGGGGTCCGGTAGGCTTTTTCTATGCGCACCTGGCTCTTCGTCCCCGGCCACGACGAGCGAAAGCTAAGAAAAGCCCTTTTGGGCGAGGCCGACGTGGTCATCATCGACTGGGAGGACGCCGTTCCCGAGGAGAAAAAGCCCGAGGCTAGGGCCACCACCTCCCGGGTGCTGGAAGGAATCGAGCCAAAGCCCCGGGTCACGCTCCGGGTCAACCACCCGGAAACGCCCTTTTTTGAAGACGACCTCGAGGCCCTCCCCAAAACCCGCCTCTCCGCCCTGGTGCTCCCCAAGATCGAGGCCCCGGGCGAGCTTGAGCGGGCGGAGCGCGCGGGGCTTCCCCTCGTCGCCATGATCGAAAGCGCCCTCGCGGTGCTCTCCCTCGCCGCGATCGCCCGCGCCCGGCCCGAGCGCTTCATCTTCGGCGCCCTGGATTACTTAAAGGACATCGGCGCCCGCCATACCAAAGAGGCGCTCCTTTTTGCCCGCAGCCTGCTCGTCAACGAAAGCCGCGCCGCCGAGCTCGAGCCCCCGATCGCCGGGGTCTGGCCCTACCTCGAGGACGAGGCGGGACTCTTCGAGGAAGCCCGCCACGAGCGCGAACTCGGCTTCGCCGGCAAGACCCTGCTTCACCCCAAACAGATTCCCCCGGTGAAAAAGGCCTTCGCCCCCAGCGAGGCCGAGATCGAGGAGGCCCGGGCCATTCTCGCCGCCTGGGAGCGCGCCCGGGCCGAGGGCCGGGCGGTGGCCAAACTCCCGGACGGCCGCTTCCTCGACCCGCCGGTCGTCGCCTGGGCCGAGCGCATCCTCTCCGCCGCCGATTAGGCGGAGAGAAAGCCCCCGTCCACCGGGAGCACCGCGCCGTTTACGTAGCTGGCCAGGTCGCTTGCAAGGAAGAGCACCGCCCGGGCCACCTCGTCGGGCCGACCGAAGCGGCCCATCGGCAGCCGGGCCTGGAAGCTGGCGGCGATGCGGACCTTCTTGAGGTCCAGCCCCCAGATCGCCCGTCGCACCTCTTCCCGCACCCCCTCGGTGCGGACGCCGCCGGGGACCACCACGTTGGCCCGCACCCGGGGAGCGTACTCCCGGGCGATCGCCCGGGTGAGCGCCACCACCCCGAGCTTGGCGGCGTCGTAGACGGCGAGGCCGGGTGCGAAGGGCAAGAAGGCCTCGATGCTGGAAACGTTCACGATCGCCGAGCCCCGAGGCGCCTGGCGCAAAAACCCCTGGCTCATCCAGAAGACCGCGTCCAGGTTCACCGCCATCATCCGGCGGTAGTAGTCCTCGTCAACGGCGAGGGTACTTCGAAAGGCGTACACGCCGGCGTTGTTCACCAGAAGGTGCACCGGGACCTCCAGACCGGACCAAAAGCGCTGGATGGCCTCCCGGTCGGCGAGGTCGAGCCGGTGAAAGGCGACGCCCTCCAGGGCCTCGAGCGCACCCGGCTCCCGGTCCAGCGCCAGCACCTCGGCCCCGGCCTCGAGAAAGCGGGCCACCACCGCCCGTCCGATCCCCCGGGCGGCCCCGGTCACCACCGCCCGTTTCCCCTCGAGCAAGACCAGATCGGAAAGCTTTGGCTTCACGTCCCCGTTATACCCACCGCTCGCCCGCGGACTCAAAAACCCCGCGTTCGGGGCATCCTCCACCGGCGGGGGAAGCGGGGTTCTTCACGGCTGCATCGGCTCGCCGAGCTCGACCAGGTTCCCCTGGGGGTCCCTGAGGATGAAGGTGCGGTAGCCGAAGTCGCGGTCTTCCGGGGGGTCGGCGTCGAGACCTTTCTCTTTTAGCTCCCGGTAGAGCGCGTCCACGTCGGCGACCTCGAGGAAGACCCCCGCGCCCCGGGTGGCCTCCGCCTCCCCGGACTCGTGGAGGGCGAGGGTGGCGGGGCCGGTCTCGAACTCGACCCAGGTGCCGTAGTCGGCGTGGACCTTGAGGCCGAGCCCCTGGTAAAACGCCCGCATCCCCGGCACGTCGGGGGTATGGAGGACCAAAAATCCAAGCCGCATCCTTAGGCCCCAATCTACCAAACCGCCCTTCACCAAACCTTCAACGCCCCTTCCCACCGCCTTCAGCCAAAAGGCCCCAAACTTGAGCCAGCGCCGGAAGGGCGCAAAGGAGGAAGGAAGATGAAGAAGAACCGGATCATTCTCACCATCGTTGCCGTGCTCGGCGCCTTCGGCATGGCGCTCGCCCAGCGCGGCCCGGCGGCCAGCGCGCCGCTTTCGGAAGAGGCCAAGCAGGCGATCCTCGAGGCCCTCACCGGTCCCGAAGGAGAGTACGCCGCCTACGCAATGTACGACGCGGTGATCGCGAAGTTCGGCGAGGTCGAGCCCTACGTCTCGATCCGCGAGGCCGAGGCCCGGCACATCGAGGCCCTAAAGCGCCTCCTCGACCGCTACGGCGTCGCCTACCCCGAGAACCCCTATCTCGGCCAGGTGCCGGCGCCGGAGAGCCTCGAGGCCGCCGCCAAGGCCTGGGCCGAGGGCGAGATCAAGAACGTCGCCATGTACGACCGCTTGCTCGCCGCCGTCGCCGACTACCCGGACGCGGTGCGGGTCTTCGAGAACCTGCGGCGGGCTTCCCAGGAAAAGCACCTGCCCGCCTTCCAGGCGGCGGCGGAGTCGGGCGGCACGCTGACCAAGGCCCAGATGCAGGCCCTCGGGGGTAACCACGGCGGAGGTCCCGGCCACGGCCCCGGCGGAGGTCACCGGCGCGGACGCGGTCACTGAGGAAGGCGGGGCCAAGGCCCCGCCTTCTCAAAGGGTTCGGGTCACCTTCTTCAAGTTTCGCGGCCGGTCGGGGTCCAAGCCCCGGGCCCGCGCGAGCCGGGCGGCGTTCGGGTAGAAGGCCTGGATCAGGACGATCGGCGCGGCGTAAGGGTGGGGCGCTGGGGGCACCGGAAGTCCCTCGCCCGGCCCCGGCTCGGCTCCGGCCCAAAGGAGCGCTGCACCTTTTTCGGAAAGCCCCCTCGCCACCTCCCGCACCACCTCGAGGGCGGCGTCCTCCGGCGCCAGCACCAAGACCGGAAACCCGGGTTCCAAAAGCGCCACCGGCCCGTGCAGGAACTCGGCGGCGGAAAAGCCCTCGGCGAAGATGCCGGAGGTCTCCTTGAGCTTGAGCGCCGCCTCCAAGGCGGCGGCGTAGGCGGGGCCGCGGGAGAGCACGAAGGCGTGCTCGGCGTCCTCGAAGACCTCGAGAAAGCGGGGCCACAGGGCAGCGGCGGCGACTGCGAGCGTCTCGGGCAGCCGCTCGAGGGCCTCGAGCAGCGCCCGGTCCTCCCGCCAGTAGGCGACGAGCTGCAAAAAGGCGGCGAGCTCGGCGATGAAGGTCTTGGTGGCGGCCACCGCCTCCTCCCGGCCGGCGTGCAGGGGGAAGACCACCTCGGCGGCCTGGGCCAGCGGCGCGTCGGGATCATTGGTAAAGGCCACCACCAACGCCCCCCGGGCCCGGGTGCGGCGTGCCGCCTCGGTGAGGTCGGGGCTTTTGCCCGACTGGCTGAAAAAGAGCCCCAGCGCGCCGGAAAGCCGAAGGTCCGCCCGGTAGATGCCGAGCAGGCTCGGGGGCAGCGAGCCGGTGAAGACGCCGGCGGCGATTCCAGCGAGGTACTGGGCGTAGCTGGCGGCGTGGTCCGAGCTGCCCCGGGCCACGGTGAAGGCGAACCCGGGCGATTTGCGGGCGAGAAAGCGCCCCAGGTCCCGGGCCTCGGGGGCGTTCTCCTTGAAAAGCCGCTCGACCACCTGGGGGGCCTCGAGCGCCTCACGCAGCATCTTGGGGGTCGATGCGTTCTCCCTCGACATAAACCTCCTCGATTTCGAGATCCTGGCTGAGCACCACCAGGTCGGCGAACTTGCCGGGGGCGATCGCCCCCCGGTCGGTAAGCCCCAGGTAGGCGGCCGGAAGCTTGGAGAGCCTGGCCGAGGCCTCCTCCAAGGAATCGCCCCAGGAGACCAGGTTCAAAAGCGCCCGGTCCATGGTGAGGGTGCTGCCGGCCAGGGTGCCGTCCTCCAGATAGACGCCGTCGGCGCGCTTTTCCACCCGGTAGCGGCCGAGCGGGTAGCGGCCGTCGGGCATCCCCGCCGCCGCCACCGCGTCGGTGACCACGTAGCTGCCGGGCACGTTTTTGAAAAGCAGCCTCGCCGCCTCGGGAGCGACGTGGAGCCCGTCGGCGATCAGCTCGGCGAAGCGGGCGAGGAGAAGCCCCGCCCCCACCACCCCGGGGGCGCGGTGGTGAAGCCCGGTCATCGCGTTATAGAAGTGGGTGAAGCCGGTGGCGCCGGCCTCGAGGGCGGCCCGGGCGTCCTCGAAGCCGCCGGCGGTGTGGCCGATCTGGGGCCGCACGTCGCGGGAGGCGAGCAGGCGCACCAGGTCGAGCGCCCCCTCGAGCTCGGGGGCGAGGGTGACCACCCGCACCCGGGCGGCCTCGAGCAGGCACTCCACCTCGCCCTGCTCCGGCGGCCGGGCGTAGGGCGGCTGGGCCCCGAGCCGGTCGGGGCTGATCCAGGGGCCCTCGAGGTGCGCCCCCAAGACCCGCGCCTCCCCCGGCGCCCGGTCGAGCCGCACCGCCTCGATGCCGATGAGCGCCTTCTTCAAATCGTCGTGGGGGGCGGTGACGGTGGTGGCAAGCAGCGCGGTGGTGCCGTGGCGGGCGTGAAAGCGCGCGAGCCGCCGCACCGCCGCCTCCCCCTCCATGGCGTCGGCCCCCGCCCCGCCGTGCACGTGCAGATCGATGAACCCGGGCAGAACGAAGCGCTCCGGCGCCTTCCCCGGCGTGAACCCCTCGATCCGCGAGTCAAAGACCAGCTTCCCCGAGCGAAGGCCCTCGGGCGTGAGCACCTGTCCCCAAAGCTCCACCGCTACACCCCCTCCTCGCTGGGCAGGAGCACCTT
>JAMOVS010000073.1 GCA_027061845.1 Thermaceae bacterium
CCAAGATGGCCGAGAAGCTCGAGGACGAGCAGGCCGAGAACCTGCGCCAGATGTTCATCGCCATGACCGAGGACGTGCGCATCGTGATCGTCAAGCTCGCCGACCGGCTCCACAACATGCGCACCCTGGGCTTCATGCCGCCGGACAAGCAGCGCCGCATCAGCCAGGAGACGCTGGAGATCTTCGCCCCCCTGGCCCACCGCCTGGGCATGGGCCAGCTCAAGACCGAGCTCGAGGACCTGGCCTTCAAACACCTCCACCCGGCCGAGTACCGGGCCCTGAAAAAGCGCCTCGAGGCCCACCAGGCGATCCGCGCCGAGGTGATCGAGCGGGCCAGCCAGAAACTCCACCAGCACCTGAAGAAAGACCCCATCCTGCGGGCGGGGATCCAGGACTTCGAGATCGGCGGCCGCACCAAGCACCTCTACTCGATCTGGCGCAAGATGCAGCGCGAGGGCAAGACCCTGGAGCAGATCTACGACCTGCTGGCGCTCCGGGTGGTGCTCACCCCGAAGGACGAGGAGCGGCTCGGCAAGCAGGTCTGCTACCACACCCTGGGCCTGGTGCACCAGCTCTGGCAGCCGATCCCGGGCCGGATTAAGGACTACCTGGCGATCCCGAAACCGAACGGCTACCAGAGCCTCCACACCACCGTGATCACCGAGGAGGGCACGCCCTTAGAGGTCCAGATCCGCACCCTGGAGATGCACCGCCAGGCGGAGTACGGCATCGCCGCCCACTGGCTCTACAAGGAGGGGATCACCGACCCCCGCGAGGTGGAGCGGCGGGTCTCCTGGATGCGGGCGATCCAGGAGTGGCAGGCGGAGTTCTCCTCCTCCCGCGACTTCGTGGAGACGATCGCCCGCGAGATCTTCGGCAGCCGGGTCTTCGTCTTCACCCCCAAGGGCAAGGTGATCAACCTGCCCCGGGGGGCGACGGTGGTGGACTTCGCCTACCACATCCACACCGAGGTCGGCCACCGCATGATCGGGGCCAAGGTCAACGGCCGCATCGTGCCCTTTTCCTACGAACTGCAAAACGCCGACATGGTGGAGATCATCACCGGCAAGACCCCCCGCCCCTCCAAGGACTGGCTGGCCTACGCCAAGACCCGAAGCGCCCGCCAGAAGATCCGCCACTTCTTCCGGGCGAAAGAGCGCGAGGAGGAGCTTGAAAAGGGGCGGCGGATGCTGGAGCGCTACTTCAAGCGCCGGGGGCTCGCCTTTCCCAAGGAATCGGACCTCGAGCGGGCGGCCGGCGCCCTGGCCGGGACCCCGGCGCCGGAGGACCTCTTCCTGGCGCTGGCCCACGGCCGGGTGACGCCGCAACAGGTGGCCCGCTACCTCTACCCCCGGCCCCGGGAGGCCCCGAAAAAGCCCAAGGCGCTCCCCGAAAGCCGGCTGCCGATCCGGCTCGAGGGCGACCTCAAGGCGCCCTTGAAGCTCGCCGCCTGCTGCCGGCCGGTGCGCGGCGACCCGATCCTGGGCTACGTCACCCGCGGCCGCGGGGTGACGATCCACCGCGCCGACTGCCCCAACATGCGAAGGCTCCTCGAGACCGAGCCCGAGCGGGTGGTGGGGGCGAACTGGGAGGAGGGCCAGGGGAACTACCCCGTGGTCCTAAGGCTCGAGGCCGACGACCGCGCCGGCCTCCTCCGCGACGTGATGGACGTCTTCGCCGGCCTGGGCAAGTCGGTCCAGGGGGCCAACACCCAGGTCAACGGCACCACCGCCCGGATGCAGATCCAGTTCGAGGTCAAGGACGAGGAGGAACTCGCCCGCATCAAGGAGCGGCTCCTCGAGATCCCCGAGATCCGCCGGGTGGCCCGGGCCTAGCCGAGGGCCCGGTCGACCTCCTCGCGGTAGGCCCCGAGGTCGAGGTCGGCCCTCTGGCCGCCGGCGTCCTCGTAGGCCCGCACCGCGTCCAGGAGGACCTCGAAGGCGCGGGCGCAGGGGTCGGGCGCCGGCCCCTCGTCCTCCATCTCGGTGACCTCGATGTACTCCTCGCCGTACTCCAGCTCCTCCTGCTCGCGGCAGCGGCGGTAGGCCTCGAGGGCCTCGGCCACCCGGTCTTTGAGTTCCGCTAGGCTCGCCATCTCCTCTATCCTAGTGCCATGGCAAAGCTTGGCATCGAGGACCGGGGGCCGGTCCGCGTCCTGACCCTGAACGAACCCGAGCGCAGAAACCCGCTCTCCCGGGAGCTGGTGGCCGAGCTCCTGGATGCCCTCAAGGAGGCCGAGGCCGACCCGGCGGTGCGGGCCCTTGTCCTCACCGGGGCGGGGAGCGCCTTCTCCGCCGGCGCCGACCTCGCCTACCTGAAGGCGCTCACCGGGCTTCCCGCCGAGGCCAACCTGGCCCACTCGGAGGAGCTCAAAGCGCTCTTTCTCACCCTCTACACCCTGAAAAAGCCGGTGGTGGCGGCGGTCAACGGCCCCGCCGTCGCCGGCGGGGCGGGGCTGGTGCTGGCGGCGGACCTGGCGGTCTTCGCCGAGGAGGCCAAGATCGGCTTCACCGAGGTCAAGATCGGCTTCGTCGCCGCCCTGGTGGCGGTGCTCCTCGTCCGTCACCTGGGGGAAAAGGCCGCCCGCGAACTGCTCCTCACCGGCGAGCTCGTCCCCGCCGAGCGGGCGCTTTGGCTGGGGCTCGCCAACCGGGTGGTGCCGAACGAAGCGGTCCTGGAAGAGGCGATTCGGCTCGCCGAGAAGGTCGCCGCCGGCGCCCCCGCCTCCCTCGCCCTCACCAAGGCGCTGCTCGCCGAGCTTCCCGGAATGGGGCTTTATGAAGGCTTCGCCCACGCCACCCTGGCCAACGCCTGGATCCGCGAGACCGAGGACCTAGAGGAGGGGCTCGCCGCCTTCTTCGAGCGCCGGCGCCCGCGGTTTGCGCCCCCCCGGAATGGGGTTGGCGGCGAAGGGGGCGGCCGCTAAGTTAGGAGGGTGCATACGATCCAGGCCCCGAACCTGGAGAGCCCCCACGGCTTCACCACCCGCGAGGGCGGGGTCTCCCAGGGGCCCTACGCCACCCTGAACCTCTCCTACGCGGTCGGCGACCGGCCGGAACACGTCGCCGAAAACCGCCGCCGGGTCCTGGCCGCCTTCGGCAACCCGCCGAGCTTCGGCCTCGACCAGGTCCACGGCGGCCGGGTGGTGGTGGCCCGCGGCCCGGGGACGGCCGAGGGGGACGCGGCGGTGACCGACGTGCCCGGGCTTTTGCTCCGGGTCTCGGTGGCCGACTGCTACCCCCTGCTCTTCGAGGACCCGAAGAGCGGCGCCGTGGGCGTGGCCCACGCCGGCTGGCGGGGGGTGGCGGCGGGGGTCGTGGAGAACACGGTGCAAGCTATGCAGGAGGCCTTTAAAAGCGACCCCAACGAGCTCCGGGTGGCCATCGGGCCCGGGATCTGCGGCCGCTGCTACCAGGTGGGCCCGGAGGTGGTGGCGGCGGTGGGGGGCTTTGCCCGGCCCGACCCCGGCGCCGAGGGCCGCTTCCTGCTCGACCTGGCGGCGGCGATCGAGGCCCGGCTCCGGGCCCTCGGGGTGCAAAACGTCTGGCGGGCGAACCGCTGCACCTTCGAGGACGAGGAGCTCTTCTCCTACCGCCGCCAGGGGCGAAAAAGCGGCCGCATGTGGGGGGTGATCCGGCCTGCGCTGTGAGCCCGACCTCTGGCTCGAGCGGGTCACCGAGCTCACCCCCGAAAGGCTCGAGGCCCTCGGGGTGAAGGGGCTCTTGCTCGACCTCGACAACACCCTGCTCGCGCCCAAGGACGAGGGCCCCTTGCCCCAGGAAATCCGCCGCTGGGCCGAGGGGCTCAAGGCAGGGGGAATACGCCTGGCGCTGGTCACCAACGCCAAGCCCCACCGGGTGCGGCGGGCGGCCCGGGAGCTCGGGATCCCCGGCGCCGGACCGGTGGGCAAGCCCTTGCCCCTGGGCTTTTTCTGGGGGCTCAGACGACTCGGGCTGCCGAAGAGCGCGGTGCTCGCGGTCGGTGACCAGGTCTTCACCGACCTCCTGGGCGCCCGGCTGGCCGGGCTCCGCTTCGCCCTGGTGCGGCCGATCGCCGAGGACGCGCTGGCCCACACCCGGGGGTTGCGGCGGCTTGAGTCGCGCTGCCGAAAGTCGCAGACTACTATAGGAGAGAAGCCGAAAGGAGAGGGGACCAAGGCGGAATGAGCACGCTTACGATTGCCGACAAACGACTCGGGGCCGCGCTGATCGAGGGCGGCGTCGTCTCCGACGAGGACCTGCAGCGGGCGCTGGAGCGGCAGGCCGCCGTCGGCGGCCGGCTGGCCGACACCCTGATCGAGATGGGGCTGCTCTCGGAGCGGCGCATCGCCCAGGCCATTGAGGAAAAATTTGGCATCCCCCTGGTGGACCTGCACGAGCTCGAGATCCCGCCGGAGGTGCGGGCGCTCCTGCCCGCCGAGCGGGCCAAGGAGCTCGAGGCCATCCCCTTCGCCCGCGAGGGCGACAAATTGCGGGTAGCCTTCACCGACCCCCTGGACAACCTCAAGGTCGAAGAGGTCGAGGACCTGACCGGCCTCGAGGTCGAGCCCTACCAGACGCTACGCTCCTCGTTTGAGTACGCCCTCGCCAAGAACTACCCCGAGCTCGGCCTCCCGCTCCCGGAAAAACCCCGCCCGGTGTCCGAGGCCCAGGTCGAGATGGGCGAGTACCTGCTGGAGAAGGGGCTGCTCACGCCCAAGCAGCTGGAGCAGGCGCTGGCCGAGCAGGAGAAGACCGGCGAGCTGCTCGGGCGCATCCTGACCAAGCGGGGCTGGCTCACCGAGGAGGCGCTCTACCGGGCGGTCGCCGAACGCGAGGGGCTCGACTTCCTGCCCGACACCGAGGACCTCGACCCCGACCCGGCGGTGGCCTCCTACCTGCTGCGCAGCGACGCCCTCCGCTACCAGGCGATCCCGGTCGAGGAGCGTAAAGGGCGGGTCACCGTGGTGCTCGGCGACCCCCGCCACCGGAACGAGGTAAAGGACCTCCTAAAGCGCAAGGTGCGCTTTCTGCTCACCCCGCCCTCGGCCTGGGACGCTCTCTTCAAGCGGGTCTACCCCGAGCACCCGCGGCTCGGCGAGGCCCTGGTCGAGTCCGGCAAGCTCGACCGGGAGGAGCTCGCCGAGGCGCTGATGGTGCAGTCCAAGCTGGGCAAGACCCGGCCGCTCGGCGAGATCCTGGTCGAGCTCGGCTTCGTCCGCCCCGAGGACGTCGAGGAGGCGCTCCGGCGCCAGCGGGCGGGGGGCGGCAAGCTCGAGGACACGCTGATCCAGACCGGCAAGATCAGCCCGGAGATGCTGGCGCAGTCGCTGGCGGTCCAGCTTGGCTACCCCTACATCGACCCCGACGAGAGCCCCCCCGACCCGCTGGCGGCCGAGATGATCCCCGAGGCCGCCGCCCGCCGCTACACCGTCTTCCCCCACCACCTGGACGAGGAGGGCCAGCTGGTGGTCCTGATGAAGGACCCCCGCAACATCTTCGCCATCGACGACCTGCAGATCCTCACCGGCAAGGAGATCCAGCCGGCGGTCAGCACCGAGGAGAAGATCGTCAAGCTGATCGAGCGCTACTACGGCACCGCCGGCGACCTCACCGAGCTCGCCCGCGAGCTCGCCCAGGGCTCCGAGGAGGAGGTGGCCGAGGACGAGTCCGCCCTCGACGACAACGCGGTGGTCCGGCTGGTCAACCAGATCATCCGCGAGGCCTATCTGCAGGAAGCCTCCGACATCCACATCGAGCCCCGCGAGGAACACGTGCTGGTGCGCATCCGGGTGGACGGCGCCCTGCGGGAGTACACCAAGCTCCCGAAGAGCTCGGCCAACGCGATCATCGCCCGCATCAAGATCATGGGCCGGCTGAACATCGCCGAAAAGCGCGTGCCCCAGGACGGCCGGGTGCGCTTCAAGGACCGCTCGATCGACGTCGACCTGCGGCTTTCCACCATCCCCACCGTCTACGGCGAGAAGGCGGTGATGCGCCTCCTTAGGAAGGCCTCGGAGATCCCCGAGATCGAGCAGCTGGGCTTCGCCCCCGACGTCCTGCAGCGCTTCAAGGACGTGATCAGCAAGCCCTACGGCATCTTCCTGATCACCGGCCCCACCGGCTCCGGTAAGTCGTTCACCACCTTCTCGATCCTGAAGCGGATCTCGACCCCGGACAAGAACACGATGACGGTCGAGGACCCGGTGGAGTACGAGATCCCCGGCATCAACCAGGTCCAGGTCAACCCCCAGGCGGGGCTCGACTTCGCCCGGGCGCTTAGGGCCTTCTTGCGTCAGGACCCGGACATCATCATGGTGGGCGAGATCCGCGACACCGAGACCGCCAAGATCGCGGTCGAGGCCGCCCTGACCGGCCACCTGGTGATCGCCACCCTGCACACCAACGACGCCTCCGGCGCGATCACCCGCCTGGACGAGATGGGGGTCGAGCTCTTCAACATCTCGGCCTCGCTGATCGGCGTCTTGGCCCAGCGCCTGGTGCGCCGGGTTTGCGAGCACTGCAAGGTCGAGGTCGAGCCCGACCCCGACGTGCTCCGGCGGCTCGAGCTCAAGCTCGAGGACCTCGAGGGCGCCACCCTCTACAAGGGCGCCGGCTGCGAGCGCTGCAACGGCACCGGCTACAAGGGGCGCTACGCCATCCACGAGCTCCTCGTCATCGACGACGAGATCCGCCACGCCATCATCGAGGGCAAGACCGCCACCGAGATCAAGGAGCTGGCCCGCAAGAAGGGCATGAAGACCCTGCGGGAAGACGGCATTCAAAAGGCGCTCCAGGGCATCACCACCCTGGAAGAGGTGATGGCGCGGACCATCGAGTAACGAGGAGGATTCCATGGCAGAACCGGATATTGTCGACCTTTTACGCATGGCCAAGAAGCGCGGGGCCTCGGACCTGGTGATCACCGTGGGCATCCCGCCGATGCTCAAGATCGACGGCGAGTTCATCCCCACCGAGTACAAGAAGCTCACCCCCCAGGACACCCGGCGGCTGATGTACGCGGTGATGGACGAGAAGCAGCAGCGCGTCTTCGAGGAGCAGCGCGAGCTCGACTTCTCCTTCAGCCTGCCCGGCGAGGGGCGCTTCCGCATCAACGTCTTCCACCAGCGGGGCTCGGTGGGCGGGGTGATGCGGGTGGTCCCCGACCTGGACAAAACCTTCGAGGAGCTGGGCCTGCCCAAGATCATCCCCGACCTGGCGATGCGGCCCCGGGGGCTCTTTTTGGTCACCGGGCCCACGGGCTCGGGGAAGAGCACCACGCTGGCGGCGATGATCGACTACATCAACCAAAACCGCCGCTGCCACATCGTCACCATCGAGGACCCGATCGAGTTCTTCCACAGCCACAAGCAGGCGATCGTCAACCAGCGCGAGGTGGGCGCCGACACCGCCAGCTTCGCCCGGGCGCTGCGGAGCGTCCTGCGCCAGGCCCCGGACGTGATCATGGTCGGCGAGATGCGCGACCTGGAGACGATCCAGATGGCGATCACCGCCGCCGAGACCGGCCACCTGGTGCTGGCCACGCTGCACACCAACTCCGCCCCCGAGACCGTCGACCGCATCGTCGACGCCTTCCCCTCGAACCAGCAGGCCCAGATCCGGGTGCAGCTCTCCAACAACCTGGTCGGCGTGCTCACCCAGCAGCTGCTGCCCCGGGTCGACGGCAACGGCCGGGTGCTGGCCTACGAGCTGATGGTGGCCACCCCGGCGGTGCGGGCGCTGATCCGCGAGGGCAAGAGCCACCAGCTCCCCAGCGTGATCCAGACCAGCGGCCAGCACGGCATGGTGACCATGGACGCCTACCTCGCCGAGCTCTACAAGAAGCGCATCATCAGCTACGAGACCGGGGTGGCGCGGGCCACGGACCCGAAGGAGTTCATGCGGCTGGCGGGCTCCGCCCCCGCGGGCAAGCTGCGCTAGCCATGCCCGGGGTCGCGATTCTGGGCGCCCAGTGGGGCGACGAGGGCAAGGGCAAGGTCACCGACGCACTGGTCGCCGAGGCCGACTACGTCGTTCGTTTCCAGGGCGGCGCCAACGCCGGCCACACGGTGGTGGTCGGGGAGGAGGTCTTCAAGCTTCACCTTTTGCCCACCGGCGTCATACACCCCCACGCGAAAAACGTCCTCGCCGACGGCATGGTGGTGGACGCGCCCGCCCTGGAGGCGGAGCTCTCGGCCCTGCGGGCACGCGGGTTCGACCCCCAGGTCCGGGTCTCCGAGCGGGCCCACCTGGTCCTGCCCCACCACAAGCACGTCGAGTCGAAGAAGAACTTCGTCGGCACCACCGGCCGCGGCATCGGCCCCGCCTACGCCGACCGCGCCCGGCGGATCGGCATCCGGGTGGGCGACCTCTTCGACCGGGCCACGCTCAAAGAGCGCCTCGAGGTCCTGCTCGCGGCCAAGCCCAACTCCACCCGGGCGGTGGGCTGGACCTCGGTCGAGCGGGCCCTCGCCGACCTGGAGCCGATGAAGCGGGTGCTCGAGCCCTACGTCGCCGACACCGGCGGCGAGCTCCGGGCCGCCTGGAAGGCGGGGAAAAGGCTCCTCTTCGAGGGCGCCCAGGGCACCATGCTCGACCTCAACTACGGCAGCTACCCCTACGTCACCAGCTCCCACCCCACCGTCGGGGGCATCGCGATCGGCACCGGCCTGCCCCCGAAGGCGGTGACCAAGGTCTACGGGGTGGCCAAGGCCTACGCCACCCGGGTGGGAAACGGCCCCTTCCCCAGCGAGATCACCGGGGAGCTGGCCGAGGAGCTGCGGGAAAAGGGCGGCGAGTACGGGGTCACCACCGGCCGCCCCCGGCGGGTGGGCTGGCTCGACGGGGTGCTCCTCCGCTACGCCGCCGAGGTCAACGGCCTGGACGGGCTGGTGCTCACCAAGCTCGACGTGCTCTCGGGCTTTCCCAGGGTCAAGATCGCGGTGGAACACCGGCCGGACGGATCGGTGGCCTACGAGGAACTCCCCGGCTGGGGGTCGCTTTCCGGCATCCGGCGGCGCGAGGACCTGCCCGAGAACCTGCTCCGCTTCATCCAGCGGGTGGAGGAGCTGGCCGGGGTGCCGGTGGTGATGTTCTCCACCAGCCCCCGGCGGGAGGACACCTTCGGCGCGGTGAGCTGGGTCTAGGCTACTCGCCGGCGGCGCGCTTGGCCAGGCGGTAGAAGTACCTGGCCTGGGCGTCCTCGGGATTGAGCTCCAGCGCCTTGCCGTAGGCCCGGGCAGCTTCCTCGAACCGCCCCAGCTCGTAGTAAACCCGGCCCAGCCACTTCCAGGCCTTGGCGTAGCCGGGGTTTTTGCGCACCGCTTCCTCGAAGGCGGCCCGGGCGGCCTCCAGGTCGCCCCGCTCGTAGGCGGCGACCCCGCGGAAGAAGGCGCGGGCGGCCTCGAGGCCGTAGCGCTTGCCCTCCCGGGCGAGCTTCAGGAAGTACTGGGCGTCGGCGGCACCGGTCTTCTTTGCCACCGCCTCCCAGTAGCGCTCGGCCTCGGCGGGCATCCCCAGCTCGAGGTAGATGCGGCCAAGCCAGCGCTGGGGCTCCACCCAGTCGGGCGCCAGGTCGGCGGCCCGCTTGAAGAAGACCAGGGCGGTCTCCTTGTCCCCCCGCTCGTAGGCGGCGTAGCCCTTGTAGAAGGCGGAAACCGCCTCGGGACCGTAGGCGGCCATCTTCTGGGTCTGCTCTAAAAAGTAGCGGTTTCGCGGGTTGGGGTCCAGCTCGAAGGCCAGCTTCCAGTAGGGGAGCGCCGCCAGCGGGTCACCGAGCTCGAGGTAGATCCGCCCCAGCCAGGCGGCCGCCTCGGCGTCCTTGGGGTGGGCCTCGAGGGCCCGCTGATACCAGGC
>JAMOVS010000074.1 GCA_027061845.1 Thermaceae bacterium
GAGCTGCGCGAGCTGCTGCGGGCGCTGGGCGGCTACCTCGCCGCCACCAGCCTGAACCGAAGCGGCGAGCCGCCGGTACAAAGCGAGGCCGAGGCCCGGCGCTTCCCGGTGGACCGGGTGGTCTCGGGGCCCCCGCCCCCGGGCCGGGCCTCCAGCGTGGTTGACCTGGTCGAGGGCCGCATCCTGCGCGCCGGGGCGATCCCCGAGGGGGAGCTCTCCCGCTACCTGGAGGCAACGTGAAGCCCGAGCTCGCCGCCCTGCTGGCCGTCCTCTTCGCCGCCGGCCGGGCGGTGCCCCCGGCCGAGCTGGCCCGCGGGCTGGAGCGGGAGGAGGCGGAAGTCCGGGAGCTTCTCGCCGAGCTGGAGCGGCACCTGGCCGAGGGGGACCTCGGCGTCGCCCTCGAGCATGTCGCTGGCGGGGTCCGGCTGGTGGTCCATCCCCGCTACCTGGAGACGGTGCGCCGGGCGCTCAAGCCCAGGCCCCCCCGGCTCTCCCGGGCCGCCCTGGAGACGCTGGCCATCGTCGCCTACCTGCAGCCGGTCGCCAAGGCCGAAATCGACGCTGCCCGGGGCCGGGACTCGGGAGCGGTCCTGGAGGGGCTGCTCGAACGGGGGTTGATCGCCGCCGAGGGCAAGCACCCCAGGCGCTACCGCACCACCGCCCGCTTCCTGGAACTCTTCGGACTGGAGAGCCTGGAGGAGCTGCCCCCGCCCCCGGGCGGCGAGCTCCCGGCGATGCGGGACTAGGCCTGGCCCCAGGGGCCCTGGGCCTCGCCCTCCTCGGGAATCGGCCCGAAGGTGGCCTCGTAGCGGCGAATGTTCTCCGCTAGAGAGCGCAGCAAGGCCTTGGCGTGGCGGGGGCTGGTGACCACCCGGGCCACCACCAGCGCCGGCCCCTGCGGCTGCAGCAGGGCGAAGTCGATCAGAAACTCGTTTTGGGTATGGGAGATCACCGCCATGTTGGCGTAGCGGCCCTTGGCGGTCTCGCGGTCGAGGTCGAGGTTGATCTCGCTCACGGCAGTTCCTCCTCCAGGCGCGGCAATACCTTCTTGAGCGCCAGGCGCACCCGTCCCAGGCTGCCCACCCGGTCCAAAAGCAGCATCAGCACCGGCCCCTTGTCGGTGGGGACCATGAGCACCGGGCCTTCGGGGTACTCCACCATGACCTCCTCGAGCGGCCCCTTGCCCAGCTCCTCGGCCACCGCCCGGGCGGTGGCGAGCGCGCTCGCCCCCAGCCCGCCGAGCACGTCGCCCACCTTGACGTCGGGTTTCCGGAAGGCCTCGAGGACGAAGCCGTCCTCGCCGATCAGGGCCCAGGCCTCCACGCCCGGCACCTCGGAAAGGGGTTTCAACGCCTCCATGGTCTACCCTCCCAGTTCCGCCGCGATCCGCTCGGCCAGCCGCGTCAGCTCCTGGCCCACCTGCCGGCGCTCGGGACCGCGCCGGATCACCGCGCCGACGCAGATCTCGTCCTCACACACGGCCAGGAGCTCGCGCTCGTCGAGGGTGACCACCAGCCGGCGGGCGCTCCCTCCCAGGCGCCTTTCCAAGCCCTCCAGCGCGCGCCGCAGGGCGGCCATCTCGGCGGCCAGGAACTCCGGGTCCGGCCCCCGGTGTCCGGCGGCCTCGATCACCAGGCCGTCGGCCGAGGCCACCACCGCCCGCTCGACGATGGGGATCTGCGCTAGGTCAAAAAGCCACATGGTTCGTCCTCATTCCCCCACGGTACGCCGGTGCGAAAGCGCCCGGCCCAGCGTCACCTCGTCCACGTACTCTAGGCTACCCCCTGCCGGGAGCCCGTAGGCGGGACGGGTCACCCGCACGCCGCGCTCCTTGAGCAGCTCGGCCAGGTAGGCCGCGGTGGCCTCCCCCTCGACGGTCATGGAGGTCGCCACCAGGACCTCCTCGACCCCCTCGAGGCGATCGAGCAGCGAGCGGACGTTGAGCTCGTCCGGGCCCACCCCTTCCAGCGGGTTCAAGACCCCGCCGAGCACGTGATAGAGCCCGCGGAACTCGCCGCTCTTTTCGATGGCGAAGACGTCGGCGGGCGACTCGACCACGGCGATCACCGAGCGGTCCCGGGTCTCGTCGCTGCAGACCGGGCAGAGCTCGCCCTCGGCCAGGTTGCCGCAGACGCGGCAGACCCCGAGCCGTTCCCGGGCTTGGGCCAGGGCGACCTCGAGCTCCTGGCTCAGCTCCTTGTCCAGCGAAAGCGTCAGCGCCAGGCGCTGGGCGGTCTTAGGGCCGATCCCGGGGAGTCGGGAAAGCGCCCGCGCCAGACCGACGAGCGGCGCCGGGTACTTCAAAAGCCGCCCCCCAGCAAACCGCCGAGCGAGCCCATGGTGCTCTGCATCTCGCGCTCGGCGAGCTCCTTGGCCTTCTGCTGGGCGTCCTGCACCGCCACCAGGACCAGGTCGGCCAGCGCCTCCGGGTCCTCGGGGTCGATGGCCTCGGGCTGGATCTCGAT
>JAMOVS010000075.1 GCA_027061845.1 Thermaceae bacterium
GGCGCCTCCAGGACAAGGGCGCGTAGCTCAGGTGGCTAGAGCGCCGTCTTGACACGGCGGAGGTCAGAGGTTCAAGTCCTCTCGCGCCCACCAAAACGCCCGGCCGAAAGGCCGGGCGCTTTCCTTTCCTAAAACGAAAGCCCCAAGGTCACCACCGGAACCACGCCGCCTTCGCCGAAGACGGCGCCCACTTCCAGCGCCACTTGGTCGTCGTACCAGTAGGTCGCGGTGGCAAGGCCCTTCCAAAACAGGCGCTTAGTGGGGTCGTCACCGATGGCCTCGTAGGAGGCGCTGGCCCGGAGCGAGAAGGTCAGGTCCTGGTAGTCATAGAGCAGCCCGCCCCCCAGCCAGGGGACCGGCCCGCCCAGCGAAAATTTGAGCGAAAACCCGGGAATCACGAGTTGCTTGTAATACACCCCGAAAGACCCCTGGTAGACGAACCCCACTTCCCCCTCGCCCCAGCCGTACGCGACCCGCCCGTAAGGTAAAAGGAAGAGGTCTGCCGACGTGGGCAGGGCGGTGAGGGAGACCGAGAACCCAGGGCCCTCCGCCGGTTTCGCCCGCTCCACCGTCGCCACCGGGGCGCATGCGGCCAACAGCAGGAGCAACCACCATCCCAGTTTGCGCATGGCTCTATCGTAAACCCTGGCGGTTGGAGGGTTTTGCTTGTAAAGTGGAGAAACCTGCATCGAGGGAGGGGTGGTTATGAAGCGAGTTTGGTGGATCGGTTTACTGGCAATCGGCGTCGCGCTTTTCAGCGCCTGTAGCGGAGACCAGAGCGCCCCGGGGGCGCTGCCGGAAGGGAAGCTCGAGGCCCCGGTCTACGGCCTCGAAAGCCCCGACCGCATCCCCGGCCAGTACATCGTCGTCTTTAAGAAGGGCGCCGGCGACGCGGTGCTGGCCTCGCTCAAGGCGGGCGACCCGACCGCCCTTTCGGCGCTCGGGCTATCCCCCGCTTCCGGGGTCAAGGTCCTGCACGTCTACACCACCGCGGTGCGCGGCTTCGCCGCCCGGCTCTCCGACCCGGCCGTCGAGGCCCTGGCCCAAAGCCCCTACGTCGCCTACATCGAGGCGGACAAGGTGGTGCGCCTGGTGGCCACCCAATCCGACCCCCCCTGGGGTCTGGACCGAATCGACCAGCGGGACCTCCCGCTCGACGACGCCTACGTCTACCAGGCCACCGGCGGCGGCGTACACGCCTACATCATCGACACCGGCATCCGCACCAGTCACCAGGAGTTCACCGACCGGATCGGCGACGGCTACAGCGCCATCGACGACGGCTACGGAGTCGAAGACCAAAACGGCCACGGCACCCACGTCGCCGGCACCGTCGGCGGCACCACCTACGGCGTGGCCAAGGCGGTCACCCTGCACCCGGTGCGGGTGCTCGACGCCGAGGGCTACGGCACCACCTCCGGCGTGATCGCCGGCGTCGACTGGGTGGCCGAGAATCACGAGTCGCCGGCGGTGGCCAACATGAGCCTGGGCGGCTCGGCCAGCACCACCCTGGACAACGCGGTGAAAAACGCCATTGCCGCCGGGGTGACCTTCGCGGTGGCCGCCGGCAACGACGACGCCGACGCCTGCGCCTCCTCGCCGGCCCGCGTTTCCGAGGCCCTTACCGTGGCCGCCAGCGACGACGAGGACGCCCGCGCCTACTTCTCGAACTACGGCGAGTGCGTCGACCTCTTCGCCCCGGGCGTGGACATCCTCTCCGCCTGGTACACCAGCGACACCGCCACCCGCACGCTCTCGGGCACCTCGATGGCGACTCCCCACGTCGCCGGCGTGGCCGCGCTCTACCTAGAAGCGCACCCAAGCGCCGACCCCGAGGAGGTGGCCAAGGCCATCGTTGCCACCGCCACCCCTGACCGCATCCGCGACACCCAGGGCTCGCCGAACCTGCTGCTCTACAGCCTGCTCACCCCCTACGACGAGGGCGGCGACGAGGATACCGCCGCGCCCTGCACTGACTGCCAGCACTACAGCGGCACCCTCGACCGCTCCGGCGACTACGAGTACCAGCCCGACGGCAGCTACTTCTACTACGCCGGCGGCACCCTCCAGGCCTGGCTCGAGGGCCCCGAGGGCACCGACTTCGACCTCTACCTCTTGAAATGGACCGGCTGGCGCTGGCGCACGGTGGCGAGCTCGACCAGCTCGACCTCGAGCGAGTCGATCCGCTACAACGCGAGCTCCGGCTACTACGTCTTCCGGGTGGAGTCCTACCAGGGTTCCGGCGACTACGACTTCTGGCTCAAGCGCTAAACGCGCGCAAAGAAGGGCCCCACGGGCGTTTGCCCGTGGGGCTTTTTGCTAGAGTGCAGCCTATGAAGGTTCGTCTCCCCGACGGCAAGGAGCTGGAACTCGAGGCGGGTGCCACCGCCCGCGAGGTCGCCGAGGCGCTGGGCGGCCGCTGGCCCAAGCAGGCGGTGGGCGCGATCGTGGACGGCGAGCTTTACGACCTTCTAAAGCCCCTCCCCGAGGGGGCCGTCGTCCAGCTCATCACCAAGAAGGACCCCGAGTACCAGCACCTCTTCCGCCACACCCTGGCCCACGTCCTGGCCCAGGCGGTGCGCGAGTTCTTCGCGAAAAAAGGTTACCCCCCGGAGAGCGTCAAGCTCGGGGTGGGGCCGGTGATCGAGCACGGCTTCTACTACGACATCGACGCCCCCGAGCCGATCTCCGACGCCGACCTTCCCGAGATCGAAAAGATCATGCACGACATCCTGAAGCGGGACCTCGAGCTCAGGCGCTACGAGCTCCCCCGCGAGGAGGCGATCCGGCGCTACCAGGGCGTGGATCCCTACAAGGTCGAGCTGATCCAGGACATCCCCGAGAATGAACCCATCAGCTTCTACGAGCAGGAAGGCTTCACCGACCTCTGCCGCGGGCCCCACGTGCCCAAGACCGGGATGATCCCGCCCCACTTCAAGCTCACCCACGTCGCCGGCGCCTACTTCAAGGGCGACGCGAGCCGCCCCCAGATGCAGCGGGTCTACGGCGTCGCCTTCCGCTCGAAGGAAGAGCTCAAGGACTACCTCTGGCGGCTCGAGGAGGCGAAAAAGCGCGACCACCGAAAACTCGGCCGCGAGCTCGAGCTCTTTTTGATCGACCCCATGGTGGGCAAGGGGCTCGTCCTCTGGCTGCCGAAGGGCAACATCGTCCGCGAGGAGCTGATGCGCTTCATGCGGGAAGAGCAGCAGAAAAGGGGCTACCAGCTGGTCACCACGCCGCACATCGGGAGCCTCGAGCTCTACAAGACCTCGGGCCATTACCCCTACTACGCCGAAAGCCAGTTCCCGCCGATGGAGCTCGAGGACGAGGCCTACCTTTTGAAGCCGATGAACTGCCCCCACCACGTCCGCATCTACGCCTTCAAAAAGCGCTCCTACCGCGAGCTTCCCCTCAGGCTCGCCGAGTTCGGCACCGTCTACCGTTACGAGCAATCGGGCGAGCTCCACGGCCTGACCCGCGTGCGCGGCTTCACCCAGGACGACGCCCACATCTTCTGCACCCCGGAGCAGGTCAAGGACGAGTTCAAAAAGGTCATCGAGCTCACCCTCTACGTCTTCGACACGCTGGGACTCAAGGACTTCCGCGCCCGCATCGGCACCCGCGACCCGAACTCCGACAAGTACGTGGGCGACGACGCCCACTGGGCACTCGCCGAGCGGCAGATCCAGGAGGCGGCGAGCGAGATGGGCCTGGAATACACCCTGGAGGAGGGCGACGCCGCCTTCTACGGCCCCAAGCTCGACTTCGTGGTGAACGACGCCCTCGGCCGCGAGTGGCAGCTCGGCACCATCCAGGTCGACTACAACCTCCCCGAGCGCTTCGACATCACCTACACCGGCCCCGACGGCGAGCCCCACCGGCCGGTGATGATCCACCGCGCCCCCTTCGGCTCGATCGAGCGCTTCATGGGCATTCTGATCGAGCACTTCGCCGGCGAGTTCCCTCTCTGGCTGGCGCCGGTGCAGGTCGCGATCGTCCCGATCACCGACCGCCACCACGCCTATGCCGAAGAGGTGAAAAAAGCACTTTCCGCTGCCGGCCTGCGGGCCGAGGTGGACCAGCGGCCCGAGCGCATGCAGGCCAAGATCCGCGACTGGGAGAAGCAAAAGGTGCCGGTGATCCTGGTGGTCGGCGACCGCGAGGCCGAGGAAGGGACGGTGGCGGTCCGCGACCGGCGGAAGAAGGAGCGCTACACCGCCCCCCTCGCCGAAGTCGTCCAAGACCTGGCTCGGCGCGTCCGGGAGCGTAGGCTGGAGTAATGCGCGCGCGTTCCACCCTCTTCACCCTGTTCGCCGAGTTCCTCTGGCCCGAGGGCCGGGCGCCGGTCTCGCTGCTCGTGCGCTGGATGAAGGCGCTCGGGTTTTCCGAGCCGGCGGTGCGGGCGGCGGTCTCGCGGAGCGCGGCCCGGGGCTGGCTGGTGCGCGAGCCCGGGCGGCCCGCGGTCTACCGGCTCTCGGACCGGGTGCGCTGGCAGGTGGCCCAGGTGCGCGCCCGGCTCTACGACCCCGAGCCCCCCTGGGACGGCCGGCTCCGCCTTCTGCTCCACCACGTCCCGGAGGACCGCCGGGGCGACCGCGACCGCTTCCGCAAGGAGCTCATCGTCCTCGGCTTCGGCACCCCCTACCCCGGGGTCTGGATCAACCCAAGCCCAAGGCTCGAAGCGGCGAAAGACCTCGTTCGCTTTTACGGCCTCGAGGACTACGTCGAGCTCTTTTCCGCCGAGCGGCACTCCTACGCGCCCCTACCCGAACTCCTCGAAAAGAGCTACGACCTCGCCGCCGCCCGGGCCGCCCACGAGGCCTTCCTGAGCGAGGAAGTGCCGCTTCCCGAGGACGCCAAGGACGCCTTCCGGCGGCTCGTCGAGCTCGTCCACGAGCGCCGCAAGACGCTCTTCGTCGATCCCGGCCTGCCCCCGGACCTTCTCCCTGAGGACTGGCCGGGGTTTCCCGCCAAGGAACGCTTCCTTACCCTGCGGACGCGCCTCAAGCAAAAGGCCGAGCCCTTCCTAGATCCCCGCTGAAGCTCGCGAAGCATCGGAACCGGCAGGCAAAAATGCCTGGCACTTGACGTTTACGTAAAGGTGATATTAGCATCGAGCCATGCCGGAGAAGAAGCGCTACCGAATAGGGGATTTGGTCCAGGAGTTCGACGCCACCCCGCGCACGCTTCGCTACTACGAGGAACTCGGCTTGCTCAACCCGGAGCGCCGCGGCAACCAGCGCTACTACAGCGAGCGAGACCGCGTCCGACTTCGACTGATCCTCAGAGGCCGGAGACTTGGATTCAGCCTCGAAGAGATCGCCAAGATGCTTTCGCTCTACGACCAGGACAAAACCGGCAAAACCCAAATCCGGGAGGTGCTGAAGATGGGCGAAAAGAAACTCCAAGAGATCGAGGCTCAGATCGAGGAGCTGAAGGCCCTGAAGGCGGAAATCGAGGAGCGCGCCGCAGAGCTCCGAAAGCTTTTGGAGGAACAAGATGCATAACCTCTCCTACGCCTATGGCAAGAATCACTATCGGGAAGACCCCGAACTCCGCACCATCCTGCAGGCCTTCTGGCCCGAGGCCCGGGACGCCGAAGAGGAACTCGCCGGCTGGGGAGACCTCATGGGGAAAGAAGTCTACGCCGCCGCTTACCACATCGACCAGGACGCCGGCCCGGTGCTGGTGATGCACGACCTGGACGGCAATCGCGTCGACCGGGTACGGCTCTCCCCGGCGCAGGAAGCGGTGCTCAAAGAACTTCGCCCCATCGTCCGCCCCCCCTACGAGGGCGGTCGCTGGCAGCACCACTTTGCCCTCGGCTACCTGCTCGCCGACCCCGGCCTCTACTGCATTCTCACCATCACCCACCAGGTGGCCTACCCCATTCACAAGTACGCCCCGGACCTCGAGGACTGGAAGCAAAAGGTCCTCTACGGCGAGGCCTACGGGGCCACCTGGATGACCGAGATCCAGGGGGGCAGCGACCTGGGGGCGAACCGCACCGTCGCCCGGCAAGACAACGGGGTCTGGCGGCTTTCCGGCGGCGACAAGTACTTCGCCTCGGGCGCCGGTCTGGCCGACGTGGCCATCGCCACCGCCCGCCCCGAGGGGGCCCCGGAGGGGCCCAAGGGGCTCGCCCTCTTCCTGGTCCCCCGGCTCGATCGAAAGGGAGCGCTCAACTTCCGGGTGCGCCGGCTCAAGGCTAAAAGCGGCACCCGGGCGGTGCCCTCGGGGGAGGTCGAGCTCGAGGGCAGCGAAGCCTACCTCATCGGCGAGGCCCGGGAAGGCATCTATTACACCCTGGAAACCCTCACCGTCTCCCGTCTGGCCAACGCGGTGGCCGCCATGGGAATCGCCGCCAAGGCGATCCTCGAGGCCCGCGAGCGGGTCCGGCGGCGGCGGGCCTTCGGCCGGCTCCTCGTCGACCTGCCGTTGATTCGTCGGGACCTCCTGGAGCTGAGCCTGCGCCAGGCCGGCGGTTTGGCGCTCACCTTCGCCGCCGTTCAGGCCTTCGACCAAGCCTGGAACGAAACCCCGCCCTACTCGCAGAACTACCACTACGCCCGCTTCCTCTCCCACCTGGCGAAGAACCGCACCGCCGATCACGCCGCCGAGATCACCCGGCTGGCGATGGAGCTCTTCGGGGGGCTGGGGTTCCTGGAGGAATACGCGGTCGCCCGCTGGCACCGCGAGGCCCTGATCACCCCCATCTGGGAAGGGCCGAGCAACGTTCAGGCCCTCGACATGCTGGAAGCGATGGAGAAAAAACGGGCCCACGAACCCTTTATGGCCTTCCTGGAGGCGGCGCTCCGGCCCCGCATCGAGCCCGAGGCCGCCCTGGCCCTGCACGCCGCCCGCGACACCCTGGCCGCCCTGGCCGAGCGCGACCCCGAAGCCGCCGCCTTTGGCTCCAAGGACGCCCTCACCCGGCTGGCCGACGCCTTCACCGTCGCCCTGCTCTTCGGCCTGGAAAGCCAGGGCGGCCCCCGCTACCCCCGCCTGGCCCAGCTCTACGCCCGCCGTTTCCTGGCCGGCGAGCCCTACCCCAGCTGGGCCCTGAAGGCGCCGGAGCTCTACGACCTGGGGGTGACCCATGCGTAGCTTGGTGGTGCACGAGATCCTCCGGCGGGCGGCCGAGCTCTTTCCCGACACCGAGGTGGTGGACCCGGCCGGCCGGACCTCCTACGCCGAGGTCTACCAGAACGCCTCGAGGCTCGCCAGCGCGCTCTCCGAACGCGGGGTGGGTCCCGGCACGGTGGTCGGGGTGTTGGCCGTCAACGACCGTCGCTTTTTCGAACTCCACTTCGCGCTCTCGATGCTGGGGGCGGTGATCCACCCCCTGAACTTCCGCCTGCCCCCCGCCGACCTCGCCTACACGGTGGAGCACGCCGGCGACGACTGGATCTTCGCCTGGTCGGGGTTCGCCCCCTTGAAGGAGGCCCTCGGCCCCCGGGTCTCCAACTGGGTCTGGCTGGAGGAAGGCCCGGTCCCGGAAGGGGAGTTGAGCTACCGCGAGCTCCTCGAAAGCGGCCGGCCGGAGGTTCCGGCCACCGCCGACCGGGTCGAGGAAACCGACAACTACACCCTCTTCTACACCACCGGCACCACCGGGCGCCCCAAGGGGATGCGCTACCGCCACCGCGACATTCTGCTGGGCTCGCTCTCGATCCTCCATCACCTTGCCCTTCATCCCGGCGGCGCCCAGGCCCAGGCCGGCGACGTCTTCATGCCCCTCATTCCCTTCTTCCACATCCACGCCTGGGGCACCGCGTTCTTCGTCCCCTACCTGGGGGCCAAGCTGGTGCTGGCCGGGCGGGGCGGACCGGAGGAGCAACTGGCGGCGATCCGGCGGGAGGGGGTGACCTGGATGAACATGGTGCCCACCCAGCTCCACCTCCTGCTCGAGGCCGCCGGCGACGCCTCCCTGCCCCTCAAGGTCCTTACCGGCGGAAGCCCCCTCCCCCGCGGCCTGGCCCGGAAGGCCTGGGCCAAGGGGGTGCGCTACAGCCTGATCTACGGCGGCTCGGACCAGCTGGCCACCGCCATCTCGGTGGTTCCCCCCGGGGTCGATCCCGAGAGCGAGGCGGCCGCCGACGAACTCGCCACCTGGCTGCTGCCGGTTCCCTTTGCTCAGGTACAGGTCCTCTCGGAAGACGGCCGGCCGGTCCCCAAAGACGGCCGGACCCTCGGCGAGGTGGTCGCCGACCTCCCCTGGCTGCCCCCCGAGGGGTACTACAACGATCCCGAACGCAGCCGGAGGGCCTACCGACAGGGACGCTTTTTTAGCGGTGACCTGGCGGTGGTCCGGGAGGACGGCCGCTTCTACGTCGCCGATCGGGAGAAGGACGCCATCAAGTCGGGCGGGGAGTGGATCCCCTCGGCGGTGCTGGAAGCGGTGCTTTCCGAACACCCCGGGGTCGCCCAGGTGGCCGTCATCGCCATGCCCGACGAACGCTGGGGGGAGCGGCCGCTGGCGGTCATCCAACCGGCCGGAGGGGCGCTGGACGAAGCAGACCTTCGCGCCTTCCTGGAACAGGCGGTGAAAGATGGCCGAATCGCCCGCTACTGGCTGCCCGATCGCTACGTCTTCGTCGAGTCGATTCCCCTGACCAGCGCCGGAAAGCTGCACAAGGCCGCGCTGCGGAAACAATTCGGGCTCGGCAGCTGAGCGGGGGGAGGTCTACCGGTCCCCTTCCGATTCCCGGCGGTAGCGGAGCACCGGCTTCCGGTTCGCCTTGACCTCATCGAGCCGCCCCACCGGCGTGGTGTAGGGGGCGTTTCGGATCCACTCGGGGTCAGAAAGCCCCCGCTCGGCGACCCGGGCCAAGGCCTCGGCAAAGGCCTCCAGGGTCTCCTTGGACTCGGTCTCGGTGGGCTCGGTCATCATCGCTTCCTTGACGATCAGGGGGAAGTAGATCGTGGGCGGGTGGAAGCCCTCGTCGAGGAGCGCCTTGGCCACGTCCAGCGCTTTGAGCCCCTCGGGCGGCTGGGCGACGAACTCGTGCATCGTGGGCCCGTCGTAGGGCACCCGGAATCCCCGCGCCTTCAAAAGCTCCTTCAGGTAGCGGGCGTTTAAGACGCTGAGCGCGGCCGCCCGGCGAAGGCCCGCCAGGCCCAGCAGGCGAATGTAGACGTAGGCCTTCACCAAGACCCCGAAGTTGCCGTAAAAGCTCCGCATCCGGCCGATGCTCTTTTCCCGGTCGAAGTCGAGGGCAAAGCCTTCCTTCGTCTTCTTGACCCGGGGCACCGGCAGGTAGGGTTCAAGGTGCGCCTTCACCCCCACCGGGCCGGAGCCGGGACCGCCGCCGCCGTGGGGGGTGGCGAAGGTCTTGTGGAGGTTTAGGTGCACCACGTCAAAGCCCATGTCGCCGGGGCGGGCCCAGCCCATGATCGCGTTCAGGTTGGCGCCGTCGTAGTAGAGCTGGGCGCCGGCGGCGTGGGCGGCCTCGGTGAGCTCCAGGATCCTCCGCTCGAAGATCCCGAGGGTGTTGGGGTTGGTGAGCATGATGGCGGCGACGTGGGGACCGAGCTCCCGTTTCAAGGCCTCGAGGTCCACCTCGCCGTCCCGCCCCGAGGGCACCTCGCGCACCTCGAAGCCGGCCATCGCCGCCGTCGCCGGGTTGGAGCCGTGGGCGCTGTCGGGCACGATCACCACCCGGCGGGTCTTCTCCTCCC
>JAMOVS010000076.1 GCA_027061845.1 Thermaceae bacterium
CGAGACCCAGCCGGCGCGGCCGTCGGGGTAGGCGGTCTCGTAGCGCTTTTCCCCCTGCACCAGCCAAAGCCCCTGGCCGAAGGCGGCGGCGGTGCCCTGGTCGCCGGTGACCCGTACGGGGTTGGCCTCGCCCTGGCTGGCGGCGAGCTCCTTGAACCCGCCGCGGTAGGCGAAGAGCCGGCTGGGCTCGCCCCGGGCCAGGATCAAAAGCCGCGGGGGCTCCTCCGGGGTCAGGTAAAGGTCGAAGCCGAGGGGGTTGGCGGGGGCCTCGGGGTCCTTTTGAAAAACCGCGTCGGCCCCGTCGAAGAGCGCGAAGTGCCAGCCCTCGGTGCGGGCGTAGGCCACCGCCAGCAGGTCCTCGCCGCTTTCCGGGTCGGGGTAAAGGGCATAAAAGATACCGGGGAAGGCGTCGAACTCGGAGGTGTCCAGGGTTTGGAGCCCCTCGCCCGGGCGCAGCCGGTAGACCCGGTCGGCGGCGCAGACGATGAGGACGTCCTCGCCGCCCGGCCGCAGCCGGCCTTCGGGGCAGGCGGCGGGCAGGGCCCAGCGCCCGGCGAGGGCGTCGGCCTCGGGGGGTACCGCCGTTTCGGAAAAGCCTTCGGTCGTGTAGCGGCGAAGCTCGTTTTCGGTGAGCAGCCAGAGCCCGTCGTCGCGGGCGGCCAGGTCGAGGCCGCCGGCGGTCGCCCATTCCCCGAGCGGCGCCGTCTCGCCCCGGCGCAGGGCGTCGGTGAGGTAAAAGCGCACCCCGCCCTCGCCGGCGGCGGCCAGGAGGTCGGGAATGGGGGCTTCCTGGGTGCCTTGGCAGGCGACCAGGACGAGGGCCAGGAACACCAGTGGCAGGGCCTTTTTCACCGCAACTGCACCCCCCCGGGGAGGTAAACGCCGGCCGGTCCGAAGACCAGGCCCGCGCTTTGACCTCCGTATAACAGGGCAAAGCGGACTTCCTCCCTCTGGGTATCCAGGGTAAAGCGGAGTGCCCAGCAGCAGCGATCGTAGGTGAGGACGAAGCGGGGCTTGAGGACCGGCGGCTCGTCGCCGGTGAGGTCGAAGGTCTGGTTCAGGAAGGTGCTCAGAAACACCCGGGTGCTCCCCTCCTGGAGGACCCGGGCGGTGACGCCGAAGTTGCGGAAGCTCAGGGTCTCGAAGTCCTCGCCCTTTCGGTAGCTCAGGCTCCCCTGGATCGCCAGGGCGGGGGAGAGCTCGAGCGCGCCCCGGAGCGAGAAGTCGGTGAGGTAGAGGGCGGGGTCTCCCCGGTCCGGGAGGTGGAGCCTGGCCGCCAGGTCCCAGCGGCCTTCCAGGGTGTTGCCGCCGGAGTAGAAGGCGAGCGTCGCCCACTGGGCGGCGCCGGCGTAGAGGTCGCCAGCGAGCTCGAGCCGGTGGTTGCGGTAGCTCAGCGTCAGCCTTCCCGAGAGGTGCCCCTCGGCGTCGTCGTCGGCGTCCTTGACGCCGTCGGGGCGGGGGTAGCGGAGGCTGGCGCCGAGCTTCCAGGGGCCTTGGCCCAGGGAGGCCGAGAGCGCCAGCGCCTCCCGCCGGTGGTCGTAGCTCGCCTGCAGCGAGAGGCTTTGCACGCCCCGGCGTAAGGCAAGGGCGGCCCGGGTGGTTTGAAAGCGACCCTCGCCCGGGTCGTAGCGGGTCGAGAGCGAGGCCGAGCCGCCGGGGAGGGCGTAGGCGGCCCGCAGGGCGAGGGGGTCGTAGCGGTCCTCGTCCCAGCGGTAGCCGGCGCTGGCCCGCAGGCTGAAGGGCCGGGGGGAGAAGGAGAGCGAGGCCTGAAGTGCCTCCGGGCGGCCTTCCTCCAGGTTCCGCGAGTAGTCGAGGGAAAAGCGGAGGCTCTTTTGCCGCAGCTCGGCGCGGGCGTTCAGGGGGAGCAGGCTCCGGGAGAAGAACTCGTAGCCGCCCTCGAGGGAGAAGGTAAAGGGGCCGGGCCGGTAGCGGGCGTAGGGGACCAGCGTCGCCCGGCGGCGGGTGGGGATGCGGTCGAAGGCGAAGGGGGTCTCCCCCTCGCGCACCTCGCGGGCGAGCTTCAGGCCGGACTCGAACGCCCGGTGGCGGTAGCCGGCCGTGAGCCGGCTTCGCCAGTCGATCTGGATCTCGGCGGTGGAGTAGTAGTAGCCGGTGAAATCGTTGCTGCTGGAGAGGAAAAACCCCGAGGGAAGGCGGGGGGTGTAGCGCTCGTGGTGTTCCAGCAGCACCCGCCCGGCCTGGATGCGGGGGCCGGCGGCGCGGGCGGAGCGGTTCCTGCGGTTGGTTTCCGCCTGGTAACCGCCGAGGACGGCGCGGGCGGTGGCGTGGAGGCCCCGGCGCTGGAACCCCCGCTTCCAGGCGAGTTCCAGCTCGAGCCGTTCGGTGCCCCGGAGGGCGGGGGCGTT
>JAMOVS010000077.1 GCA_027061845.1 Thermaceae bacterium
GCTGGCCGACCTCACCCGGGGCCGCGCCCGGGTGGAGAAGGTAGCATAACGGCGTGGAGCTCCCGCTCTTCGAGTCGAAGCCAAAGCGCATCGTCATCGTCGACGGCCACCACCTGGCCTTTCGCAACTACTTCGCCCTGCCCGAGATGACCACCAGCAAGGGCGAGCCGGTGCAGGCGGTCTACGGCTTTCTCCGCACCCTGCTGAAGCTCTTGCGCGAGGACGGCGACTGCGTGATCGTGGTCTTCGACGCCCCCGAGCCCTCGTTCCGGCACCAGGCCTACGCCGAGTACAAGGCCAAGCGGCCGCCGACCCCGCCGGACTTTCAAGACCAGCTGGAAAAGATCAAAGAGGCGGTGGACCTGCTCGGCCTGCTTCGCCTCGAGGTCCCCGGCTACGAGGCCGACGACGTGATCGGGACCCTGGCCAAGCGTGCCGAAAAGGAAGGGTTCGAGGTCCGCATCGTCTCCACCGACCGCGACCTCTACCAGCTGCTCTCCGATCGGGTCTCGGTCTGGCTCCCGGACGGCACCCTGGTCACCCCGGAGACGGTCCGGAAGAAGTACGGCGTCGACCCCGAGCGCTGGGTCGAGTTCCGGGCGCTGGTGGGCGACCCCTCCGACAACATCCCCGGGGTCAAGGGGATCGGCGAGAAGACCGCGGCCAAGCTCCTTTCCGAGTGGGGGAGCCTGGACGCGCTGCTCGAAAACCTCGATCGGGTCAAGCCAGAAGGCGTACGGAAGAAGCTCCAGGCCGGCCTCGAGGACCTCAAGCTCTCCCGCGAGCTCTCCAAGATCGAGACCGACCTCCCCCTCGACGTCGACCTCTCCTCCTGCCGGCGCCGGGAGCCCGATCGCGAGCGGCTCCGGCAGTTCTTGGAGGAGCTCGAGTTCGGCTCCATTCTGCGCGAGCTGGGGTTGATCGAGCAGCGCCAGGCCGAGGCCGCCCCCTGGCCGCCTCCCGGGGACGCCTTCCTGGGCTTTGCGCTTTCCGACGACCGGCCGATGTGGGCGGAGCTTTTGCACCTCGCCGCCGCCTGGGAGGGGAAGGTGGCCGAGGGGCCGGGGGATCCCGGCGAGCTGGCCCGGTTCCCCCGCCTGCGGGCGATCCGGGCCAAGGACCTGGCGGTGCTGGCCGGCCGGGAGGGGGTGGCGGCGGTCCCCGGCGACGACCCCTTGCTGCTCGCCTACCTCTTCGACCCGGCCAACAGCGATCCTGCCGGCACCGTGCGCCGCTTTGGCGCCGGTGACTGGGGCGAGGACGCCCGCACCCGGGCCCAGGCCGCCGCCGAGCTCTTCCAGGGGATGCAACGCCGCCTCGCGCAAGAGGAGCGGCTGCTTTGGCTCTACCGCCAGGTCGAGCTCCCCCTTTCCCGGGTGCTGGCGGCGATGGAGCTCGCCGGGGTGGCGCTCGACCTCGACTACCTGGCCGCCCTCTCCCGGGAACTCGCCGCCGAGATCGCCGGCCTGGAGGAGGAGATCTACCGCCTGGTGGGGCATCCCTTCAACCTCAACTCGCGCGATCAGCTCGAGGTCGTCCTCTACGACGAGCTGGGCCTGCCGCCTTTAAAAAAAACCGCCAAGACCGGCAAGCGCTCGACCTCGGCGGCGGCGCTGGAGGCGCTTCGCGGTCTGCACCCGGTGGTGGATCTGATCCTTAAGTACCGCGAGCTGGCCAAGCTCAAGGGCACCTACGTCGACCCCCTGCCCCGGCTGGTGCACCCGGGGACCGGCCGGGTCCACACCCGCTTCCACCAGACCCAGACCGCCACCGGCCGGCTCTCCTCCTCCGACCCCAACCTGCAGAACATCCCCATCCGGGGGGACTGGGGGCCCCGGATCCGCCGGGCCTTCGTGGCCGGCGAGGGCATGCGCCTGGTGGTGGCCGACTACTCCCAGATCGAGCTCCGGGTGCTGGCCCACCTCTCGGGAGACGAGAACCTGATCCGGATCTTCCAGGAGGGTCGCGACGTCCACAGCGAGACCGCCCGCTGGATCTTCGGTACCGAGGCCGTGGACGGGGAGATGCGCCGGGCCGCCAAGACGGTCAACTTCGGCGTGCTCTATGGTATGGGGCCGCATTCGCTCGCGGCCACGCTGGGGATCGCGTTTGAGGAAGCGGCCGGGTTCATCGAGCGCTACTTCGCCTCCTTTCCCAAGGTGCGGGAGTTCTTCGACCGGCTGCTGGCCGAGGCCCGGGAGCGAGGCTACGTCGAGACCCTTTTCGGCCGGCGCCGCTTCGTCCCCGACCTCACCTCGACAAACCGCCGCGCTCGCGAGGCGGCGGAGCGGGTGGCGGTCAACATGCCGATTCAGGGCACCGCCGCCGATCTGATGAAGCTGGCCATGGTCAAGCTGCACGACGAGCTCGAGCCGCTGGGCGCCCGCATGCTCCTCCAGGTCCACGACGAACTGGTCATCGAGGCCCCCGAGAACCGGACCCAGGAGGTGGCGGCGGCGGTCAGGCGGGTGATGGAGTCGGCCTGGCCGCTTTCGGTTCCGCTGGTCGCCGAGGTGGGCGTTGGCGAGAACTGGGTGGACGCCAAGGCATAAGCGAAACCCCCGGGGAGACCGGGGGCCCGCACCCTGAAGGGACGGAGGGTGGCGAGGAAATTTAGGGATTCGGGGCGAATCGACCGACGATCCAGCTGGGAATCAACCCACCCCGGACCTGCGGCGCTTCCGGCTTAATCTTCTGCGCGCGCTTGGCGGCGTAAAGGAAGTGGCGCACCAAAGGGAGCGAAACCCGAATGAGTTCCGAGAGCTCGAGGGCCGAAACCCCGCTCGCCAAATGCGGCTTGGCTTTCTCGAAAATCTCGTTCCAGCGGGAATGCTCGCAGGGCGAATGGTCCCTCAAGACGAATCGTTCGTCCGGCGAGGGGAGCAGCTTCTCGAGCTCCTGGGTTTCGCGGTGGAGAATGGAGAGCCGCACCGCCAGGTCCTCGAGTTCGAGGCCTCGGGCGGCGGGCAGCGAATTTTCCGGGCGGAAGACAAACGCCGTCTCGGGATCGTTCATCATACGGTGAAGGCGTTCCTCAAGCCGGTGAAAGGGAATCGGCCGCTTGCCTTCCTTGGCCGGTCCCAGCCGCCCGTTCGCGAGCACCAGGGAAAGCGTCCGCTGCTCGGGCGTCTGGAATACCAGAATGCCGTTTCGCGCCTTCAGCAGCACCAACAGGTCCGGAAGCGGAATCTCTTTTAATTGGCCCCAAATACTCATCGCGCACCTCCCCAAAAACCGTGACCCTTCAGGGTCGGGGTCGGTCGCGCCACTGGCTCCCCTTGCTCGCTTGGCGCCCGTCTTGCCGAGCAAGGTTCTGCGCCCCCCACTGCCTTCAGGCTATGGGGGGCGCAGGCTTTTTCCACCCCTCAGTCGGGGACCCCCAAATGAGGGGGTCACTCGAAGAGGGCGTGTTCCAGCTGGCTGTAAAGGGTGTAGGCCTGGTCCAGCAGGGCCCTGGCCTCGGCGTCCTGGCCCTGCTTCTTCTTCTCGACGGCTTCCTCGAGGACCTGGTGGAAGCGCGCGTGCGGCTCTTCCATCTTGGGGTTGGGGCTCTCTTTGAGCCACTTCGTCATCATGCAGTCTTCGACGTTTTCGATCTCAGGTTCGGGGCCCGATCCCTCGAGAAAGGCCGCGACCTTCTCGATGTACTGAAAGTGGGAAAAGACGACCTGTTCGATCTCCATAGCTCCGATCTGGGTTAGAGCACCTCGGCGAGGCGCCGCGCGTACTCCTGGGCCTCCAGCCGGACCAAGCCGAGGTTCGATCCCGCCGGGGTGGTGAAGCCCAGAATGCCCTTGTCGCCGATCGCGTAGGCCAGGAAGTAGGCCTGGTCGCCCCGGATCACGATCTCCTGCAGGTTTCCCAGCTGGGTGGTGGTGGAGATTCGCTTACCGAGACCGTGGGCGGTGGCCGCCATGGCCGCCAGCCGGGTCGCGATCTCGCTCTCGGCCAGCTGGGCCACCGGCAGGCCGTCCGGGCTGGCGACGATGATCTCCTTGAGCTCAGGCAGCGCGGCCTTGAGCTCGCTTAGAATCTGCTGCAACTGTTCTTGCTTCGACATAATGTACTCCTCCTTCTTTCCTTAAACGCTTTCCGTACCGATCAGCTCGAGCAGTCGGGCCAGCGGCCGCGCGGCCTCTTCCGGCTTGCGCGGGTCGAAGCCCACCACCCGCTCGAGCGGGGTACCAAGAAATAGGGCGATCTCCTCCGGTTGCCAGACCCGAGGTTGATCGAGATGGGTGACCCCCACCACGTGGGGAACCGGGGTGCGGGACACCACGAAGTCCAAGATGTTTCGTGCCGCGGGAATCGTCTTGGGGCGGTCGGCGCGGACCATGAGCAGGATGCCCAGTGCCCCCTTCGAGAGGATCTCCCACATGAAATCGAAGCGGTCCTGACCCGGCGTTCCGAAGAGGTGAAGCAGCTGGCCGTCGAGACGAAGGGTGCCGTGGTCGAGCGCCACGGTGGTGGTCGCCTTGCCGATGGCCTCGGTGGCGACCGCGTCGGTGTCCACCACCTCGGTCTCCGAGAGGGTTCGGATCAGGGTGCTCTTGCCCGCGCCCACCGGGCCGGTGACGATGACCTTTAAAGGCTCCATGAAAGGTTCCGGAACCTCCTCTTGAGCATGCCCAAAAGCCGCCCGGCCAGGCCGCGGCGCTCGCCGGTGGTTTCGGTCTTCTGCGCCTTGGGCTGGATCGCCCCCAGGGTCCGCAGCTTGTAGAGCAGGTAGCGCACCCGTTCCAGCGGCAGGCCCAGCGCCCGCGCCAGCGAGCGGGCGCTGGCTCCTTCGGTGAGGTGGGGCCAGGCCCGGTCGAGGAACTCCGCCAGCTCGGGCTCGCTGTAGGCCACCGCCACGTTGGCCAGGGCAAAGACGGTGTCGGGCAGGGGCAGGTTGGCGCGCACGCTCTCCAGCTCGTCCTTGAGCGTGACCAGCTTGAGCATGAGCTCGTCGACGGGAATGCTAATGCACCCCCGCTGATGCTTGGGGCGCTCGTCGCGAAAGAATTCGAAGCTGCCGTCCTCTTGCTCCACCAGGGCAAAGAGGCGCTCCTCCAGCTGGCTGGGGGAGAGCACCCGGCGATCCTCCTGGGCGCAGACGATCCGCCGGCCCGAGAGGTAGATGTCCAGGTTTCCGTTCTTGTGAATGAGCACCAGCCGCCCGTTTTGGTGAGCGAGAAGGGGGATGAGATCCAAGAGTCCCATATCGCTTAAATTTCCAAATATCGCCATATTCAGGCCTCCGCTGCCAGCACGGTTCTGGCTTCGGGGCCGGTCGCGCCACTGGCTCCGCCCACCCGCATGGCGCCCGTCTCGCGTAGTGGGCATCGTCGCCTCCCATCTCAGAAACGGTAACCGATTCCAATAGCATCCTACACCCCCAAAAAGGGGGGCCCCGGTCAAAGCCGCGTGATAGCCTCGATGGGTGATGCGTCGCTACTTCGGCACCGACGGCGTGCGGGGGAGGGTGGGCGAGCCGCCGATGACCCCGGCCTTCGTGATGCGCCTGGCGGGCGCCGCCGCCGCCGAGCTCGGGGGGCCGCTGGTCCTCGGGCGCGACCCCCGGGCCTCCGGTCCCATGCTCGAGGCCGCCCTGGTGGCCGGCGCCCTCGAGGCCGGCGTCGAGGTCTACCGGCTCGGCGTCCTGCCCACTCCCGGGGTCGCCTACCTCACCGGCGACTACCGGGCCCGGGCCGGGGCGGTGATCTCGGCCAGCCACAACCCCTATTACGACAACGGCGTCAAGTTCTTCGGCGAGGGGGGGCGGAAGCTCCCCGACGAGCTCGAGGCCCGGATCGAGGCCCGCCTGGAGGAGGAGCCCGGCTACCGCGAGGGGGGCCGGGTCTTCCAGGCCACCGAGGGGGCGGAGCGCTACCTTTCCCACCTGCTCGGTCATGCCCCCGACCTCTCGGGGAAGAAGATCGTGGTGGACGCCGCCAACGGCGCCACCTACCGGCTCGCCCCCGAGCTCTTCTCCCGGGCCGGGGCCGAGGTCTTCGCCATCGGCACCAGCCCCGACGGCCGGAACATCAACCGGGGCCTGGGCGCCACCGCGCCGGAGACGATGGCCCGCCTGGTCGCGGAGCTCGGCTTTGACCTCGGGGTCGCCTTCGACGGCGACGGCGACCGGGCCGTCTTCGCCGACCGCAAGGGCCGGATCTTCCACGGCGACCACCTGCTCTACCTGGCGGCCAAGGCACTCGAGCTCAAGAAGGTCGTGGGCACGATCATGTCGAACTACGGCCTCGAGCTCGCCCTGAAGGAGCTCGGCACCGAGCTCGTCCGGGCCCCGGTGGGCGACCGCTACGTCGCCGAGAAGATGGAGGAGACCGGCGCCCGGGTCGGCGCCGAGCCCAGCGGCCACGTAATCTTCAAGGACCGCTTCCACACCGGCGACGGCATGCTCACCGCCCTGGTGACCCTGGAGCTTCTGAGCAAGACCGGCAGCGACCTGGCCGAGTGGGTGGACGCGCTGGAGCTCTTTCCCCAGGTGATCGAGAACGTCCGCGTCCGGGACAAGCACCGGGTCATGCAGCACCCCGGCCTCGCCGCCCTCCTGCGCGAGGCCGAGGCCGCCCTGGGCGAGGGGCGGATCAACGTACGCCCCTCGGGCACCGAGCCGGTGGTACGGGTGATGGTGGAAGGGCGCGACCGGGCCCGGGTCCGGCAGATCGCAAGGGAGCTGGGGGAGAAGATCGCCGCGCTAGAATGAGGCTCGAAGGAGGCCGCCGTGAGCCGTGCCCTTTTGCGCCTCGAATCCCGGGTGGCCCGAGCCCTGGCGGGCATCATCCACGAGATGCAGGACCCCCGCATCCCCATGGTGGTCACCGTCGAGCGGGTCAGGATCAGCGCCGACCTCTCCCGGGCCCGCGTCTTGATCAGCGCGCTGGAGCGGGTGGAGGAGACCGCCGAGGTCTTGAACCGGGCCCACGGTTACCTGCAGGAAGAGCTGGCCCACGAGGTGCCGATGCGCCGCGTTCCCCGCATCACCTTCCACACCGACCCCCGCGAGGTGCTATGACCCGGACCTACCCCATCCGCGTGCGCTACGCCGAGACCGACCAGATGGGCATCGTGCACCACTCCGCCTACGTGGTCTGGCTGGAGGAGGCCCGCACCCGGCTCCTGGAGGAGGCGGGGCTTCCCTACCACGAGCTCGAGGCAAAGGGCCTTTTCTTCCCGGTCACCGAGCTCTTTTTGCGCTACCACCGGCCGCTTCGCTACGGCGAGACCGCAAGCATTGAGGTGCGGGTCTCGGAGGTCAAAAGCCGCCGGGTCGCCTTCGCCTACCGGGTGCTCCGGCCGGAGGGGACGCTCGCCGCCGAGGGGAAGACGGTGCACGTGCCCCAGGACGCCGGCGGCCGGGCGGTGCGCTTGCCCCCATCGATCTTCGATACGCTTCGGCGAATCGCCGAAGCTTGAGTGTGGTATACTAAAGGCCCAGAGGGGCCCCCTCTGGAGGACGCATGGACGAGGTCTTTTCGCTTTTCGAACGTCACGTCAACCCCGGACTCGCAGGACTCTTGCGCTTCACCGGCCTCGACCGGGTCGAGGACCGGGCCGAAGGCGTCTACGTCTGGGACAGGGAAGGCAAGCGGTACCTGGACTTTCTGGGCCTTTACGGCACCCTGAACCTGGGTCACCGGCACCCGCGGGTGGTCGAGGCGGTAAAAAGGCAGCTCGACCGCATGCCGATGAGCGTGCGGGTGCTCGTCCCCGAGCCCACCGCCCGCCTGGCCGCCCGCCTCGCCGAGCTCACCCCCGGCGAGCTCTCGATGGTCTTCTTCGGCAACTCCGGCGCCGAGGCGGTGGAGGCCGCCTTCAAGCTGGCCCGGATCCACACCGGAAAGCCCGGCATCATCACCACCGCCGGCGGCTTCCACGGCAAGACCATGGGGGCGCTCTCCCTGACCCCGAAGCCGGAGTACCAAAAGCCGGTCGAGCCCCTGGTTCCCGGGGTCAAGGTGGTGCCTTTCGGCGACGCCGAGGCGGTGGCAAAGGCGATCGACGACGAGACCGCGGCGGTGATCGTCGAGCCCATCCAGGGCGAGGGCGGCATCCGGATCCCGCCCGAGGGCTACCTGAAGGAGCTCCGCCGGATCACCGCCGAGCGCGGCGTGCTTTTGATCGTCGACGAGGTGCAGACCGGCCTCGGGCGCACCGGGCGCTTTTGGGGGCTGGACTGGGAGGAAGTCGAGCCCGACCTCCTCACCAGCGCCAAGGCCCTGGGCGGCGGGGTGATGCCCATCGGGGCCGCCATCGGCCGTCCCGAGCTCTTCGAGGCCTTCCGCGAAAACCCCCTGATCCACTCCTCCACCTTCGGCGGCAACCCGCTGGCGGCGGCGGCGGCGCTGGCCGCCATCGAGGTCACGTTGGAGGAAGACCTTCCTGCCCGGGCGCTCGCCCTCGGCGAAAAACTGCTCGAAGGGCTCAGAAAGCTGGCCGCCGAGTGGCCGCTCCTCATCGAGGAGGTTCGCGGCCGGGGGCTGATGATCGGGGTCGAGTTCACCGACGCCGACATCGGGGCGCTCCTCATCAGCGAGCTGGCGAGCCGGGGCGTCCTCACCGCCTTCGGGCTCAATAACCCCAAGGTGGTCCGCCTCGAGCCGCCGCTCATCGTTACCGAGGCCCAGATCGAAGAGGCGCTCGCTAAGTTCGCCGACGCCCTGGCGGCCACCGCGAAGGCGCTCGAGGGCATCCTATGAAATGAAAGACAAGGTCTTCGAATACCTAAAGAAGCACAAAAAGCCCGCCCACCCCAAGGACCTGGCGCGGGTCTTCGGCCTCAAGCGCCACCAGGCCAAGGAGCTCTTGAACGAGCTGGTCGCCGAGGGCAGGCTCGAGCGCGAGCGGGGCCGCTACCGCCTTCCCGGCGAGGGCGACCTGGTCACCGGCCGGCTCGACCTGGCCAAGGACGGCTACGGCTTCGTCGTCCGCGAGGACGGTGGGCCCGACCTCTTCGTCCCCGAGGCCCGGCTCAAGGGGGCCTGGCACGGCGACCGGGTCGAGGCCAGGATCGTCGGCCGCGACCGCAAGGGCCGGGAGAGCGGCGAGGTGGTGCGCGTTTTGGACCGCGCCCGCAGGACGGCGGTGGGCCGGCTCCGCTTTGGCCGGGGCTACGCCTGGCTCGAGCCCGAGACCCCCGGGATGCCGGAGCGGATCAAGCTCCTTCCCGAGGGGCTGTCCCTGGTCCCCGAGGGCAGCCGGATCGCGGCCCGGCTCAACTACCCCGAGGAGACGGGAGCCCGCGAGGTCTT
>JAMOVS010000078.1 GCA_027061845.1 Thermaceae bacterium
GCCCGCCGCACCCGGGCCAGGATCCGCTCCCTAGCCTTCATCCTTGATCTCCTCCCAAAGCTCGTGGAAGGGCCGGGGGCTCGGCTCGAGGCCCGCCCGCAGCCGGGTCCAGGCCCGCACCAGGGGAAGCGTCTCGCTCTTTAAGACCCCGGGGAAAAGCCGCATCGCCTTGGAGGCGAGCCGGTAGGCGGAGGGCCGCACCATCGCCTCGGCGTAGGCCCGCACCAAGGACTTTTCGAAGGGAAGCAAAAGCCCCTCCCTTGCCGCCCGCTCGCGCCAGTAAAGGAGCAGCTTCGGAATCGGGATCCGCACCGGGCAGACCTCGGCGCAAGCGCCGCAGAGCGTGCTCGCGTGGTAGAGGGGGTAGGCATCCTTGGGGCCTAAAAGGGCCGGCGCCAGGACCTCCCCGATCGGTCCGGAATAGACGAAGCCGTAAGGGTGCCCCCCGGTCTGGCGGTAGACCGGACAGGCATTCAAACAGGCGCCGCAGCGGATGCAGCGAAGCACCACATGAGCCCTTTCGTCAGCGAGGGCGGCGGTACGGCCGTTGTCCACGAAGACGACGTGGAGCACCTCGGGGCCGTCCGGCTCGCCGGGGCGCCTCGGCCCCTCGATCAGGCTCACGAAGGTCCCGATCGGCTGCCCGGTGGCCGCCCGGGCGAGGAGCTGCAGGAAAACCGAAAGGTCCTCAAAGCGAGGAAGAAGCTTTTCGATCCCCACGAAGGCCACGTGCACCCGGGGCAGGCTCGTCGAGAGCCGGATGTTCCCCTCGTTCTCCACCAGCACCAAGGTGCCGCTTTCGGCCACCAAAAAGTTCCCGCCGCTGATCCCTAGATCCGCCTTCAAAAACTTCTCCCGCAAAAAGCGGCGGGCGGCGGCGGCGAGCTCCTCGGGGCTTGCATCCTTGGGAGTGCCCAGGTGCTCGGCGAAAAGGGCGCGGATCTCCTCCAGGCTCTTATGGATCGCCGGCCCCACGATGTGGGAAGGAGGCTCCTCGGCGAGCTGGATGATGAACTCGCCGAGGTCGGTCTCCCAGACCTCGACCCCCTGAGAGGCGAGGAAGGCATTCACGCCGAGCTCCTCGGTAAGCATGCTCTTCGCCTTCACGGCGAGGCGCACGCCCTCTTTTCTCACGATCTCGCCAAGGATCCGGTGAGCGTCCTCGGGCCCCTCGGCAAAGTGCACGAAGACGCCTTTTTCTCTAAGGCGGGCCTCGGCCTGCTCTAAATAGCGATCGAGCCGGGAGAGAACGTGCTCCTTGGTCTGAGCGGCAAAGTCGCGCCAGGCTTCGACCGGTACCTCGCCGTAGGCCCGCTCGCGGTTATTGTGGAAGTGAAGCGCGGCCTTGGTGACCGACTCCCGCACCTCGGGGCGGGCCTCCAAAAGCGCCCGGCTTTCCTTGGGATAGGCTTTAGGCGGCATTTCGCGCCTCCCACAAAAGCTCGGCTAGGTGGCGGATGGGAATCGGCTTTCCCCGCCGCTTCATCCGCCCGGCCAGGTGCAAAAGGCAGCCGGCGTCGGTGGAAACGAGGGCCTCGGCCTCGGGCAGGGTGTCGATCTTGCGGTCGGCCATGGCCACGCTGACGTGGGGCAACTTCACCGAAAATACCCCGCCAAACCCGCAGCACTCCCGGTCCGCTTCCCAGGGGACGATCCGAGCGCCGGCGTTTTCAAGAAGCAAGATGGGCTCTTTTTCCACCCCGAGCTCCCTGAGCGCGTGGCAGCCGTGGTGGTAGGCGAGGGCCCGGCCTTCGAGCCCGTCGCCGAGCTTTTCCACCCCCAGCACCCGGACGATGAACTGGGAGAGCTCATAGGTCCGCTCCGAGAGATCCACCGCCCGCCGGTACTCCTTGCCAAGCCCCTCAAAGAGCTCGGGGTAGTGAACTTTTAGCATCGAGCCGCAGGAGCCCGAGGGCAAGACCACGTAGTCGTAGCCCTCGAAGACCGCCATCGTGTGGCGGGCCATCCTGCGCGCCTCGTCCCAGTGGCCGGCGTTGAAGGCGGGCTGGCCGCAGCAGGTCTGCGCCTTCGGGAAATCCACCTCGACCCCCAAAGAGCGCAAAAGCCGCACCGTCGCCACCCCGGCCCCGGCGAAGAACTGGTCGAGGAGGCAGGTAGCAAAGAGCGCTACCTTCATCGCGCCCCCCAGAGCTTTAAGAAACTCATCGTCACGATTATACGCGCATGACACGCGCATAATCGCCGCAGAGTTTCGGATTCGAAAGGTAACCCCCGGGCTTATGTTGACGAATCGAAACATCGGGGAGTATGATCGGTTTGATAACGAAAGGGGGCAGGTATGAGGCGAGCGGCTTTAGGTTTGCTATTGGTCTCGTTGTTCTTCGGTGTGGGCATGGCCCAACGCATCGTGGTCGTGACCCACGGGCAGGCGGCCGACCCCTTCTGGTCGGTGGTCAAAAACGGCGTGGACCTGGCCGCCCAACAGACCGGCGTACGGGTGGAATACCGGGCACCCGAGACGTTCGACATGGTCCAGATGGGTCAGCTCATCGACGCGGCGGTCGCTTCCAAGCCCGACGGGCTGGTGGTCTCCATCCCGGACGCGGACGCCCTGGGCCCGCACATCAAGGCCGCGGTCGAGGCCGGTATCCCGGTCATCTCCATCAACTCGGGCGCCGACGTTTTCAAGAAACTCGGCGTGTTGATGCACGTGGGCCAGGAGGAATACATCGCCGGTAAGGGCGGCGGCGAGCGCATGCGGGAGATGGGCGTCAAGAAGGCGGTGTGCGTAAACCACGAGGTGGGAAACGTCGCCCTTGACCAGCGCTGCGAAGGCTTCAAGGACGGCCTCGGCGAGGGCGCGCAGGTGGAGATCCTTGCGGTACCGACCGACTTCACCGAGGTCCGCAACGCCATCCTGGCCTACCTGCAGAAAAACCCCGACATCCAGGGCATCCTGACCCTGGGCCCGGTAGGCGCGGAACCCACCCTGCAAGCTTTGGAAGAGGCAGGGAAGATCGGAAAGGTGGTCTTCGGGACCTTCGACCTTTCGCCCGCCGTGCTTAAGGCCCTGAACGAGAAGAAGATGGCCTTTGCGATCGATCAGCAGCAGTTTTTGCAGGGGTACCTGCCGGTCGTCTTCCTGGCCAACTACGTCCGCTACGGCCTGCTTCCCGCCAACGACGTGGTACTGACCGGTCCTGGTTTCGTGACCCCGGAGAACGCCGCCCAGGTCATCGAGCTTTCCAAGAAAGGCATCCGCTAGATCCCCGGTGGGCGGGCGGGATTCCGCCCGCCCCTTTTGCCCATGTCCGCAAGGCCGATGAACGTCCGACGCTTGCTGGCCCGCCCGGAGCTGGGATCCCTCGCCGGGGTGCTTTTGGTCTTCGGCTTCTTCGCGTTCGTTGCCGGCGACCGCGGATTCTTGAGCGCCCGCGGGACCCTGAACTACCTCGAGGTCGCGGCCCAGCTCGGACTGCTCGCCGCCACCGTCAGCCTGCTCATGATCGCGGGCGAGTTTGACCTCTCGGTGGGCTCCATGATCGGGGCCGCGGGCATGGCCCTGGCCATCCCGGTGGCCATCTGGGGATGGCCCATGTGGGCGGGGATCGGGCTTGCCTTCCTGGTGGCTGCGGCCTTCGGGGCGCTGAATGGATACCTGGTGGTCCGCACCGGTCTGCCCTCGTTCATCGTCACCCTGGCGTCGCTCTTCATCCTTCGCGGCGCGACCCTGGGATTCACCCGCTGGATCACCAGCCGGACCCGCGTCTCCGGCCTCCACGAGTTCACCACCGGGGACCCCTTGGCGCCGTTTTTCTCCGGGGACCCCCTGGGCATCCCCATCTCCGTCTGGTGGTGGGTCGCACTCACCCTTTTCGCGAGCTACCTGCTCTTCCGAACCCCCTTCGGCAACTGGATCTTCGGAGTGGGCGGGGACCCCAAGGCCGCCCACGCGGTCGGCGTCCCGGTGGCCCGGGTGAAGATCACGCTCTTTATCGCAACCGCGATGAGTGCGGCGCTGCTCGCGGTCATCCAGGTCCTGGACACCGGAAGCGCCGACGTGCTGCGCGGCGAGCTCAAGGAGCTCGAGGCCATCGCCGCCGCGGTCATCGGCGGCAACCTGCTCACCGGCGGCTACGGATCGGTGGTGGGCGGGGCGCTGGGCGCGCTGCTTTTGGGCATGGTCAAACAGGGCATCTTCTTTACCGGCATCAACACCGACTGGTTCAAGGTCTTCCTGGGCACCCTGCTTCTCGCCGCCGTGCTCCTCAACAACTACCTGCGCAAGAAGGCGCTGGAGGCACCGCGATGACCCCGCTCCTCGAGGCCCGCAACGTGAGCAAACGCTTCGGCCCGGTGGTGGCGCTCAAGAACGTCTCCATGCGGGTCTACGCCGGCGAGGTGCATTGCCTGCTGGGCGACAACGGCGCCGGAAAAAGCACCCTGATCAAGATCTTCTCCGGGGTCTTTCCCCCGGACGAAGGCACGCTTTTGGTGGACGGCGCCCCGGTGCGCTTCCAAAGCCCGAAGGACGCGATGGATCGCGGGATCGCCACCGTCTACCAGGACCTGGCCATGATCCCGCTCATGAGCATCGTGCGAAACTTCTTCCTCGGGCGGGAGCCGACGACGGGCTGGGGGCCGTTCCGCCGTTTCGATTTGAAAAAAGCAGAAAAAATCGCCGCAGAAGAACTCGAAAAAATCGGCATTCACGTTCGCGACGTGCACCAGGCGGTGGGAACCCTCTCCGGGGGCGAACGTCAGTCGGTGGCGATCGCCCGGGCGGTGCACTTTGGCGCCCGGGTGCTGATCCTCGACGAGCCCACCAGCGCCCTTGGGGTCAAGGAGGCGGCGGTGGTGCTCCGCTACATCGTGGAGGCCAAAAGCCGCGGCGTGGGCGTGGTCTTCATCACCCACAACGTTCATCACGCCTGGGCGGTGGGAGACGTCTTCACCCTGCTCAACCGCGGCGAACAGGTGGGGACCTTCCGCCGCGAGGAGACCACGCGGGAAGAGGTGTTGCAGATGATGGCGGGCGGCGAGGCGCTCGAGCGCCTCGAGGTCGAGCTCGCCGAGTTCGCCCGCCAGGAAAGGAGGACGCGGTGACGACCGAGCGGCTCACGACGGCCCAGGCGCTCGTGCGGTTTCTCTCGGCGCAATACGCCGAGCAGGACGGCAGGCGGGAGCGGCTCGTCCCGGGCGTCCTGGGCATCTTCGGGCACGGCCAGGTGGCGGGGCTCGGGGTGGCGCTCGCCGAGCGCCCCGACCTCCTCCGCTACTATCGAATCCAAAACGAGCAGGCCGGGGCGCACGCGGCGATCGCCTTCGCCAAGCACAAAAGGCGCCGGGCGACGCTGGCGGTGACCAGCTCGATCGGACCCGGGGCCAGCAACCTGCTCACCGGGGCGGCGGCGGCCACGGTGAACCGGCTGCCGCTTTTGCTCCTCCCCTCGGACTACTTCGCGAACCGCATCCCCGACCCCGTACTCCAGCAGCTCGAGCACCCCACCCTTCACGACGCCAGCGTCAACGACGCCTTCCGTCCGCTTTCGCGCTTTTTCACCCGGATCTCCCGCCCCGAGCAGTTGCTCGACGCCCTCCCCCACGCGATGCGGGTGCTCACCGACCCGGTGGAGACGGGGGCGGTGGTGATCAGCCTCCCCGAGGACGTCCAGGCCGAGGCCTTCGACTGGCCGGTCGAGTTCTTCGCCCCGCGCCTTTGGCGCATCCGCCGGCCGCCGCCGGAACCGGCGGCGCTCGAGCGGGCGGTGCGCCTTCTCAAGCAATCCAAGCGGCCCCTGATCATCGCCGGCGGCGGCGTGCGCTACAGCGAGGCCGAAAAGGCCCTCGCCCGCTTCGCCGAGGCCTTCGGCATTCCGGTCGCCGAGAGCCAGGCGGGCAAGGGCGCCCTGCCCACGGACCACCCCTGGAACGTGGGCCCGGTGGGGGCGAACGGGGGCCTGGCCGCCAACCGCCTGGCCCGCGAGGCCGACCTGGTGCTGGCGGTGGGGACCCGGCTCGGCGACTTCGTCACCGCCTCGAAGTCGGCCTTCCAAAACCCCGAGGTCCGCTTCGTCGGGATCAACGTCGCCCCCTTCGACGCCGAGAAGCTCGGCGGCCTCTTGCTGGTCGCCGACGCCCGCGAAGGCCTTACCGCGCTCATGGAGGCCCTGGTGCAAGCCGGCTACCCCGGCACCGAGCCCGCCTACCGCGAGGAGGTCGCGGCCTTGAGAGCGCTTTGGGAGGCCGAAGCCGGCGCCCTCACCGAACCGGGTGAGGGGCCGCTCACCCAGGCCCAGGCGATCGGGGTGGCGAACCGCGTCTTCGGCGAGGAAGCGGTGGTGATCTCGGCAGCGGGCAGCCTGCCGGGCGACCTCTTGAAGCTCTGGCGCACCAGGAACCCGCTCGGCTACCACCTGGAGTACGGCTACTCGACGATGGGCTACGAGGTCGCCGCCGGACTCGGCGTGACCCTCGCCGACCCCGAGGCCGAGGTGCTGGTCATGGTGGGGGACGGCTCCTACCTGATGATGAACTCCGAGATCGTCACCGCCGTCGCCGAGGGGCTTTCGTTCACCATCCTCTTGATCGAGAACCAGGGCTTCCAGTCGATCCACGGCCTGCAGCGCTCGGTGGGCAGCCCCTCCTTCGGCAACGAGCGGCGCTTTAGAAACCCCGAGACCGGCCTCCTCGACGGGCCGGTGGTCCCGGTGGACTTCGCCGCCCATGCCGCCAGCATGGGGGCGAGGACCTGGCAGGCGAGGACCGCGGATGAGCTCGAGGCCGCCCTCAGGGAAGCCCGAAAGGCCCGCGGGGTCCGGCTGGTGGTCGCCGAGGTCGACCCCGAGGCCCGCGTCCCCAGCTTCGAGGGCTGGTGGGACGTGCCGGTACCCGAGACCAGCGCGTTCGAAAGCGTAAGCGAGGCAAGGAAGGCCTACGAAAAGGCCCGGCGCCGCCAGCGCCCGGTCTTTCCCCCGGCGGAGGAAGCATGAAAATCGCCACCAGTCCCATCAACTGGAACAACGAGGACGTGCCCGACTACCGCCCCTGGATCCCCTACCCCGAGATCCTGGACGAGATCCAGAAGGCGGGCTACCGGGCCACCGAGTGGTCTTCGAGCCTCCCCGAGGACCCCGAGCGGTTGAAGGCCGACCTCGAGGCCCGCGGCCTCCACCTCGTCGGTGCCTTCGTCGCCCTCGACCTCAAAGACCCCGCCCGCCACCCGGCGGAGATCGCCCGGGCCCTGGAAAAGGCCCGCTTCCTCCGCGCGCTCGGCGCGCGGCACCTGGTGGTGGCCGACGCCGGCGACGCCGCCCGCCGGGCCGCCGCCGGCCACGTCGGGCCGGAGCTCGCCCTCACGGATGCCCAGCTCGCCGCCCTCGCCGAGGGCCTCGAGGCCCTCGCTGAGCGACTTTCCGACCTGGGGATGGCGCTCGTCTTCCACAACCACGTCGGCACCTACGTCGAGACCGGGGAGGAGATCGCCCGCCTGCTCGAGGCCACCGACCCCGACCGGGTGGGCTGGTGCCTGGACACCGGCCACCTGGTCTACGGCGGCGGCGACCTGCTCGCGCTGCTTTCCCGCTTCGCCCCCCGGGTCCGCTACCTGCACCTAAAGGACGTGGATCCAAACGTGCTGGCCCGCGCCCGGGCCGAGGGCTGGAGCTTCGAAGAGGCTCTTCGCCGCTACATCTTTGCCCCCCTGGGCGAGGGGATGGTGCCGCTCAGGGAAGCCCTCCGAAAGGTCCTGGAAAGCGGCTACGACGGCTGGGCGGTGATCGAGCAGGACACCACCCCAAAAGATCCCACCGAGACCGCCCGGGAAAACCGCGCGCGCCTCGAAGCCCTTCTCAGGGAGCTCGGCCATGACGCGGCGCTATAGCATCGCCCTCATCCCCGGGGACGGGATCGGCCAGGAGGTAATCCCGGAGGGAGTGGGCGTCCTCCGAGCCCTCGCCCGCCGCCACGGCTTTTTCCTCGACTTCACCGACTACCCCTACGGCACCGACTATTACCTGGCCCACGGGGTGATGATCCCGGAGGAGGGTTTCGCCGCCCTCCAGAAGCACGACGCGATCTACCTGGGCGCGGTCGGCGACCCCCGGAAGGCCCCCGACCACGTGACCCTAAGGGGCCTTTTGATCCCGCTGCGCCAGCGCTTCGACCTCTACGTGAACCTGCGGCCGGCCCGGGCGCTCAAAGGGGTGCCCACCCCGCTCAAAGGGGACCCGCCCTTCGACTTCGAGGTGGTGCGGGAAAACGCCGAGGGGGAGTACGCCGGCGCCGGCGGCGTGCTGGCGGACGAGGTCGCGGTCCAGACCGCGATCTTCACCCGGCGGGGCACCGAGCGGATCGCCCGCTATGCCCTCGAGCGCGCCCGCACCCGGCGCCGGAGCCTGGTCGTCGCCACCAAGTCGAACGCGCTGCAGCACGGCCTCGTCTTCTGGGACCGGGTGATCCGGGAGGTGGCCCGGGACTACCCCGAGGTGGACCTCCGCTTCATGCACGCCGACGCGCTGGCAGCGGCGATGGTGAAGGACCCCCTGGCCTTCGACGTGATCCTGGCCACCAACCTGCTCGGGGACCTGCTCACCGACCTGGCCGGCGCCCTCCAGGGGAGCCTGGGCATCCCGGCGAGCGCCAACCTGAACCCCGAGCGGCGCTACCCCTCGATGTTCGAGCCGGTGCACGGCTCGGCCCCGGACATCGCCGGCAAGGGGATCGCGAACCCCATCGCCACCTTCTGGGCGGGAGCGATGATGCTCGACTTCCTGGGCGAGGCCGGGGCCGCCCGGGAGCTCCTGCAAGCCATCGAGGCGGTGACCGCCGAGGGCCGGGTCAAGACCCCCGACCTCGGGGGTACCGCCACCACCCGCGAGGTCACCGAAGCGGTGCTCGCCAAGCTGGGGGTGAACGCGTGATCCTCTCCGAAAGCGAACGGCACGAGCTCGAACGCCTCGCCAAAAAGGTGCGCTACCTGATCCTGCGCACCGTCCAGCACTCGGGGGCGGGGCACATCGGAGGGCCGCTCTCGGCGGTGGAGCTTCTGGTGGCGCTTTACTTCAAGGCCCTCCGGATCGACCCGAAAAACCCCACCTGGGAAGAGCGCGACCGCTTCATCCTCTCCAAGGGCCACGCCGCCGTCGGGCTCTACGCGG
>JAMOVS010000079.1 GCA_027061845.1 Thermaceae bacterium
CGCCGGTACGGGCGGCGATCGCCGCCGCCCCGGTCTTGAAGGGCTGCAGCTTGCCGCTGCGCGAGCGGGTGCCCTCGGGGAAGATGCCGAAGGCGAGGCCCTCCCTTAGGGCCCGGATCGCCGCCTTAATCGCCGAGAGGTCGCCGGCGCCCCGCTCCAGGGGGATGGCGTAGAGCCTCGGGATAATCCAGGAAAGGACCGGCATTCGGAAGAGCTCGGCCTTGGCCACGAAGGCCACCGGTCGCGGCACGCCGTAGGCGATCACGATCGGGTCCAGGGTGGAGAGGTGGTTGGAGGCGAGCAGCACCGGGCCTTCCTCGGGGACGTGCTCGGAGCCCTCCACCTTCAGCCGAAAGAGCGGCTTGACGGTGAGGGTGGCGAGGACCCGGACGGTCTTGTAGACGAGGTTTTCCTTGGCCACCGGTTTTACTTTAGCGGAAGCGGCCCGGTTCGGGCCGACCGGCGCGCCCAGCCGGCGAGGCGGTGGGCCTGGCGGAGGGGCTCGGGGAGCTTGGTGCTGCGGGGAAAGCTTCTTAGGAACTCAAGCGTTTCTGGCACGCCCACCCGGTGGCCGGGGGAGACGAAGAGGGGGTGGGTGCGCCGTCTCGAGCGCCAGACCCAGCCGATCTGCACCCCGGGGCAGGCCGGGCTGGGGACGCCGAGGGCGCCCTCGGGGGCACAGAGGGCGGTGGCGGCGTCTGCTTCTTCGGAAAGGGGTCCGGCGGGCTCGCCAAAGAGCTTCTTCTTGGCCACCCCCACCGCCGGCAGGTCGAGGTGGACGCCGAGGTGGGCGGCGATGCCGAGCCCCCGGGGGTGGGCGATGCCCTGGCCGTCGACCAGCAGGGCTTCCGGGGTTTGGGGCAGGAGGGAGAGCGCCCTTAGGTAGGCCTCGGCCTCGCGGAAGGAGAGGTAGCCGGGGACGTAGGGGAAAAGCTCCGCTTCCGGCACGTGGGCGCTGGCGGCGGCGACGGGGGCGTTTTGCTCCCGGTCCCAGAGCACCGCCACCGCGAAGAGCCCCTCGCCCTTTTTGGCGCTGGCGTCGAGGGCGGCAACGAAGCGGGTGCTTTTGGGATCGCCCGAGAGTCGCACCCGCGCTCTCAGGGCGTTTTGCAGGGCACGGGCCTCGGCCAGGTCCTGGGGCCTCGGGAAGGGCTTCACCTAGCTCGCGGCCTCCCGGAGCCTTGCCAGCACCTCGTGGTCGCCCGGGTCCTTGCGGTAGAGCAGGGCGAGGTAGTAGGCGGCCCAGGCCAGCCGGTACCAGTAGGCGAGGGCCTCGGGGAGCGGCCCCTTGGCTTTAGGCGGGTCGAGCTCTTCCAGGTAGTCGACCCGGGTGGCGAGCACTTCTTTGGCGAGCTCGATCTCCTCGTCGGTGCCCAGGGTGACCGCGACCAGCGGGTCGCCCTGTTCGTGCCGGGCCTCGAGGGCGGTGATGAAGAACTCGAGCGCCGCCGGAGGCGGGGCGATCGAGAGGCTTTTCCCCACCCGGGCGAAGACCTGCTGCAGCGCCTGGGCCAGCATCGGGTAGCGCTCGGAGGCGACCCAGAGGGGGGTGCGCTCGAGGAAGCTCCAGGCCAGGAGCTTGGCCGGGTTTTCTTGGCTTGGGACGTAGGGAGCGGTGCGTTCGAGCTCCGCTTTGAGCGCCGCCTCGAGGCTTTGGGCCAGCTCCAGCTCGCCGGTGGCGAGGAGCAGGTAGCGCAGGTAGCGGTAGGGGGAAAGGGGGGAGGAGGGGATCTTGACCTCGGCCTCGGGGCCGAAGCCGAGCACCACCACCCGCTCGCTCTCCTCGCGGGCGGCGGCGAGCAGGCCGGCGAGCTTGCCGTGGTCGTAACCGCCGGCGAGGACGAAGGTGGTGCCCCGGGCCAGGGTGTCGGGGAAGCGGTCCCTCAAAAGCTCGGCCGGCCACCACCCCTCGCCAAAGCCCACCACGCCGTAGGGCGGGGGGAAGCGCTCCTCGGGGGTGGGGGCGTCCTGGGGCAGGCGCTCGAGGGCCTGGCCCAGCCGGCTCTTGTCGGCCTTGTAGGTTTCTAGGTTGTCGAGGTCGGGGAGCGCTTCCATCGGCTCCATCCTACGACGAGGGCGGCGGCGAGCGGGGCGGCGAAGGCCGAAAGCGCGGCCTCGGTCCCCTCGCGGGGGAGGAGGGGCAGCAGGAGGAGCAAAAGCCCGGTGGCGGCCGCCGCCCGTAGCGCCCCGAGCGGCCGCCGGAGGAGGGGAAAGGCGGCGGCCAGCCCGGCGGGGGCGGCGAGGAGGGGGAAGGCCACCCCGAGCGCGAGCGCGGGCGGGTAGAGCGCCGGGCTCGGGGGCGTCTTGGGCAGGGCAAAGGCGAGGAGAA
>JAMOVS010000080.1 GCA_027061845.1 Thermaceae bacterium
AACATGATCGCCCGCTTGACCTCCTGGATCAGCTGGGTCACCGGGATCTCGCGCGGGCAGGCCTCGGTGCAGTTGTAGGCGGTGCGGCAGCGCCAGACGCCGCCGGTGGAGCCGAGGACGGGGAAGCGCTCGTGGGCCCCCTTGTCGCGGGAGTCGAAGATGAAGCGGTGGGCCTGGACCACCGCCGAGGGCCCGATGTAGGTGCCGTTCACCCAGAAGACCGGGCAGCTGGTGGTGCAGGAGGCGCAGAGGATGCACTTGGTGCCCTCGTCGAAAATCTCCCGCTCCTCGGGGGACTGGAGCCGCTCGCGCTCGGGGGGAGGCTCGTCGTTGATGAGCCAGGGCTTGACCGCCCGGTAGGCCTTGAAGAAGGGCTCCATGTCGACCACGAGGTCCTTCTTCACCGCCAGACCCCGGATGGGCTGGACCTCGATCACCTCGGTGCCCAGGTCCTTGACCAGGGTCTTGCAGGCCAGGCGGTTTCGCCCGTTGATCATCATGGCGCAGGAGCCGCAGATGCCGTGACCGCAGCTCCGGCGGAAGGCCAGGGTGCCGTCGCCCTCCCACTTGACCTTGTGCAACAGGTCGAGCACCCGGTCCATGGGCTCGGCGTCGAGGCGGTAGCTCTCCCAGTGGGGCCGGGCGTCGGTCTCGGGGTTGTAGCGGAGAATCTTTAACGTTACCTGCATCACGCCCTCCCTAGTACGCCCTCGGCTTCGGCTCGAACTTGGTGATCACCACCGGCTTGTAGGCGAAGCGCACCTTGCCGTCGCCCTCCTTGTAGATCAAGGTGTGCTTGAGCCAGTTCTCGTCGTCGCGCTCGGGGTAGTCCTCGCGGGCGTGGGCGCCGCGGGACTCCTTGCGGTTTTTGGCCGAGTGCACCAGGGCCTCGGCGTTCTCGAGCAGGAAGCCGAGCTCGATCGCCTCGACCAGGTCGGCGTTGTAGCGCTCGCCCTTGTCCTGGATGGTGACCTTCTGGTAGCGGTCGAAGAGCTCCTTCAGGATGCCGACCTGCTTTTCCAAAAGCTCCTCGGTGCGGAAGACCGAGGCGTTCTCCATCATCGTGTCCTGCAGGTCCTTGCGGATCGTGAAGGGGCTCTCGCCACCGGAGTTCGCCTTGATCTTCTCGATGAGCTCGCGGGAGGCGTCGGCGGCGTCGGGCGGCAGGTCGACGAAGGCCTCGCCCAGCGCGTAGCGGGCGGCGGCCAAGCCGGAGCGGCGGCCGAAGACCACCAGGTCGCCGAGCGAGTTGGTGCCCAGGCGGTTGGCGCCGTGGAGGCTGACGCAGGCCACCTCACCGGCGGCGTAGAGGCCGGGCACCACGGTGTTCTCGCCGTCCTTGATGACCTCGCCGTCCAGGGTGGTGGGGATCCCGCCCATGGCGTAGTGGGCGGTGGGCACCACCGGGATCATCTCCTTCACCGGGTCGACCCCCAGGTAGGTGCGGGTGAACTCGGCGATGTCGGGGAGCTTCTTCTCGATGATCTCGGGGTCGAGGTGGGTGAGGTCGAGGCAGATGTAGTCCTTGTTGGGCCCGCAGCCGCGGCCCTCGCGGATCTCCAGGTACATCGCCCGGCTGACCACGTCGCGCGGCGCCAGGTCCTTGATCGTGGGCGCGTAGCGCTCCATGAAGCGCTCGCCGTTGCCGTTTCGCAGGATGCCGCCCTCGCCGCGGGCGCCCTCGGTGACCAGGATGCCGAGCCGGTAGAGCCCGGTGGGGTGGAACTGGTAGAACTCCATGTCCTCGAGGGGCAGCCAGCCCTTACGGTAGAGGATCGCGGTCAGGTCGCCGGTCAGGGTGTAGGCGTTCGAGGTCACCTTGAACATGCGGCCAAAGCCGCCGGTGGCGATCACGATCGCCTTGGCCTGGAAGGTGTGGAGCTCGCCGGTGGCGAACTCCATCGCCACCGCGCCCACCGCCCGGCCGTCCTTGTCGAAGACGATGTCGAGGACGTGGAACTCGTTGTAGAAGGTGATCCCGTGCTTGACCGACTGCTGGTAGAGGGTCTGAAGGATCATGTGGCCGGTGCGGTCAGCGGCGTGGGCCGCCCGGGCCACCGGGGCCTTGCCCCACTCCTTGGTGTGGCCGCCGAAGCGGCGCTGGGCGATCTTGCCGTTGGGGAGCCGGTCGAAGGGGAGCCCCATGTGCTCCAGCTCGATCACCGCGTCGATCACCTCGCGGGCGAAGACCTCGGCGGCGTCCTGGTCGGTGAGGTAGTCCCCGCCCTTGACGGTGTCGAACATGTGCCACTCCCAGTGGTCCTCCTCGACGTTGCCGAGGGCGGCGCCGATGCC
>JAMOVS010000081.1 GCA_027061845.1 Thermaceae bacterium
CCGCGAGCGCGAGGCCTTCCAGGCGGAAGCCGCCGGGGTAGGAAAAGGAAAGCCCCTGGGCGAAAAGCCCCGGCTCCGGGTCCTCGGGGCAGGGGGCGGGCGGGGGGGCGGGCTCGGCCTGGAGCAGGGGGAGGATTCGGGTCATGGCCTCGAGGGCGCTTTCCGCCGGGTGGAACTGGGCGCCTAGGTTCCTTAGCGGGGTGTAGAACTCGGGTGCCAGCAGGAGCACGAAGAAGGCGGTGGTGTAGTCGAGCCGGGCGTAAAGCAGCCGGAGCCCCACCTCCACCGCCACGATGGCGGTGGAGAGGGTGGCCAGGAGCTCGAGCGCGAGCGCCGAGAGGAAGGCCACCCAAAGCACGCGCATGGTGGCCGAGCGGTGTTCTTCGGCAAGCGCTTTGAGCCGGGCGGCGGTGCGGCCGGCGGCGCCCAGCACCCGGAGCACGGCAAGCCCCTTAAGGGCCTCGTAGAAAAAAGCCCCGAGGGCGTAGAGCGCCCGCCACTGCCGGCGGGTGAGCCCCTCGGCCCAGCGGCCGATCAGGATCATGAAAAGGGGGATCAGGGGCGCGGTCAGAAAGAGCACCAGCGCGCTCAGCGGCTCCCGGGTGAGCACCAGGACCAGGATCCCGAGCGGCACCAAGGCGGCCTCCGCGATCGCCGGCAGGTAGCCCCGGTAAAAGGCGTCGAGCCCCTCGACCGCGTCCGCCAGCGTCACCGCGAACTCCCCCGGGGGGGTGGCGGGGCTGTGGGGCAGGGCGCGGGCCAGCTGGAGGCGCAGGTCGGCCTTGATCCCGGCGGCGAGCAGGCCGGAAAAGGCCCCGCCAAGGTAGCGGAAAAGGGCGTGGGCCACGCTTATAAGGAAGACCCCGAGGATATAGGGCGAGAGCTCCGAGACCGGCGCCCCCTCAAGCACCACCGCGTTCATGCCCCGGGCGAGCAGCCAGGCCCGCAGCACGGCGGCGCCCCCGGCGAGCACCGGGAAGGCGATCGCGGGGACGAGGAGGCGGGGGTGGGCCCGCGCCTCCCGGAAAAGCCGCCCCCGGAGTCCGGGGGCGGCCGGGGGCTTGGCCCCTTCCGGCAAGCTAGTAGCCTCCCTCTTCCCCCAGGCTCACCCGGCCGCGGAAGACCCAGTAGGTCCAGCCCTGGTAGAGCAGCACCAGCGGGGTGAAGATGAGCGCCACGTAGGTCATCACCCGCAGGGTGTAGGGGCTTGCCGAGGCGTTGTAGACGGTGAGGCTCCACTCGGGGTTGAGGCTCGAGGGCATCACGTAGGGGTAAAGCCCGGCGAAGACCATGGCGGTGGCGAAGAGCACCCCGAGCCCGGTGGTCCAAAAGGCCAGGGCGTCGCTCCCCTGGAGGCGGGTGATCCAGCCGAGGAGCAGGCCCAGGGCGGCGAGGGCGGCGAAGAGGTAGGCGAGCAGCTGGCCCTCGCGGCTAAAGAGGCCGTAGCCGTAGCCGCCGAGGACGAAAAGCACCGCCAAAATCACCGCGAGCGGAGCGAACGCCCGCGCCGCCGCCCGGGCCCGGGGGGCCATCTCCTCGGGGAGCTTCAGGCTCAGGAAGTTGGCGCCGTGGAAGGTGAAGACAATGACGGCGGCGATCCCCCCGAGCAGGCCGTAGGGGTTTAAAAGGGTCAAAAAGCTGCCCTGGTAGTTCATGTCGGGGCCGATCGGCACCCCCCGCACCAGGTTGGCCACCGCCACCCCCCAAAGCAGGGCCGGAACCAGCGAGCCGAAGAAGATCATCCAGTCCCAGAAGTTGCGCCAGGAGGGGCTATCCACCTTGGAGCGGAACTCAAAGCCGACCCCCCGCAAAATGAGCGCTACCAGCATCAAAAAAAGCGCCAGGTAGAAGCCGGAGAAGAGGGTGGCGTACCACTGGGGGAAGGCGGCGAAGATGGCGCCGCCGGCGGTGATCATCCAGACCTCGTTACCGTCCCAGACCGGGCCGATGGTCTGGATTACTGCCTTGCGTTCCTCGTCGCTCTTGGCCACGAAGGGGTGGAGGATGCCGACGCCGTAGTCAAAGCCTTCCAGGAAGAAAAACCCCATGAAGAGCACCGCGATCAGGGCAAACCAAAGCGTGTTCAGGTCCATTGTCACCGCCTCCTAGTAGCTGAGTACCGTCTTGGTCTTGGCCTCGGGGTCGGTCTTGGCGTACTTGATCAAAAGCCAAACGTCGATCACCCCGAGCACCAGGTAGAGCAGCGTGAAGCCCACCGAGGAAAGCAGCACCATGCCGGCGGAGACCACGCTTTCCGGGGTCACGCCCTGGTAGATGGTTAAGAGGTCCTGCACCATCCAGGGCTGGCGGCCGAACTCGGCGGTCCACCAGCCGGTGGTGTTGCCGAGGAAGGGCAGCAGCACCGCCCAGATCAAAAGGGCAAGAAAGCCCTTGGCCTGGGCCAGCCGGCCGCGGAAGAGGAGCCAGAGCCCGATCGCCGCCAGGAGCAGCATCAGAAGGCCGCTCGCCACCATTACCCGGAAGCTCCAGAAGGTGAGCTTGACCGGGGGCACGTAGTTGCCCGGGCCAAAGCGCTCCTCGTAGCGCTTTTGCAGGGTCTTGATGCCCAGGAAAACACGCTCGCCGTTTTCCGTCTCGGGGGCGTGGGTGAGCATCGAGAGCACCCCGGGGAGCTCGATGACGTTGCGGTTTTCCTGGGCCTTTTCGTCGATGGTGGCGTAGAGGATCCAGGGGGCGGGCTCGGGGAGGTCCTCCCAGATCGCCTCCATGGCGGCGAACTTCATCGGCTGGTGGCGCACCACGAAGTCGGCCTGGTAGTGGCCGACGAGCGCTACCAGGAAGCTGCCCAGGAGGCCGGCGGTCAGCCCGATCCGCATCGCCCGGGAGAAGAGCTCGACGCGGTGGTTTCGAAGCAGGTGCCAGGCGGCCACGGCGGCGACGAAGAAGCCGGCGGTGCTGAGGGCGGCGAAGAGGGTGTGGGGGAACTGCAGCCAGACGTGGGGGTTTTTAAAGAGCGCCGGGAAGCTCTCCAGCAACGCCCGGCCGTTTTCCAGCCGGTAGCCGACCGGGTGCTGCATGAAGGAGTTGGCGATCAGGATCCAAAGTGCCGAGAGGTTGGAGCCGATCGCCACCAGCCAGATGAAGAGCGCGTGCAGCCCCTTGGGCACCTTGTCCCAGGTGAAGTACCAGACCCCCAGGAAGGTGGACTCCAGGAAGAAGGCGAGCAGCGCCTCGATGGCCAGCGGCACCCCGAAGATGTCGCCCATGAAGCGGGAGTAGCCCGACCAGTTCATGCCGAACTGGAACTCCTGCACCAGGCCGGTCACCACCCCCATGGCGAAGTTGATCATGAAGAGGGTGCCGTAGAACTTGGCCAGCTTCTTGTAGCGGGCGTCCCCGGTGAGCACGTACACCGTTTCCATGTAGGCCACCAGGATCGAGAGCCCGAGCGTCAGCGGGACGAAGAAGAAGTGGTAGGTGGTGGTGCTGGCGAACTGGAATCTAGCGAGACCGAGTGCCTCCATCGCGATCACCCAAAATACGAATAGTTCGCAATAGGAAAAGCCACCAGGGACATAAATCCTGAGTATTTTTATCTGAATACACGAACAAATGAGCAGGTGCTCAACCGAGCCCGGCGAATGCCGCGGGAATCCTCATCGCCGGCTCGTACTTCCGGGTATAGTGGGTTAAGCCAACTAGGAGGCGGCTTCGATGCGCTTTTTCGTGGTTGGAGACGTTTCCGTAGACCTGATCTACCTGGTGGACCGGCTCCCCGAGCCCGGGGAGGAGATCGCCGCCAAGCGCATGCTCTACCGCCCGGGCGGGGCCGCCGCCACCGTGGCGGCGCAACTGGCGAGCCTGGGCCACACCGTCTTCCTAGCCTCGCGGGTGGGGAGCGGGCCGCTCTCGGCGATCGCCCTGGAGGGTTTGAAGCGGGCCGGGGTCGAGCTCCGCTACCTGCAGGAGGACCCCGAGCACCCCACCACTACGGTGCTGGTCTTCCTCTACCCCGGGGGCGAGCGCAGCATGGTGGCCAGCGTGGGGGCGAGCCGCTACCTCGACGCCGCCGAGTTCAAGCCCCGCATCCTCGACACCATCGACGCCGTCATCGTTTCCGCCTATGCCCTGGTGGGCGGGCCGCAGCGGGAGTACGCGGTCAAGGCGATGGCGGCGGCGAAGAAGCGCGGGGTGCCGGTCTTCATCGACCTGGGCTCGGGGGCGGTGCGGCAGGCCGGCCGCGACCTTTTGGCGAGCCTTTTGCCCGCCGACTACCTCTTAATGAACCAGGGCGAGCTCCTCGAGCTCACCGGTGCCGACTCGATCAGCGAGGGGGTGGCGGTGCTGCGCCAGGCCGGCATCGAGCGCTCGATCGTCAAGGTGGGGCCGCTGGGGGCGATCGTCGCCACCCCGGAGGAGGAGGCGTTGATCGAGCCCTACCCGGTCGAGGAGGTGGTCGACACCACCGGCGCCGGCGACGCCTTCACCGCCGGGTTCGTCCACGGGGTGCTGGCGGGGATGCCGCTTTTGGAAGCGGCCCGGGTGGGCAACGTCGCCGGGGCGCTGGCCACCACCGCGGTGGGGGCGCAGGGCCGGCTGGTGACCCCCGGGGACCTCAGGGCCGCCGGTATTGCTCCGGCAAACGCCTGAGAAAGCGAAGCCCCGCCCGGCTCGACTTCTCCGGGTGGAACTGGGGGGCGACCAGGTTGCCCCGACGCAGCAGCGCGGTGTAGCGGGTGCCCTGGTACTCGGCCTCGCCCTCGGTCTCGGGGACGAGGGGGGCGTAGTAGGAGTGGACGAAGTAAAAATGGCGCCCGTCGAGGGGCGAAAAGCCCGAGCCCGGTTGGAAGAAGACCCGGTTCCAGCCCATCTGGGGAACCTTCCGGGCCCGAAAGCGGCGGACCACCCCGGGCACCACCCCGAGCCCCGCCACCCCCGGGGCCTCCTCGGAGGCCTCGAAAAGCAGCTGGAGCCCGACGCAGATGCCGAGGAAGGGGAGGTCGGCCTCGAGGTGCCGCCGCACCGCCTCCTCGAACCCCGAGGCCTTGAAGGCCTCCATCACCTGCCGGAAGTGGCCCTGGCCGGGGAGGACGAGCAGGTCCTTGCCCTGGGCGTCCTTCGGGTCTTTCGAGACCAAGACGTCGAACCCCGAGGCCTCGAGCGCCTTGGCCACGCTGCGCACGTTTCCGGAGCCGTAGTCGATGACGAGGGTGTTCATTCCACTACGCACGACGTACTACGCACCACGCACTAAATCACTTCCTTCGTGCTCGGAAGATCTTCCCGGGTGATCCGGGTGGCCTGGTAAAGGGCCCGGGCCAGGGCCTTCATGCCCGCCTCCAGCACGTGGTGGGCTTCCTTGCCGGCGAGCAGGCGGAGGTGCAGGGTGAGCCGGCCGTGGTTGGCGAAACCCCGCAAAAACTCCCGGAAGTGGTAGGCGTTGACCCCGCCGGGGGCGCCCTCGATGACGAGTTCCTCGGGGGCGAAGGCGAGGTAGGGCCGGCCCGAGAGGTCGAGCACCGCCTGCACCAGGGTCTCGTCCATGGGCACGGTGGCCTCGCCGAAACGCTCGATCCCGGCCCGGGACTCCAGCGCCTCGTCCAGCGCCATGCCCAGGGTGATGCCGACGTCCTCGACCAGGTGGTGGACGTCCACCGCCAGGTCGCCTTCGGCCTCGACGAAGAGGGAAAACCGCCCGTGGCGGGCGAAGGCCTTCAAGAGGTGATCCAGGAAACCGACGCCGGTGGAGACCCGGGCCGCCGGCGGGCCGTCGAGGTCGAGCTCGAGGCGGACCTCGGTCTCGTCGGTCATGCGCTCGATCTTAGCTTTTCTCACCGGACTCCTCCGCCAGTTCAAAGGCCGCCTTCAAGAAGGCGTCGTTTTCCACCGGGGTGCCGATGGTGACCCGGATGCAGCCCTCGAGCCCCGGCTGGTGGTCCACCCGCCGCACCAGGACGCCCCGCTTTAGCAGTCCCTGGAAGGCGGCTTCGGCGTCGGGCGTGCGGATCAAGAGGAAGTTGGTGTGGCTCTTGTAGACCTTCCAGGTGGGGTGGGCCTTGAGTTCGAGGTAGACCCGCTCGCGCTCCCGGCGGATCTTCTCCACCGTCTCGGCCAGGTAGCCGGGGTTTTCGATCGCCGCCAGGGCGAACATCGCGGTCGGGGTAGGGATCCTAAAGGGCGGGAGCATCTTCTCGACCTCGCGGGCGAGCTCGGGGTCGGCGAGCAGGTAGCCGAGCCGTACCCCGGCCAGCCCCCAGGCCTTGGAGAAGGTGCGGGCGATGGGCACGAAGGGCAGCTCCATCGCGTGGCGCTTGAAGTCGGAGGGGGCGAAGTGGTAGTAGGCCTCGTCCAGGACCACGATCCAGCCGCTGGCCGCCGCCGGCGCCACCAGCGATTCGACGATCTCCGGGCCCCAAAAGCGCCCGGTGGGGGCGTGGGGGTTGGGGAAGAAGAAGACGCCGGGCTCGTCCTTGTCCTCGAGGTAGGCCTTGAGGGCGGTGGTGGGCAGCTCGAACTCGGGGCCGAGCGGCACCCCTTCCCAGGGCGTGCCCGCCACCTTGGCGGCCCATTTGTAAAGCGAGAACGAGGGCACCAGGTCGAGGACCCTCCGGGCGGCGAGCGCCAGGGTGGAGAGCACCACGTTGGACCCGGGGGTGACCACCACCCCCTCCTCGGGCCAGCCCTCGAAGGTGGCGATGGCCTTTTTCAGGGGCCCGGCGTCGATCGCGGGGTAGCGATTTAGGGGCGTTTCCTTGAGGCGTTCGGCCACCTCGTCCTTGAGCGCCTGGGGGAGGTCGTAGGGACTTTCGTTCTGGTCGAGTTTGATCGGCGCCTGGTGGTGTTCGTAGGGGTAGGACGGCAGCTCGGCGAGGTGGGGCTTGAAGGCCTTCACGCGGTCCATTGTACCGAAGCGCAAGGTCCGGGGTTTTGACGCCTTTTGGACGTGGATCCGGCGGCTAGGGGTGTTCGGCGCGGAGTTCGAAAAACCGCGCGCTGGCGTGGGCTTTTTCGTCGGTGCTGAAGAGGTAGGTTCCCGCCTTGAAGTAGTTTTCAAAGGGCCATTTCTGAAGATCCTCGTGCACGAAGGTCTGCACCTCGTCGTTCACTTGGATGTTCACCTCTTCTCGGCCGGCCTCGATCCGGAGGGTGAAGGGTTCGTAGCCGACCGGTTCTCCGAAGGAAAGCGGCCTGGCGTCCACCCAGCTGTCGGGGTCTTCGGGGTCGGCGGTGGCCGCGCGGAGCTTCTTGATGCGGGCCTCGAGGCGGCCGTTTTGCCAGACCAGCTTCAAAAGGGGTGGCCCGTCCTTGCCGTGGATCTGGGCGACGGCGAGCTTGTAGGTGTCGCCGTCTTCGTTCCTGCTGACCTCGAGGACCTGAAGCCTTGCAGAAAGCGTTCCGCCCCCGTCCAGCGACCAGTTTTCGTCGTCGTCTCCGGGCACGATCTGTTCCCGAAGCTCGCTGCGGGGGTAGTCGCTATTCGGGGTGGTGCCGCCCGCGGGTTCGACGAAGAAATGAAGCGCCCCGCTGGCTTCCCAGTAAAGGTAGGGGCGCAGTTCGTCGCGCGCGAGCTTTTCGATGAGTGCGTCGGGGTCGAGCTCGTCGGCGACCCCGTCGCCGTCTTCGTCGGTCGGCAGGGTGAGTTTCCAGTGGCCGAGATCGATTGCGGCCTGCGGCGAGCCGCCGCAGGCCACGAGCAGCGCGAGCAGAAGGAGCGATGTGAGAAAGAAGCGCACGCTCCGATTTTAGGCCTTGGCCACCGCCTCGACCTTCTTGCGGCGACGGCGCCTCGGCTTCTTGCCCTTCTCCTCGAGCGCCTTGAGCCCGCCGACGATGGCCAGGTCGAGCACCTGGTCGAGGTTTTCCACGAAGTGGAAGGTCATGTCCTTCTGCAGGTGGCGGGGGACGTCCTTGAGGTCGGGCTCGTTCTGCTTCGGCAGGATGACCTCGCGGATCCCCGCCCGGCGGGCGCCCAGGACCTTTTCCCGCACCCCGCCGATCGGGAGCACCCGGCCGGTCAGGGTGATCTCGCCGGTCATGGCGATGTCGTGGCGCACCGGGACCTCGGTGAGGGCGCTGACCAGGGCGCTGGTGATCGCCACCCCGGCCGAGGGGCCCTCCTTCGGGATGGCGCCGGCGGGGACGTGGATGTGGATGTCGGATTTCTCGAACTTCTCCAGCGGGATGCCGAAGCGCTCGGCGTTCTTCTTGGCGTAGGTGAGGGCGGCGCGGGCCGACTCCTTCATCACGTCGCCGAGCTGGCCGGTGAGGATGAGCTGGCCCTTGCCCGGCATCACGCTGACCTCGACGAACATGATGTCGCCGCCCACCGGGGTGTAGTACATGCCGGTGGCCACGCCCACCTGGGGCTCCCGGGCCTCGGTCTCGGGCAGGTAGCGGGGCGGCCCCAGGTACTTCTCGAGGTCCTTCTCGGTGATGCGGACGCGCTTCTTGCCCTCTTCCAGGATGCGCCGGGCGGCCTTGCGGAGCAGGCTCCCGATCTCCCGCTCCAGGTTCCGCACCCCCGCCTCCCGGGTGTAGTGGCTGATCAGGCGGCGGAGGGCGGCGTCGGTGATCTTGACCTGCCGCTCGGTGAGCCCCGTCTCCTTGAGCTGGCGGGGCAGGAGGTAGCGCTTGGCGATCTGGAGCTTTTCGTCCTCCAGGTAGGAGGTGAACTCGATCAGCTCCATCCGGTCCATGAGCGGCGCCGGGATCAGCTGGGGGAAGTTGGCGGTGGCGATGAACATCACCTCGGAGAGGTCGAAGGGCACCCCCAGGTAGTGGTCGACGAACTCCTTGTTCTGGGCCGGGTCCAGGACCTCGAGGAGCGCCGCCGCCGGGTCGCCCTGGAAGCTCTGGCCCATCTTGTCCACCTCGTCGAGCAAAAAGACCGGGTTCTTGGTCCCCGCCTGGCGCAGGCCCTGGATGATGCGGCCGGGCATGGCGCCGATGTAGGTGCGCCGGTGGCCGCGGATGTCGGACTCGTCGCGGGCGCCGCCCAGGGAGACGCGGA
>JAMOVS010000082.1 GCA_027061845.1 Thermaceae bacterium
ACACCCGGCCGAGCCCCTCGCCCTGGCGCTCGGGGTGCACCGCCAGGGAGCGGATCTCGGCCAGGTCGGCCCAAAGGAGGTGAAGAGCCACCGAGCCCAGGAGCACCCCGTCCTCGTCCTCGATGACATGGAAGTCGCGGAGGTTCTCGTAGAGCTGGCCCTTGGGGCGGACCAGCATGAAGGACTCCCGGGCCCAGTATTTGATCAGGTCGTGGATCTGGTCGACGTCGCCGACTTTGGCCTTGCGCACCCGCCAGCGCGCGTCCCTCCGCACCCGGGGGAGCTCGACCGGCTTGAGTTCGAGCTTCATCGGGGGCTTCATGCCTCCTCCTCAGCTAAACGCGAGCGCGCCTCCTGCAGCTGACGGCGGACGGCCTCGGGAGCGGTGCCGCCGTAGGAGCTACGGGCCTGGATCGCCCGCTCGAGGCGCAGGAGCCCAAGCGCGTCCTCTTCGAAAAGCGGGGAGAACTCCTGGAGTTCCTCGAGGCCCAGGTCCTCGAGCTCCCGGCCCTCCCCGGCGAGCTTCTTCACCAGCGCCCCCACCACCCGGTGGGCCTCCCGGAAGGGCAGGCCCTTCTTCGCCAGGTAGTCGGCGAGGTCGGTGGCGAGGGCGTAGCCGCTTTTCGCCGCCCGGGCCATGGCCTCGGGGTTCCACCGGAGCCCGGGGAGCATCCGGGCCAGCAGCCGCACCGAGGGCAGCACCTGGTCGAAGGCGTCGAAGAGCGGCTCCTTGTCCTCCTGGAGGTCCTTGTTGTAGGCCAGCGGCAGGCCCTTGACCACCGTGTAGAGGGCGACGAAGCTCCCCAGCACCCGGCCGGCCTTGGCCCGGATGAGCTCGGGGACGTCGGGGTTTTTCTTCTGGGGCATGATCGAGCTCCCGGTGGCGAAGGCGTCGGGCAGCTCGACGAAGCCGAACTCGAAGGTGGAGTAGAGGATGAGCTCCTCGGCCATCCGGGAGAGGGTGGCCTGCAGGATGGCGAGCGCCGCCAGCGTCTCGAGCACGAAATCCCGGCTCGCTACCGCGTCCAGGGAGTTGGGCATCGGGCGGGCGAAGCCGAGCTCCCTTGCGGTCTGAAAGCGGTCGATGGGGAACGAGGTCCCGGCCAGCGCCGCCGCCCCCAGCGGGGACTCGTCGAGCCGGCGCCTTGCATCCTCGAGCCGCCCCTGGTCGCGGGTCAGCATCCAGTAGTAAGCCAGGAACCAGTGGGCCAGGAGGATGGGCTGGGCCCGTTGCAGGTGGGTGTAACCGGGGAGGACGGTGCCGGCCTCGAGGTGACGCTCGGCCTCGGCGAGGAGGACCTTCCGGAGCCTGCGCACCTCGGCGATGAGCTCGGAGAGCGCCCCCTTGGTCCAAAGCCTTAAGTCGGTGGCCACCTGATCGTTCCGGCTGCGGGCGGTGTGGAGCTTCTTCCCCGCCTCGCCGATGAGCTCCGCCAGGCGGGCCTCGATGTTCATGTGGACGTCCTCGTGGGCCTCGCGCCAGGGGAAACGGCCCTCCTCGATCTCGCGCTCGATTTGGTCGAGGGCCTCGAGGATCCGGGCCACCTCCTCCGACGGCAAGACCCCCACCCGGCCGAGCATGCGCACGTGGGCGCGGGAGTTCGCCAGGTCCTCCCGCCAGAGCCGGCGGTCGAAGGCGAGCGAGTTGTTGAATTCCTGGGCCAGGGCGTCGGTCTCCTGGGAAAAACGCCCGCCCCAGAGCTTCTTTTCTTCCTTCATCCCCTCCCCAGAACCCGCGAACGCACTTTCAACCTGAGGGCGTTGATCTTGATGAAGCCCTCGGCGTCCTTCTGGTCGTAGTCGCCCTCCTCGTCGAAGGAGACCAGCGACTGGTCGTAGAGCGAGACCGGGCTCTTGCGGCCGGCGACCAAGACGTTCCCCTTATAAAGCTTGAGCCGGGCGGTGCCGGTGACGTCCTCGGCGATGGCGTCGAAGAGCGCCTGCAGCTTCTCCCGCTCGGGCGCGAACCAGTAACCGTAGTAGACGAGCTCGGCGTACTTGGGCGAGAGCTGGTCGCGCAGGTGCAGCGCCTCCCGGTCCAGGGTGAGGGACTCCACCGCCCGCCGGGCGTGGTAGAGGAGCGTGCCCCCCGGGGTCTCGTAGACCCCCCGGGACTTCATCCCCACGTAGCGGTTTTCCACCAGGTCCACCCGGCCCACCCCGTGGCGGCCGGCGATCTCGTTGAGCCGGGCGAGCAGCGCCGCCGGCACGAGCCGCTCGCCGTTCACCGCCACCGGGTCGCCGCGCTTGAACTCGATCTCGACGTACTCGGGCGCGTCCGGCGCCGCCTCCGGGTTCTGTGTAAAGCGGAACATCTCGGCCGGCGGCTCGGCCCAGGGATCTTCCAGGATGCCCCCCTCGTAGGAAATATGCAGCATGTTCGCGTCCATGGAATAGGGCTTCTCCTGGGTCACCGGAACCGGAATGCCGTGACGCTCGGCGTAGGCCACCAGGTCGGGCCGGCCCTTCATCTCCCATTCCCGCCAGGGAACGATCACCTTAAGGTCGGGATTCAAGGCGTAGGTGGTGAGCTCGAAGCGCACCTGGTCGTTCCCCTTACCGGTGGCGCCGTGGGAAACCGCCTCGGCCCCCTCCTCCTGGGCCAGCTTGACCATGTACTTGGCGATCAGGGGCCTCGCGATGGCGGTACCCAGCAGGTAGTAGCCCTCGTATAGCGGCGCCGCCCGCATCATGGGGAAAACGAAGTCGCGGACGAACTCCTCCTTGAGGTCGAGGGCGTAGGCCTTGCTAGCACCGGTCTCGAGGGCCTTCTCCCTGGCCTCCTCGACCTCTTCTCCCTGCCCGATGTCGGCGGTAAAGGCGATGACCTCGGCGTCGTAATGCTCGATCAGCCAGCGCAGGATCACGCTGGTGTCGAGCCCCCCGGAGTAGGCGAGCACGATCTTCATCTGCACAAATATACAGCGGATCTCGGGAAAAACGCCCCGGGCGGGATCCCGCCCGGGGCGCGTTAGGAAGTGGCCGCTAAAGGCTCCGCTTCAGGAGATCCAGGTGCTCGTGGGTGATGGGAAGCACCCGGATGGGCTCGGCCTTCAGCCCCTCGTCGTCGAAGTAGACGTCGTTGAAGAGGAAGAGCCCGCGCTCGAGATCAAAGGTAAAGGTGCTCATGGGTAGCTCCTCGAAGTACTCCTTGAGCTCGGCGTCGGCGGCCAGCGCCTCCTTGACAAAGCCGGGGACCCAGATGCGCACGTGGAAGAAGACCTCACCCAGGTAGCCGGTGTCCTTGATGGCCCTAAGGGCGGCCTCGGTCAGCGGACGGTTGACCTCGGGACCAGCCTCGCCGCCGAACGCGAGAAAGAGGACGTCGGCGTCCTTGAGCGCCTCGATGCCCTCGGCCACCGCTTCCGGGCCCTCGGCCAGCGCCGTCTTCACCTGAGCCAGCCCGCCCTTTTCCGCCAAGTAGGCGGCCTCCAGCGCGCCGGTGAGGCTGGCGCAGATGAAGGTCTTGTTGGTCAGGATCCCCAGGCTCGCGTCGGGGAGGTCCTGCGCCAACGCCTGCCCCACGACCCGTCCGGTCAGCGCCCTTAGCGTGAACTGCTCTGCCAAGCTGAGCTTCGCCATAGCCAAATCCCTCCCGGCGTATCCTATGAACGCCTATCGGGTTTGTCAAGTTTTAACGTCCCGGTCGCACCTCCGCCCCAACGCCCTGGACCGGAAGGGAGCGGGAAATCCATCGGGCCTGCGCTCCCCCATGGCGGCCCCTCGTCTTCACCGTGAAAGCGCCTGTTTTCCTCGGCGGGGTAGAAACTCGAAGGCGAAAGAAAGCCCGAGCCCCCACTCAGGCATGGAAGGCCTCGGCGAGGAAGTCTCGGCCGCCCGTGACCCTGCTGGAGGCGGGGCCCGGTGGGTCACGCCGGATGCGAAGACTGGCCATTGATCGGGGAAGGGCCGGTCGCGCCGCGCAGGACCTTCCCCCCGCCCCGATCATCGGAACCGCACGCCCCAAACGCCGCTTGGCCTGATGCAAACCGCTATGCTATACTCCTCGCTGGCACCTCGGCGGGGGCCTTCCCGCACCCGTTCACCCCCGACCCGAGGAACGCGGCAAAAGGAGGGGCGCCTCGTGAAGACCTACGTGCCCAAAGATGTGGAAAGCAAATGGTACGTGATTGACGCGGAGGGAAAGACGCTCGGGCGCCTGGCCGCCAAGATCGCGACCATCCTCCGCGGGAAGCACAAACCGGAATACACCCCCAACATGCCCGTGGGGGACTACGTCATCGTGATCAATGCGGCCAAGGTGAAGCTGACCGGCAAGAAGCTCGAGGACAAGATCTACACCCGCTACTCGGGCTACCAGGGCGGCCTGAAGCGCATCCCCGCCGGGGAGATGCTGAAGCGCCACCCGGAGCGGGTCATCGAGCGGGCGGTCAAGGGCATGCTGCCCAAGAACCGCCTGGGCCGGAAGCTCTACAAGCGCCTAAAGGTATACGCCGGGCCCGATCACCCGCACGCCGCTCAGAAGCCCGAAAAGCTCGAGCTGGAGGTTAAGTAATGGAGCAGTACTACGGCACCGGTCGCCGCAAGGAGTCCATCGCCCGGGTCTTCCTTCGCCCCGGCGAAGGGAAGATCGTCATCAACGGCAAGGACTTCCAGGAGTACTTCAAGGGCATCGTCCGGGCGGCGAGTGCGCTGGAGCCCTTGCAGGTGGTGGACATGGTGGGTAAGTTCGACGCCTACATCACCGTCAAGGGCGGGGGCACCACCGGTCAGATCGACGCCATCAAGCTGGGCATCGCCCGGGCGCTGGAAAAATACAACCCCGAGTTTCGCAAGAAGCTCAAGCCCGCCGGACTGCTCACCCGCGACGCCCGCGTGGTCGAGCGCAAGAAGTACGGCAAGCACAAGGCCCGCCGGGCACCGCAGTACTCCAAGCGTTAACCGCGGCCGGCCACCGAACCCCGCCCCTCGGGGCGGGGTTTTTCGTTTAGCATGGCGGGCGTGGACGCTTTTCACGCGGCGGTGCTGGGGGTGGTCCAGGGGCTCACCGAGTTCCTGCCGGTGTCGAGCTCGGGCCACCTGGTGCTCGCCCACCGTTTTCTCTTTGGCGGCAAGGCACTGCCCCTCTGGGTGGACATCGCCAGCAACACCGGCACCTTCCTGGCGGCGGTGATCTTGATGCGGCGGGAGATCGCCGAGGCCCTCTCGGGCTTTTTTGCCGGCCTCTTCTCTCCCCCGGCGCGAAGGGCCCCGGGCTGGCGGCTCTTCTGGCTCATCGTGGTGGCCTCGATACCGGCGGCGGTGGTGGGCCTCCTCATCAAGGACTGGTTCGAGGCCATCAACCGCCCCTTCTACGTGGCCCTTGGGCTCTTCTTCACCGCCCTGGTGCTCTGGACCACCCCCAGGGGCGGGGCGAAGGACGACCCCGGCGACGTCACGCTCTGGGAGGCGTTTTTAGGCGGGCTCGCCCAGGCGGTGGCCATCTGGCCCGGGGTCTCGCGCTCGGGAACGACCATCAGCGCCTACTTGCGGCTCGGGCTCTCACCCGAGTTCGCCGCCAGGCTCTCCTTCCTGATGTACGCCGCCGCCAGCTTCGGCGTGCTCCTGCTCGGCCTCAAGGACGGACTTCCCAAGGGGGTGGAACCGGCGCCGGTCCTGGCCATGGTGGCCACCTCCTTCGCCAGCGGCTACCTGGCCATGATCCTGCTCTTCGGCGTTCTGAAAGCGGGCAAGTTCCGCCTCTTTGCCCCGTACGTGGCCGCGGTCGCCGTGCTGGCCCTGCTCTTCGGATAAATCCCCCCTCGCGAAGCCCCAAACCCCTCTCCCAGGGCCTGCCTTCTTTAGAGAAGGAACGCGCCAAGCCCGCTGGGGACCCTGCCGGGTCCCTTGCCGCCCTGGTGCACTAGTGCTATAGTGCACTCAGGAGGATCAGGTTGCGATTGCGCGTTGACCCCGAAGCCGGGCCGATCTTCGAGCAGATCGTCGCCGGGGTGAAAGCGGCGATCGCCCGGGGGGAACTCTCCCCCGGGGAAAAGCTTCCGTCGGCCCGGACCCTCGCCGAAGAGCTCAAGGTAAACCCCAACACCGTAATCCGTGCCTTCCTGGATCTTGAGCGGGAAGGAATCACCGAAACCCGGCGGGGACTTGGCACCTTCGTACGTGAGGACGTGGATCAGACGGCGCTGAAACACGAGCTTCTCCTCACCGCGGCGAGGCGCTACCTCAAGGCCGCGAAAGAACTTGGCCTGGACGCGAAAGCCGCCGCACGGGCGCTTTTGGAGGTGGAACCGGATGCTGGAAGCAAGCAACCTACATAAACGCTATTTGAAGACCCCGGCCTTGCAAGGGGTGGACTTTTCCATACCGCAGGGACAGGTGGTGGGGCTCCTGGGCTTGAACGGCGCCGGCAAAACCACCTTGTTAAAGCTCGTCGCCGGCCTCCTGCTCCCCGACCGTGGAGCGGTACGCTTCCAGGGCGAGCCCCCCCGTAAGCACCGCGGGCGAATCGTGTACCTTCCCGAGCAAAACCCCTGGCCGGAGGGCGCGACCCCGGCGCAAGTGGCAAGGCTCTTTTCGGGGACCGACCCCGGCTTCGACGGCGACCGCTTTCACTCCCTCCTCGCGTTCCTCGAGGTCCCCGCCCGTCCCTTCGGTCAGATGAGCAAGGGGCAAAGGGCGCGGGCAAACCTGGCCCTGGCGCTGGCCCGCCGGGCGCCGCTCTACCTCCTCGACGAGCCCTTGGCCGGCATCGACCTGATCAGCCGGGACCGGATCCTGAAGGCCCTGGTGCGGGAGTGGCGCGAGGAAGCGACCCTTATCCTCTCCACCCACGAGGTGGGCGAGGCCGAAGCGCTTTTTGACCGGGCGATCTTCCTGAAGGAAGGCCGGGTGGTCAAGGACGTCCTGGCGGAAGAGCTCAGGAAGGAGGGGAAGAGCGTGGTGGAGACCTTTAAGGAGGTGCTGGCGTGAAGGCGATGCTCGTCTGGAGGCTTCACCGGGACCGCGGCATTGCCCTTTTCATCCTGGTGGCGCTGCTCCTCGCCGCCTACCGCGTCCTAAGCCTGGATCGAATCACCCTGTTCCTTTACCTCGGGGGGCTCTCCCAAGCCGCGTTCTGGGGCGGGTTAAGCTTGCTTTTCATCCTTTACCGCCGCGACAGCCGCGCCATCGGTCGCGGCGAGCTGGGGGCGCTCCTCCTGCTGCCCCAGGGCCCGACCCGTTACGCCCTAGCCCAGGCCGCCGAGTTCGTCCTACTCACCACCTTTCTTCTGACCGGAATTACGGTCTTGGGGTCCTGGGCAGCCGGCCGGTTCGAGCCATCGGGCGCAAGCGAGCTTGCCCGTCTCGGGCTCTACCTCTTTTTGGCGATCGGACTACCGGCAGTGGGGGGGTTCCAGCTCGCGACCGCGATGCACGCCGCCTATTTCCTGGGCCGGACCGGAGGGCTGGCGGCGACCCTGGTGATTCTCGGAGCTCCCCTCGTGACGGGGGAAATTCTTTCGAGCTTCGACGGTGCCGCGCTCTGGAACTGGGGTCCGAAGGTGACTGTGGGTAGCTTCAACTGGCTGATTGGTACCGTCCCCGGGCTCTCGGTCATCGCGCCCAGCAGCGAGTGGCCCGCCTGGCCGCTCGCCCTCGGGATCCTCCTCTTTCTTGCCTGCCTCGTGCTCTCGCTCTCGATCTACCGTGAAACGGAGCTCTAGGAGGAATCGGCAATGATGGGAGTAAGCCTGTTCACGCTCGCGGCCGGAGCGCTCTGGCTCTACGCCCTTTACCTGGCGCTTACCCGCACCAAGAGCCCTACCGCCAGGGGGGTGGCGCTGACGATTCTGCTCGCTGCAGCCGGCCTCTATGCGAAGGGATTGGCGGAGTCCGGGGGCGGAAATCGCTATGCCTTCGAGGCTAGCGAAAGCCACGAACTTGGCGGGGTCCGCGTGCTCGAGGTCAACCTCATGAACGCCGAGATCACCCTGGCACCGGGGCCAGCAAGGCTTGAACTCAGGAAAAAAGCCAAGTCCCCGCGGGATCTCCTTCGCGCTCGAATCATGGTGGAAGAAGAAGGTGGACGCCTACGAATCACCGATCCCAGGCAGCCCAAGGGCAGCCTGTACCAGATCAAGCTGACCTTGCCCGAGCCGGTCGCGGCCACCCTTCGTTTCACCAACGGAACCTTTACGGCAGAAGACACGCTTTCTGCCCTTGATCTCTCTGCCACCAACGCCTCCATCGAGCTCAAAGACTTCGCCCCGGAACTTCCGAGCCGCATTTCGGCCACCAACAGCTGGGTCGTCCTGCTCGACTACGCGCCTCAAGCTCCGTTAAAAATCTCCGTGACCAACGGGTCAGTCCGCGTGCGGCCAAGGCTCCCCGTTCACGTTCGCGTGAACCTGGTCAACGGTTGGGCCCGTTATCCTGGCGGTGTCGCCAAGGGCAAACGTCCGTTCGAATGGGGTGACCCCCAGGCACCCGAGCTTCGGATATCCGCCACCAACGGCAAGGTGGTTATCGAGGAGGAAGAACCATGATCGAGTTGCTTCTGGAACCGGCTAAGTTTTTCCAGCGGAAGAAGGACGAAAGGCCCCGTCCCTGGGCCGCCTACCTCTACGTGCTCCTGGCCATGGCCCTGGGACTGGTCGCCAACCAGCTGGCGGTGCGCAATCTGCCCGCGCCGCCAGGGCTGGGCGGTTCGGCCCAGTGGCTCGTCCTGGGCATTGGGGTGCTGATCGCCAGCCTCCTGATCTGGGGGCTTCTGGGGCTCGTGATCCACCTCCTGACCGGGCTCGGGGCCCGCGCCTTCGAGCTGGCCGGTTGGATCTTCGCCCCGGCGGTGATTACCTCACTGATTTCGACGGCGGTGGCCGCCCTCTTCCCCGTCCAGGGAAACGTTCCCCCGCCGCCCGCCGATCCCACCGAGATCAAGGACTGGATGAACACCTATCAAGCCGTTCTCCAGCAATCCCTCTTCTACCAAGCCAATCGGATACTGGGGCTTCTTGGCAACCTCTGGTC
>JAMOVS010000083.1 GCA_027061845.1 Thermaceae bacterium
CGGCGGTCAGGGCGATGACGTCGATCCCCTGGCGGCGGAGCTCGAGCGCCTTGGCGTTCATCGCCACCGTGGAGGAGGGCTTCAGGGCCTGGACGCGTTTGGAAAGTCCCCGCATGCACTAACTATAAAAATCCTGCATAGGGCTAAGTGTCTCTGTGATGGCATAAGAGAAGTTCTACAATCTTTACTTTAGGTTTATTAAGAAAGACTCGTAGAGGTATTGACTTATAGCTAGAGAGTGTGCTAATATTATCTAGGGGGTGATAGCAATGAGTGAATCTCTGGCAGGCAGAATGATTCATTTACTCCCTGGAGACTCGCAAGCCCATCAACGCCTACTGCGGTTTGTTGAGCAATGCGCGGAGCATTCTTCATTTATGGTTCCTGCCTTCCCAGATTGTGGCGAGCTTCTATATCAAGTTTGTTGGGACGCAGGTACGTGGGGTTGGGTCTGCAGCAGATGGTTTTATGACCGTGCTCGAGCCAACTTAGAACTGTTGACCTTAAATGAACTTGAAAATCTGCCGCTCTGTGAACTCTTGGAGACGCTCGTTTATATCGTTCGCTGGGAGCGCAATGAAGGTTACGGTGGCGTCTTTGAGCTGGCTTGGGAAAAGGGTCAAATTCAAGCGATTGCACGTGGAATTAAAAAAGCGCTAGAACGTGGCAGCCGGCCTTTTAAAAGTTTGATGCGGAGGTAAATGGATGAGCTTGGCAGAACGCCTTCTGAGATTGGTAATGGATGAACCGGGTATTGCTCAGGCGGAAGCGGCGCGGAAGTTGAATGTGCGGTATCAGCGATTGAGATCTGTGGTTTTGGATTTGCTTCGGAAGGAGAAAATCCGGCGGATTGAGGAAGATGTTTATCGGCTATATCCGAATAATTTCAAGAAGCTCACCAAGCCGCGGCTTCATAAAAAATTGAATCGAGGTGAGGAAGATTGGGTTAAAAAGCGTTTGGCATTGCATTTTGAGGAATCCGGTTGGAAAGTCCAAGTACGCTACGGTAAAGCTCATGGACCTGATCTTGTAGCAAGCAAGGATGGCAAAAGGTGGATCATCGAGGTGAAAGGTTTGGGTCGCTACTCTGCGATGACAAAAAATTACTTCCTTTCAGTATTGGGTGAGATTTTGCAACGTATGCAGGATCCTAGCGCGTACTACGGACTGGCTTTTCCTGATCACCCGCGCTACCGAAGGCTTTGGGCGGAATTGCCGAGTATGGTAAAAGATAAACTTTCTCTTTCTGCCTTTTTTGTCGGAGAAAACATTGTGGAGGTGAGGTGATGGATTTACAGCAGGAGGCCCAGAATGCTTTGCATGCTTTTACTGAACGCTATGGTTCACTTTTCCCGGATTTTGATCCTGCTAAGGTCGATATTGAAGTGCAACTTCCGCCACATCAGCCAGGTCCTCTTCCGGAAGGGAAGCAGGCAGTTTTTGCCTTTTATTGGCCAGAACGGGAACTTTTCTTGAACGTTGCTTATGTTGGGCCCAACTCTAGTCCCCGTTTCCAATCACAGCATTACAGCCCCGGAGGAAGCCCTAGCAATTTGGCTAAGCATATCCTTACGCACAAAGAAGACCTCGGCTTGAAGCAATTGGATCGATTGAGTGTGGGCCCCTGGATGCGCCAGCATCTTGCAAGGGTAAACTTCTATTTGCCGGCTGATTGGAGCCGCGATATAGGTAAGCTTTTTAAGCGTTTCTTGAAAGAGCGTTGGCGACCTTTGCTTGGAGGATGATTGCGTGCCTTTCGACCTCTTGCTTCCCGAAACCCGTCCCGCGACTCTGATCGAGCGTGAAAACCGATTCGCGGTGCGTGCCCGGGGGGAGGAGGGGGAGATCCGGCTGCATCTCCCGAACTCCGGGCGGCTCCGCTTTCTCCACCCGGGCAGCCTGCTCCGCTACCAGCCCCGGGAGGGGCCGAAGACCGCGGGCCGGGTCCTCCTGGCCCGCGACCGGGGGGCCTGGGTGCTGCTCGACTCCGGCTTCGCCGAGGAGGCGCTGCCCTGGCTTTTGCCCCGGTTCGGCTACCGCTTCCTGCGGGCCCAGCCCCGCCTCGGGGAGAGCCGCTTCGACGCCCTGGTCGAGGTCGGGGGGCGGGCGGTGCCCTTAGAGATGAAGTCGGCCACCCACGTCGAGGCGGGGGTGGCCTGCTTCCCGGACGCGAGGAGTTCCCGGGCGCTCCGCCACCTCGAGGCCCTCCTCGATGCCGGCGGGGTGCTGGTTTTTGCCGTCCTGCACCCGCTGGCCCGGGCCTTCCGCCCCTGCCCCTTCGACCCCCGCTTCACCCTGGCGCTGGCCCGGGCCGCCGACCTCGGGCTCCGGATCCACGCGGTGCGGATGGCGGTGAGCCTCGAGGGCCTGCGCTGGGCGGAGACCCTGCCCGTATACTTTTCCCCGTGAGGCCCGAGGGCACCCGCACCTACCTGGGGCCGGAGGCGCGCGCCCGGGAGGCGCTGCGTTCGCGGCTTTTGCATCTTTTTGCTTCCTGGGGCTACCAGCCGGTGGAGCTCTCGGCCCTGGAACCCTTCGACCCCGCCCACCCCAACGCCGAGAGCGCCTTCAAGCTGGTGGACAAGACGGGCGACGTGCTGATGCTCCGGAGCGAGTTCACCACCGCCCTGATGCGGGCGCTGGCCGAGGCCGGGGCGCTTTCCGGGGTGGCCCGCTACCGCTACGCCGGGCCGCTCTGGCTGCGCGAGGCGCCGGCCGAGCTGGGGCGGCTGCGGGAGTTTACCCAGGTGGGGGCGGAGCTGGTCGGGGTCTCCTCGCCGGCGGCCGACGCCGAGCTCCTGGCCCTCGCCTGGGAGGCCCTCGAGGCCGCCGGGGTGCGGGAGGCGGTGCTCGAGCTCGGGCTTCCCTCCTTCGTCCGCGACCTGCTCGAGGCCGCCCGGCTCGGCCCCGAGGCCACCGAGCGCCTCCGGCGGGCGGTGGACAAGAAGGCGGTGCCCGAGCTCGCCGAGCTGCTCGACGCCTACGGCGTGAGGGGCCGGGTGCGGGAAGCGATCCTGGCCCTGCCCGACCTCTACGGCGGCCGCGAGGTCCTCGCCGAGGCCCGGCGCTACGCCCTTTCCGAGCGGGCCAAGCTCGACCTCGACTGGCTGGAGGAGACCCTGGCCCGGCTCGAGCCCGGGATCGAGCTCCTCTTCGACCTGGGCATGGCCCGCCGCTACGACTACTACTCCGGCCTGACCTTCCGCGCCTTCTCCCCGGCCCACGGCTTTCCCCTGCTCGGGGGCGGCCGCTACGACGGGGCGATGGTGCCCTTTGCCGCCGGGTTCGCCCTCGGCCTCGAGCGGTTGATCGAGGCCACCGGGGCGGCGCCAACCGCGCCCGAGCGCTACCTGGCGGCGAGCCCCGAGATCGCCCGCCGCCTGCGCCAGGAGGGCCAGGTGGCGATCCTCGGCCACGGCGGGGACGAAGACGCCCTGCTCGCCGAGGCCCGGCAGGTGGGGGCCCGCTATGTGGTGTTCGAAGACCGCGTCGTGGAGGTGGAGGGGTGAAGGGCTACGCGCTCACCGTCGCCCTGCCCAAGGGGAGGCTCTTTGAAAAGGCCTACCGGGCGCTCACCAGCGCCGGGCTCGACCTCCCCCAGCCCCAGGACAAGCGGGCGATGTTTTTCGAAAAGGGGGACCTCGCCCTCCTCTTGCTTCGAAACGCCGACGTCCCCACCTACGTCGACCTGGGCATCGCCGACCTCGGGGTGGTGGGCAAGGACAACCTGGTCGAGGCCGGCCGCGAGCTCTACGAACCGGTGGACCTGGGTTTCGGCGCCTGCCGGGTGAGCCTGATCCGGAGGCCCGAGGACCACGGGCCGATCCGCAGGCTGGCCAGCAAGTACCCCCACATCGCCGAGCTCTGGCTCGAGCAAAAGGGCCTTTCCGCCGACGTGATCAAGCTCCACGGCAACGTCGAGCTGGCCGCCCTGGCCGGGCTCGCCGACGCGGTGGTGGACGTGGTCGAGACCGGCACCACCTTGAAGAAGGCGGGGCTGGAAGAGCGCGAGGTGATCCTCAAGAGCACCGCCCGGCTCGTCGTCAACAAGCCCGCCCTCAAGCTCAAGGCGGGTCGCATCCGCCCCCTGATCGAGCGGCTCCGGGAGGGATAATTGTGCCCACCGAGGCCCGCGTGCGCCGGCTCAAAGCGGTCCTCGACCGCCGCCAGCCCGACCTCACCGTCCTGATGGAGAACGTCTCCAAGCCCCACAACTTCTCGGCGATCCTTCGGAGCGCCGACGCGGTCGGGGTCTATGAAGCCCACGCGGTCCACCCCACCGGGGGCGTGCCCACCCACCACCACACCGCCGCCGGCGCGGCCCGCTGGGTCTACCTCAAGGTGCACCCCGACGTCGAAACCGCGGTCCAACACCTCAAGGACCGGGGCTTTTCGATCTACGCCACCCGACTCTCCGACGACGCCGTCGACTACCGCGAGGTCGACTACACCCGCCCGGCGGCGATCCTTTTGGGAAGCGAGAAGTGGGGGGTGAGCGAGCAGGCCGCCGGCCTCGCCGACCAGAGCATCGTGATCCCCATGCTGGGCATGGCCCAGAGCCTGAACGTCAGCGTCGCCGCCGCGGTGATCCTCTTCGAGGCCCAGCGCCAGCGGCTCGCCGCCGGCCTCTACGACCGGCCCCGGCTCGAGGCCGAGAGCTACCGGCGCACGCTTTTCGAGTGGCTCTACCCCGAGCTCGCCCGCGAGCTCCGGGAGCGCGGCGAGCCCTACCCCGAGCTCGACGCGGAGGGGAGGATTCGGTGGAGCTCTTCCTAAGCGCCACCCCTTTTGAGGCCGAGTTCCTCGCCGGCCGGGCCGAGGGGTCCTTTCGCTTTCGCGGACGCTCCGGGCTCACGGGCTCCGGCTGGGTCTGGCTCGAGCTCGGGGTGGGCAAGGTCAACGCGGCGATGACGCTGGCCGCCTTCCTCGAGGCCCACCCCGAGGTCTCCCGCATCCTGGTCCTGGGCCTCGCCGGCGCCTACCCGGCGAGCGGCCTCGGGCTCGGCGAGCTGGTGCTCGCTTCCGAGGAAATCCAGGCCGACCTGGGCACCGAGCGGGGCCTGGAGCCGCTGGGGTTCCCCGCCCTTTCGGTCCGGGGCCGGCGCTACTACAACCGCTTTCCCGCCGAGGCCGGCTTCACCGCCGAGCTCGCCCAAAAGCTCGGCCTCAAGCCCCTGCCCTTCCTCACCGCCGACAAGGTCTCGGAGACGATCACCGAGGCCGAGGCCCGCGCCCGGCGCTGGCGGGCGGCGGCGGAGAACATGGAGGGGGCGGCGGTGGCCCAGGTGGCGCTTTGGCGCGGGCTCCCCTGGGCCGAGCTGCGGGCGATCTCGAACCTCGCCGGGGTGCGGGAACGCGCCCGCTGGCGCGTCGAGGACGCCCTCGACGCGCTCAAGCGCGCGATGGTTCGGCTTTTTTAGTCGGCGGCCTCTTCCAAAACCAGCTGGGCGTGGCCCACCTCGGCCCCGAGGCCCCGGAGCTTCTCCACCAGGTGCTCGTAGCCCCGCTCCAGGTGATGGGTGCCCTCGATCCGGCTCTCCCCCTTGGCGGCCAGCGCCGCCACCACCAAGGCGCCGCCGGCCCGGATGTCGAGCGCCCGCACCTCGGCGCCGAAGAGCTCCCGGCCGTGGATCGCCAGCGTCCGCTCCTTGAGCTGGAGCTCGGCCCCCATGCGGGCGAGCTCGGCGGCGTGGGTGAAGCGCTCGGGGTAGACCCGGTCGGAGACCAGGCTGGTGCCGGGCACGGTGGCGAGGTAGGCGCCCACGATGGGCTGGAGGTCGGTGGGGAAGCCGGGGTACTCGCGGGCCTCGACGTTGAAGGGCTTGGGCTCCGGCGTGGCCTCGAAGAAGAGCTGGTCGCCGCTCGCCATCAGGCGGTGACCGGCCTCCTCCAGCTTGTCGAGCAGGGCGTCCAGGTGGTGGAGCTCGACGTTACGGAGCCGGATCTTGCCGCGGGTGGCGGCGGCCGCCAGCAGGTAGGTGCCGGCCTCGATGCGGTCGGGGATGATGCGGTAGTTCTCCACCCCGGCGAGCCTTTTGGCGCCGCGGATGTGGACGATGCTGGTGCCGGCGCCTTGAATCTCGGCGCCCATGAGCGTTAGGAAACGCGCCAGGTCGGCGACCTCGGGCTCCTGGGCGGCGTTCACGATGGTGACCTCGGCGTCGCCCAGGGCGCTCGCGAGCAGGACCTGCTCGGTGCCGCCGACGGTGGGGACGTCGAAGACCACCCGGCCGCGCAGGGGGCGTACCCGCTCGGCGCGGAAGGTGCCGGCGTCCTCTTCCACCTGGGCCCCGATTTTGCGGAGCGCCTTGACGTGCTGGTCCACCGGCCGGGGGCCGAAGGCGCAGCCGCCCGGCATCGAGACCTGGCCCTCGCCGGTGCGGGCGAGCAGGGCGCCCAGCACGATGAAGCTCGCCCGCATCTTGGCGACCAGCTCGTACGGCGCGTCGGTGTGCCGGATCTCGGGGGTCTCGAGGTAGAGGCTCCGCCCCTCCCAGGCGTAGCGGGTGCCCAGGTGGGCCAGGAGCTCGAGCATGACCTCGACGTCGCGGAGCCGCGGCACCTCGGTGAGCAGGATCGGCTCCGGGGTCAAGAGGCTCGCGGCCAGAATGGGAAGGGCGGCGTTCTTCGCCGGGCTAATCGTCACCTCGCCGAATAAGGGTTTTCCTCCGTTTATAATCAGCGGCGTTGCCATCGGGGCCCCCAGCTCCTCTTCCTCAAGTTGCGCATCATACACAACTTGCGCATGTGCATTATCCGCCGAATGCGCAGCGTTGTCAATACTTTACGTAAGTTGTACAATGGGGTCTGCCCGGAGGCGGCATGCCGAAGAAGGAGAAGAAAAGGCTCCAGGTCGTGATCTCGGACGAGCAGGACGCGCTTTTGACCAAGGCCGCCTACAAGCTCTCGAGCCCCGAGCGGCTGGTCTCGAAGTCCGAGGTGGTCCGGCTCGCCATCGAGAAGATCGCCCGCGAGCTCGAGGAGGGCAAGCTCGAGCTCGAGGAGCTCCTGGACCGGCTCGAGCAAGAAGAGTCCTAAAGCCCGTGCAACAATGAGCCCGGTGAAGCGGATCGGCGGGCGCTACCGCTTGGAGGAGCCGATCGGCCGCGGCGGCGCGGCCGAGGTCTGGCGCGCCTATGACGAGCGGCTCGAGCGCCCGGTGGCGGTCAAGCTGCTCTTCCCCCACGTGCACGCCGGCGAGCGTAGCCGCTTCGCCCGCGAGGTGCAGGCTCTGGCCCGGCTCTCCCACCCCGGGGTGGTGCCGATCTACGACCTGGGGGAGGAGGAGGGCCGGCTCTACTTCGTGATGGAGCTGGTCGAGGGGGGCTCCTTCGACCGGCTGGGCCCCTTCGAGGAGGGGGTCGAGGGGCGCAGGCTCTTGCAGGCGGCGCTCGAGGTCCTCGACACCCTGGACCACCTGCACCGCCGGGGCATCCTCCACCGCGACCTCACCCCGGCCAACATCCTCACCACCCCCGAAGGCCACGCCAAGGTAATGGACTTCGGCCTCGCCTACCTGGCCGGGAGCGAGGGGCTCACCCGCACCGGCTACACCCTGGGCACGCCGCTCTACATGGCCCCGGAGCAGGCCACCGGCGGCGAGCTCACCCCGGCCGCCGACCTCTACGCCTTCGGTGCCGTGCTCTACAAGGCCTTGACCGGCGAGCCGCCCTTTTCCGGCGAGCACGACCAGGCGATCCTCTACAAGCACGTCTACGAAACGCCCGCGCCCCCACAGGCGAAGAACCCGGCGGTCTTCCCGGCGCTTTCCCGGCTGGTGCTGGATCTTTTGCAGAAAAAGCCCGAGGACCGGCCCAAGAGCGCCCGCGCCGCCCACCGGCGGCTGCGGCGGGCTGCCCGCGAGCTCGAGGCCCGCGCCTACCGCACCGCCCGCGCCGGGGCCAGCCGCAGCGGCCACTACCCCGAGGGGCCGCTGGAACCGGAGACGCTGATCAAGGAGACGCCCCTGCGCCTCGCCGGCGAGCCCGCCTGGCCCGGCGAGCTGGTGGGCCAGGGGGGGCGGATGGCGCTCGGGGTGGGCGGGCGCGGGCTGGCCCTGATCGAGGGGACCGAGGTCCGCTACCTGCCCGCCGAGGACGAGGTCTCGGCCCCGCCGCTCTTCGCCGAGGCGCTTTACTACGCCGGCTGGGACGGCGGCCTCTACCGCTACGCCGGCGAGCGGCCGGAGCGCGTCTTCGCCGCCCAGGCGGAGATCACCGCCGCCCCCCTGGAGGCCGGCGGGCGGGTCTACCTGCCCAGCCGGGACGGCCGGCTCTACGTCCTCGAGGGCGGCCGGCTGGCCTACGCCTTCGAGGCCGAGGGCCACCTCTCGGCGGGAGCGACGCTCTACCGCGGGCTGCTCTTCCTCTCCAGCGAGTCGGGCTGGGTCTACGTGCTCGACCCCGCGAGCGGAAGGCTGGTCTACAAGGTCGAGGCGGGGCCGATCCACGTGCCCCTGCCCGCCGCCGAGGGGGTGGTGCTCTTTCCCACCTGGCCCGGCGAGGTGCACGCCTTCGACCCCCTGACCCAGGAGACGCTTTGGACCTTCGACCTCGAGGGCGAGGTCTGGGCGGCGCCGGCGGTGGGCTACGGCCTCGCCTTCCTGGCCAGCTGGCAGGGGACGCTCTACGCCGTCGACCTGAAGACCGGCGACGAGGTCTGGAGCGCCCGGGTGGGCCGGGTCACCGCCGGGCTCAGCCTGGCCGCCGGCGTGCTCTACGTCGCCAGCGAGGAGGGCCGGCTCTTCGCCTTCGACGCCAAGACCGGCGAGCTCCGCTTCGAGGCCGCCGGCCTCGGCGAGCTCCAGACCCCGCCGCTCCCCACCGAGCGGGGGGTCTACCTCGCCGCCTTGGACGGACGGCTCTACCGCTTCTTCGAGCCCGA
>JAMOVS010000084.1 GCA_027061845.1 Thermaceae bacterium
GCGGGCTACCGCTGGAAGAACTTCGGGGCGGAAATGGCCTACCGTCTCGAGGACGGCCGCCACCGGGTTCGCCTCGCCGCGCGGGGACGGCTGGCGGACTACACCGCCGCCGCCGACCTCGCCTACGATGGAGCCTTGACCGGCCGGGCCCGGGTAGCCGCCGAGCTTACCGATCGCGACCGCCTGGCCCTGGAACACGAGGGCAACAACCGCCTGAACGAGACCCGGGTGCTCTACGAGCGCCGCTGGAACGAAGCCTGGCACGCCGGTCTGGGCCTTGGCTATCGCTGGGAGGTTCCCGGCCTCGCGGGGGTGGCCCGTCTGGGCTTTGAAGACCAGGAAACGGCGCTTTCCCTGACCCACAGCCAGCCCTTTGCCGGTCCCGCCCGGACCTCCTTTTTCGCCCGGCGGGCGCTGGACGAGAACCTGACCCTGCGGGCCGATCTCGCCTACGCCTGGAGCCGGGGGCTCGAGGGTGTCGTGGGCCTGGACCAACGGCTGGGGAGCGCCAACCTTTCACTCGCCTACCGGCTGCCCGGGGCCTCCGGAGAAGGGAATCGAGCCCGTTTCGGGATCCGGGCCCCCTTCGCCCTGGAAGAGCACTGGAACCTCGACGTCTACGCCGGCGCGAGCTACGACTTCGACGACCCGGCGCGGCTTCTGGGTGCGGGGGTAGGGCTTCGCTACCGCGACGAGCGGCTGGCCGGGACCCTCGGAGTCGACGGCTCAATCGGGGACCGGGGTAAAAAACTCGCCCTTCGGGCGGGCCTGGCGGGCACGCTGGACGACCGCCAGGTGCTCTCGGCGGACGCAAACTTCCAGGTCCTGCCGGAGTACCGGGGGCGGTTCACGCTGGCCTACGCCTTCCGCGGCGAGACGCTGCAGGCGCTTACCTACCACCGCTTCCGTACCTACCCCGCCCCGGAGCTCGAGGGCGAGGCGGCCCTGGCCTGGCATCCGAGCCTCGAGTGGCAGCTCCGGCCGAGCGCGGCCTACCGGCTGCGCTTGGCGGATCCCGAGGGCAACACCTATCAGGTGGGCCTGGGGGCGAACTACTACTTCAGCTCCCGTCTGGGAATCGGCGGCGGCGCCTACTACATCTGGCAGCCGGCGAGCGGCCGGAGCGGGGTCTCCTTCAGCGTGGAGGGGAGCCTGCGGGTGGTGGACCCGGTCTGGCTGAACCTGGGCTACACCTTCGGCGGGTTTGAGGGGATTACCCTCGAGGCCCGGCCCGGGCTCTACCTCAGGGTCGACCTCTTCGGCGGCAGCGAGGCGCCCTAACCGGAGCGCTTTGCGGTCGGATAGAGCTCCGTGAGTTTCTGGGCGAGCTTCAAGGCGGCGCCCTTGTCGAGGTAGCGGTTTTGGTTGCCGCACTTGGGGGAGAGGATGCAACGGGGGCAGCCGGCTTCGCAGGGGCAGCCGGCCAGGCGGTCCTTGGTGGCGGCGATCCACTCCGGGAAGCGGCGCGCCCCCTCGCGGGCGTAGCCGACGCCGCCCGGGTGGCCGTCGTAGATGAAGATCGTCGGCCGGCCGCCGCCCGAGGGCAGGGGGTGGGGGTAGGCGGGGTAGGAGACGCCGCCGATGTCGGCCCGCTCCGCGAGGACGAATAGGGGCAGAAGGCCGATCATGGTGTGCTCGAGGGCGTGAATCCCGGAAGGAAGCAGCGCCTCCATGGCAAAGGCGAGCCCCTTTTCGTCTGCCAGCCACTCGGGCTCGACGTGGAACCAGACCGCCTCGGTGGAGAAACGAATCTCGGGCATCTCGAGGGGGATCTCCTCGATCACCGCCTCGGTGAGGTAGCGCTTTTTGACGTAGCCCACCACCTGCTCGACGATCTCCACCTTGCCGACGTAGACCCCGGGGTGGACCTCCTCGCCCTCCTCGGCGAGGACCTCGGTGGTGGCGAGGGGTTGGGTGTAGTAGTCCTCGAGGCTCGGCAAGAGCTCGATCTCCCGGCGCTCGAGGTCGAGGTTCTTGACCAGGTACGACTCCCCCTGGTGCAAGAAGACCGCCCCCGGGTGCGCCTCCCAGTAGGCCTGGCGCTCGTCGAGGTAGCCGATCGTCTTGCCGAAGGGGTCTTTTAGCCGGAAGGTGGGTCCCGAGCCCCGGAGGGTGATCTTTCGGTGGGGGTCTTTGAGCGCGGTGTAGACGCGGCCCTCCCGCTCGACAAATCCCTCGCCGGCGAGCTCGGGTTTCCAGATGGGCTCGGTCTTTTCGATGGGGAGCTCCCGGGCGGCGGCGTGGGCGTGGAGG
>JAMOVS010000085.1 GCA_027061845.1 Thermaceae bacterium
GAAAAGTGAGGCAAGCGCTCCTTCTGCTCACCCTCTTCTTCGGCCTCGCCGCCGCGGCGCCGCCCAAGGACTACTACCCCCACGCCCTCGGCATGACCTGGCGCTACACCAGCGGCGAGGTGCAGAAGTTCGTCGAGGTCCGCGAGATGGCCGGCGCCGAGGTCTGGATGCTGGAACACCGCTACGCCGACGGCGCCCGCATGGTGGAGGCGCTCGCCTTCCGCGACGACGGCGTCTGGGTGCTGGCGGTGCAGTCGGCGGGGGAGACGCTGGCCTACGACCCGCCGCTCAAGCTCTACCCGCCGCCGCCCTTGAAAAAGGGCCTCTCCTGGCAGCAGACCACCACCCTAAGGGGGCAGACGCTGGAGCTCTCCGCGGTGGTGCTCGGCATCCAGGGGGTCGAGGTCCCGGCCGGCCGCTTTAACGCCTTTCGCATCCAGACCCGCCTCCAGGCCGCCGGCGGCGCCGAGAGCGTGGTCGACCTCTACTTCGTCCCCGGGGTCGGGGTGGTGCGCTACGCCACCGCCGACGGCGGGGTCATCGACCTGGTCGAGTTCTCCCGCTGAGGGCGTAGCGCAAAACCTCGCGGTACATGCGGAGGCGGTGGGCGAGCCCCGAAAAAAAGCCCCGCTTTTCCTCCTTCATCACCTGGGAAAGGCCGTATAGGGGCAGGTACTTGACCCGCCAGCCCTTTTCCTTGGCCACCCGGGTCAAGAGCAGCTCGACGTCGTAGCGAGCCCTTTCAAGCCCCGGGACCTCGCGAAAAAGCCTGGTGGGGAGCGCCCGCTGGCCCGAGAGGAAGGGGGTGACGCGGTTGCCGAAATCGGTGAAGAGCCGGCCGCCCTTGAAAACCCCCACGCTCATCTCGGCCTGGCCGCGTTCCACCGGGCCAAGCAAAGCCTCCAAATGCTCCGGTTTCAGCCCCACCAGGTCGGCGTCGAGGAGGATGACGTAGGGCGTGTCCACGGCCTTGAGGCCGGCGGCGTAGGCGGCGCCCTTGCCCCGGTTCTCGGGAAGGCGCACCACCACCGCGCCCGCATCACGGGCGGCGCGGGCGGTGCCGTCGGTGGAGCCGTCGTCGGCCACCACCACCGGAAAGCCCGCCCCTCGCGCCGCGCGCACCACCTCGCCCACCGTCTTCTCCTCGTTAAAGGCGGGGATGAGTACGGTGGCCTTTGGCATCTACCCCCCTCCGAAGAGCCGCGCCAGGTCCCGGAAGGTGATCAGGATCAAGAGCAGGAAGACGAAGGCCAGCCCCATCAGGTTGAGGAGCGCCTCCTTCTCCGGGGTGAAGCGCCGGCCGAAGAGGCGGCGGAGGAAGAGCAGGAAGAGCCGCCCGCCGTCGAGCCCGGGGATGGGCAGGAGGTTGAAGACCGCCAGCGAGAGGTTGATGGTGGCGGTGAGCTGGGCCAGCGCCACCGGCCCCTGGCGGGCGGCCTGGCCGGTCAGGCTGACGATGCCCACCGGCCCCACCAGGTCGCTGCTCGGTTGCCCCAGGAAGAGCCCGGCGATCCCCAGCACGAAGCTCTTCGCCATCGCCGGCAGGATTTTTAAAGAAAAGCTCACCGCGTACAAAAAGCCCCGGAAGAAGGGCAGCCGCTCCATCTCCACCCGGGGCCCGTAGCGAACCCCGATCTTTCCCTCCCTGGGGTCCCAGACGAGCTCGAGGGTGAGCGTCTCCTCGCCCCGGCGGACCGTCAGGACGTGCTTGCCAGGACGTTCCTTGATCTTGCCGAGGTCGGTGTAGTGCTTTAGGGGTTCGCCGTCGATGGCGACGATCACGTCGCCCGGTTTCAGCCCCACCCGCTCGGCCAGGCTGCCGGGCAGGACCTCGATGATCTGGGCCTCGGTCTCGATGGGCTGGGGCACGCCCTGGACCTGGAAGACGTAGGCGAGGAGCAGCCAGGCGAGCAAGAGGTTCATGAAGACGCCGCCCAAAAGCACCGCCACCTTGCCCCAGAAGGGCAGCTTGGCGTAGCCCTTGGGCTCCTCGCCCGGCTCCTCCGCCATGCCCTCGATCAGGGCAAAGCCCCCGAGCGGGATCAGCGCGATCCGCCACTCGGTGCCGGCGGCGTGAAAGCGCAGGATGGCGGGGCCGAAGCCGATCGAGAAGACCGGCACCCGCACCCCCTGGAGCCTGGCCGCCAGGTAGTGGCCGAGCTCGTGCACGAAGATGGAAACGCCGATGATGACGATGAACCAAAAAAGACTCATAAAAGCTCCCTCGCGCGTTC
>JAMOVS010000086.1 GCA_027061845.1 Thermaceae bacterium
AGGTCGACGTTTCGCCTTCCCGCCCCCACGAAGTGGCCGGCGCCGATGCCCATGCCGTCGCCGTCGCCGGCGATGGCGATCACGGTGAGCTCGGGCCGGGCCAGCTTCAGCCCCTGGGCCACCGGCAGGCCGCGGCCGTGCAGGGTGTGGAGGCCGTAGGCGTTCAGGTAGTGGACGGTCTTCGCCGAGCAGCCGATCCCGGAGACGAGCGCCACTTGGTCGGGCGAGAGCCCTAGGGCGGCGAAGGCCCGGGTGAGCGCGGCGACGATGCCGTAGTTGCCGCAGCCGGGGCACCAGTCCGGGTTCAAGTCGGAGCGGAAATCGGCGGGCTTCATCTATACCCCCTCCTTTAGGACCACCCGGGGGCCGGCCTGGCCCCGGGCGAAGGCGGAAAAGGCCTCGGTGACCTCCTCGATCGTCATCGGCCGGCCGTTGTACTTGAGGATCTCGGTCTCGGGCGTGACGCCGGTTTCCATCTGGAGCAGCCGGGCCAGCTGGCCGGTGGCGTTTTGCTCGAGCGTCGCGACCCGTTTGCCCTTTAGGGCCTCCTTGAGGTCGGGGAAGGGCGAAAGGAAGCGGAGCTGCAGGTAGCCGAGCTCGGGCAGTTCTTCGAGCGCCGCCAGCGCCGCCTCCTTCACCGAGCCCCAGCCCACCACCACCAAAGGCGCCTCGGGGCGGTAGTGGGTGTACATCGTCTCGGGGGAAAGCTCGGCCCGGAGGGCCTCGAGCTTTTTCAGCCGCTTATCCATCATCGAGACCCGGAGCTCGGGGTCTTCGGTGATGTGGCCGTGCTCGTCGTGCTCGTCCGAGGTGATCCAGTAGTGGCCGCCGGGGGCGCCCACGGGAACGAAGGGGGAGACCCCGTCCTCGGCCGCAAGCCGGTAGCGGGGGTAGGCGGGCTCGGGCGCGCCCGGTTTGGGCTCAGCCGGGGGCACTTCCACCCCGAAGGGCGAAAGGGCCTTTTGCTCTTGAGCGAGGTGCTTATCCGCCAGGTGAATCACCGGCATCTGGTAGCGCCAGGCGAGCCTTAAGGCGAGCGCTGCGTCTTCGAACATCTCCTCGACGCTCCCCGAGGCGAGCACCGCTTTTGGGAACTCGCCGTGGCCGGCGAAGAGGGAAAAAAGCAGGTCGCCCTGCTCGTGGCGGGTGGGCAGGCCGGTGCTGGGCCCGCCCCGCTGGTAGAGGGTGACGACGAGCGGAGCCTCGATCAACCCAGCGAAGGAGAGCGCCTCGGGCATCAGCGAAAACCCCGGGCCGCTGGTGGTGAGCGCCGCCGGGGTGCCGGCGAGCGCCGCCCCGATCGCCATGTTGATGGCGGCGAGCTCGTCCTCCACCTGGACCACCGCCACCCCAGACTCGGGGTGGGCCTCGAGGTAGAAGGGCTCGTCGGTGGCCGGGGTGATCGGGTAGTAGCTCATGAAGCCAAGCCCCGCCGCCACCTTGCCCATCGCCGAGGCCATCGAGCCGCCCGCCCAGATCCGGGGGCCGGAAAAGCGGGCGGGCGGGGCCTCGTGCCTCGGCTCGTAGCGCTCGAAGACGAGCTCGGCGAGACGCCGGTTCATGGCGAGGAGCTCGGGCCGGGCCGAGAAGGCCCCTTCCAGGGCCTGAAGAAAGGCGGAAAGCTCGAGGCCGAGAAGCCGGGCGGCGACGGCGGCGAGCAGCGTCCCCAGCGCCCGGGAACCCGCCCCCGCCTCTTTAAGGAGCGCCTTCGCCGGCACCGGCACCGGCTCGGCGCCGGCGGCTTCGTGGGCCTTGAGCACGTCCTCGAGGCTCGGGTCGGCGGCCTCGAGCGCCCGGGCCAGGCGGGCCCGCGCCGGCGGGTCCAGGAAGGGAAGGGAGGAGACCCGCCCCTTGGCCGCCGCCTCGTCGTAGACGAGGAGCCCGTCCGGGACCAGCGCCCCCAGGTGCCGGACCAGGGTCTCGCCGTCCATCGCCGAGAGCGCCTCCACCCGGGCGAAAAACCCCGGCCGGGGCTCGGCCTCGACGCGCACGTCGGCGTAGCTGTGGCGTCCCATGATGTTCGAGTGGTACTCGCGCCGCATCGCGGCATAGCGGCCGGAGCCGGCGAAGCTCTGGGCGAAGACCTGCGCCGCCCGGTCCACGCCGGCCCCCTGCGGCCCTCCAGTGCGCCAGGTGAATCCCTGCATCGGCCCCCATCCTCCCCCCTCGCCGCCGGGAGCCGCAACCCCGGGGTAGGATCAGGCCATGCGAGCCTTCACCGGAACCTTTGTCTTCCCCGAGACCGGCCTGATCGAGGCCGGCGCCCTGGTGGTGGAAAAGGGCCGCGTTCTTGCCTTCGAAAAGAAGGCCCCGGAAACGGCCGAGGTGGTAAAGCTCTCGGGCTATGCCGTCCCCGGGCTGATCGACGCCCACGTCCACCTCTCGTTCTCCGGCGCCCCCGACCCCATCAGCGAGATGGAGGCCGAGCCCCGGGAGGCGACGGTGGTGCGGGCGATCCGCTACCTTAGGGCCTACCTCGAGGCCGGCGTCACCGCCCTCCGCGACCTGGGCTCCCGCGACGGCCTGGCGGTGGGGCTCGCCTACGCGGTGGAAAAGGGCCTCGTCCCCGGGCCGCGGGTGGTCGCCGCCGGCCGGGTGATCACCCCCACCGGCGGCCACGGCCACCGCCACGGGGTCGAGGCCGACGGACCGGACGCGGTGCGGCGGGCGGCCCGCGAGGAGTTCAAGCGGGGCGCCAAGGCTCTGAAGCTGATGGCCACCGGCGGGGTGATGACCCCGGGGGTCAAGGCCGGGGCCGAGATGTTCGAGGAAGAGGAGCTAAGGGCCGGGGCCCGGGAGGCGGAAAAGCGGGGCGCGGTGGCCGCCGCCCACGCCCAGGGGCTCTTCGGCATCAAGGCCGCGCTAAGGGCCGGGGTCAAGACGATCGAGCACGGCGCCTTCGACCGCTGGGACGAGGAGGCCTTTCGCCTCTTCAAGCAGGAAAGCGCCCTGCTGGTGCCCACCCTGGCCGCCCCCGACGGCATCCTCCGGGGCGAGGGGGTGCCCGCGTTCATGGTGGAAAAGACCAAGAGCATCGCCGAGCGCCACCGGGAGAACACCTTCGAGGCCTGGCGGGCGGGGGTGACGATCGCCGCCGGCACCGACGCCGGCACCCCCTATAACCCCCACCCCAACCTGGCCCGGGAGCTTGTCCTCCTCGCCGAGCTGGGGATCGACCTCGAGGACGTCCTCCGCGCCGCCACCAGCTACGCCGCCCGGGCCCTGGGCCTGGAGGGCGAGGTCGGGAGCTTTCGCCCCGGCGCCTGGGCCGACCTGGCGGTGCTGGAAGAAAACCCGCTGGAGTCGGCCACGGCCTACGCCCGGGTGGGGGCGGTCTTCAAAGCCGGCGAGCCGGTGGCCTGAAAAAAGCCCCCGGGGGAGCGGCCACTCCCCCGGGGAAGCCCCAAGACCTTACTTCTTCGGCTCGTTGGGCCAGGGCCCGACCACGCCCTCGACCGCCCACTCCATCGTCTCCAGCTGGTGCTTGGTGAGGCGGAGCCCCTCGGGCACCCGGAGGATCCCCCGGCGGTCCTTGATCGGCCCCTGGAAGGGGTCAAAGGCGAGCTCGACGTCCTTCATCAGGCCGTGGAGCTTCATCACCAGGTCGTAGACGTTGATCTCGCCGAAGATCGGGTGGTTGACCGCCTTGGCCTTGAGCCGGCCGGCGAACTTGGGGTTGATGGGCACGCCGAAGTCGGCCCCGAGCTCCACCGCCCCCTGGGGCAGGAGCCACCAGTAGTCGACGTCCTCGAGGTTCTTCGGGGTGTAGAGCCCGGCGTAGACCTTGGCCAAAAAGTCCTTGTAGATCACCCCCCAGTGCACCAGCTGGCCGCTCACCACGTGGTCGGGGGCGAACTTCAGCATCGGCGAGTAGTGGGAGAACGAGGGAAAGCCCTTCTCCGCCGCCACCTGCACCACCGTGGGGCTGTCCTCGGTGAAGGCGAAGACGTCCGCCCCCTCGGCGATCAACGCCTCGGTCGCCTCCTTGGCCGCGGCCGGGTTGTACCACTCGTAGATCCAGCGGACCAGCACCTTGGCCTTGGGGTTGGCCGCCCGGACCCCCAGGGTGAAGGCGTTGATGTGGCGCTTCAGCTCGGGGATCGGGAAGGCGGCGACGTAGCCCACCTTGCCGGTCTTGGTCAGCGCCCCCGCCATCAGACCGTTCAGGTAGAAGACCTGGTAGAAGTCGGCCATGTAGGTGGCCACGTTGGGCGCCCGCTTGAACCCGGTGGCGTGGGCGAAGATCACGTCGGGGTAGCGCTTCGCCGCCTCCAAGACCGCGTCCATGTAGCCGAAGCTGGTGGCGAAGATCACCTTCACCCCCTGGCGCACCATCTGGTCGATGTAGCTGCCCGCCTGGCCCTCGGGCACGTTCTCGACGTAGATCGTCTTGAGCCAGGGGAAGGCCGCCGCCGCTTCCCGCCGCCCCACGTCGTGGGCGTGGGTCCAGCCGTAGTCCCCGATCGGGCCCACGTAGAGCCAGCCCGCCTTGAGCTCCTGCTGGCCGAAGGCCAGCGCCCCGAGTACCGCCAAAACCGCGATCCAAACCTTTCGCATCCCCAACCTCCTAGCGCTCGCCCCGCACGTACGGGCGTCCCAGCGCCTCGGGAGCGCCCAGCCGGACGCTCTTCCCGAGGGCGCTCAGGACCAAGAAAAGGATGGTGAACAGGTAGGGGGTCATCTTCAAAAACTCCGGCGGCAAGACCCCCTGAAAGCGGTAGGCCAGGTGGTAAAAGGCCCCGAAGAGGAAGGCGGCGAGCACCGCCCTGAGGGGCTCCCAGGCGGCGAAGATCACGATCGCCAGCGCGATCCAGCCCATCCCCGCGGTCATCCCCTCGGTCCAGGAGGGGCGGTAGGCGACCGAGAGGTAGGCCCCCGCCACCCCGGCCATCGCCCCGCCGAAGACCACCGCCAGATAACGCACCAGGTAGACGTTCACCCCGAGCGCGTCGGCGGCGGCGGGGTTCTCCCCCACCGAGCGCAGATGGATGCCGGGTCGGGTCTGGTGCAGGAAGACCGAAAGCCCGAGGGCAAGCAGCAGCCCCAGGTAAAGCAGCGCGCTCTGCCCCTCGAAGACCCCGGGCCCGATCCAAGGAAGCTCCTTCAAGAGGGGCACGTCCCACTTGGGCAGGGGGTGGGCCAGCGGCTTTCCGGCGTACGCCCGGCCAAAAAGCCCGGAAAGCCCGAGCCCCACCATGGTGAGCGCGAGCCCGGAGACGTACTGGTTGGCCCGCAGGGTGACGGCGAAGAAGGCGTGCAAGAGCGCCGCCAGCGCCCCCACCCCTGCCGCCGCCAGCACCCCGAGCCAGGGGCTCGCGCTCGCGTCGGCGACGACGAAGGCCATAAGCGCCCCCAGGATCATCATCCCCTCGACCCCGAGGTTGATCACCCCCGAGCGCTCGGCCACCAGCTCGCCCAGGGCGGCGAAAAGCAGCGGGGCGGCGAAGGCGAGCCCCCGCGCCAGGGTGGCGACCAGCCAGTCCTCAACCACGGCGCCCCCCGAAGACCACCCGGTAGCGGAGGAAGACCTCCCCCGCGATCAAAAAGAAGAGCACCAGCCCGTTCACCACCTCGACCAGCTGAAAGGGCACCATCAAGGCCACCTTGAGCACGTCGCCGGCGGCGAAGACGAAGCCGATGAGCAGCCCGGTGAGCACCGCAAGAAGCGGGTGGTTCCGCGCCAGCCAGGCGACGATGATGGCGGTGTAGCCGTAGCCCAGCGAGATCTGCAGGGGGGAGAGCAGCTTGTGGTGGGTGCCGGCGACCTCGACGAAGCCGGCGAGCCCGGCCGCCCCGCCGGAGAAAAGCGCCACCAGCGAAAGGGTGACCGTCGCCCGGACGCCGGCGTAGCGGGCGGCCTCGGGGTTTTCCCCCAGCACCCGCACCTCGAAGCCGAAGGTGGTGGCAAAGAGCAGCCAGGCGAAAAAGCCGGCGAGCAAGACGGCCAGCACCACCCCGGGCCAGGCCAGGGCGGTGCCCGGGAAAAGCGGCAGGCTGGCGGCCTCGGGGAAACGGTCGGTGTAGGCGAAGCCAAAGGCCGTCTTGCCCTTCCAGGGCCCGTGGATCAGCCACTCGACCAGGTAGACGGCGACGTAGTTCAGCATCAGGGTGGTGATCACGTCGTTCACTTCGAGCCTTGCCTTCAAGACGGCGGCCAAAAGGGCCCAAAGCCCCCCGGCCAAAAAGGCGGCGAGCGCCATCGCGGGAAGGAGCCAGCCCCCCTCGATGCCGGAAAAGAGCGCCACCCCGGCGGCCGCCACCGCGCCCAAAAGGAGCTGGCCCTCGGCGCCGATGTTCCAAAACTGGGCCCGGAAGGCGAGCGCCAGCCCGGCCCCGGCGAGCACCAGCGGCACCGCCCGACGGAGCAGCTCGGAAAACCCGCGCAGGTCGGTAAAAAGCCCCTGGTAGACGGCGACCGCCGCCTCCCGGGGCGAGGTCCCGAAGAGGGCGAGCAGGAGGAGGCTGGCGGCGAAGGCGAGGAGCACCGAAAAAAGCGGCACCAATAGCGAGAGCGCCGGGCCCACCGGGCCCCGGGGCACGAGCCTCACGCCGCCACCCCCGCCATCAGCATCCCGAGCCGCTCCTTGCTGGCCTCCTCGGGGGCGAGCTCGGCGATGATCCGGCCCTCGAAGATCACCAGGATGCGGCTGGAAAGCGCCAGGATCTCCTCCAGGTCCTCGCTCACCAGCAGGATCGCCGCCCCCCGGTCGCGGGCCTCGAGGATCCGCCCGTGCACCTGCCGGGCGGCGGCGACGTCGAGGCCGTAGGTGGGGTGGGCGGCGACGAGCACCTTGGGCTCGCCGTAGAGCTCCCGGGCGAGGATCAGCTTTTGCACGTTTCCGCCCGAGAGCAGCCGCACCGGGGCGTCGATCGAGGGGGTGCGGATGTCATAGCGCTTCACCTCCTCCAGGGCAAACCGCCGCACCGCCCGCCGGTCGAGCACCGGCCCGCGGGCGAAGGGGGGGTAGCGGTAGTGGCGGAGCACCAGGTTCTCGGCCACCGAGAGAGTGGCCACCACCCCGCGGCGGTTGCGGTCCTCGGGGACGTGGGCGACGCCGGCCTCGAAGAAGACGCGGGCGTCCTTGCCGGTGAGGTCACGCTCCCCCACCCGGATCCAGCCCCGCTCCGGCCGGCGGAGCCCGGTGAGGGCCTCGATCAGCTCGCTCTGGCCGTTCCCGGCCACCCCCGCAAGCCCCACCACCTCGCCCTCCCGGAGGGTGAAGGAGACGTCCTTCACCGCGTAGAAGCCGCGGTCGGAGCGGACCCAGAGGTCCTCGACGAAAAGAAGTTCGCGGCCGGGCGTTCGCGCCGGCCGCGCCGCGGGCTCGGGGAGCTCCTCCCCGACCATCAGCCGGGCCAGGGTTTGGGGGTCGGTCTCCCGGACCGAAAGGCTCGCCACCACCCGGCCCCGCCGGAGCACGGTCACCCGGTCGGCGACCGCGAAGACCTCCTCGAGCTTGTGGGTGATGAAGATCACCGCGTGCCCCTCGGCCTTCATCCGCCGGAGCACCTCGAAGAGCCCCCGCGCCTCCTGGGGGGTGAGCACGCTGGTGGGCTCGTCCAGCATCAGGAGGGTGACGTCGCGAACGAGGACTTTTAGGATCTCGACCCGCTGCTGCTCCCCCGCCGAGAGCTGCCAGACGTAGGCGTCGGGGTCCACCGGCAAGCCGTAGCGCTCGCCCAGCTCGCGGATCCGAGGGGCCACCGCCCGCGCCGGGCGGAAAAAGGGCACGCCCTTGAGCCCGAGCGCCACGTTCTCGGCCACGGTGTGCTTTTTGACCAGGAGAAAGTGCTGCGGTACCAGGCCGATGCCGAGCTCGAGCGCGTCTTTCGGCGAGCGGATCCGGACCTTCTGGCCGCGGATTACAATCTCGCCCTCGTCGGGCTCCAAGAGGCCGTAGAGGATCGAGACCAGGGTGCTCTTGCCGGCCCCGTTCTCGCCCAGAAGGGCGTGCACCTCGCCGGGGCAGACGGAAAAGCTCACCCGGTCGTTGGCGACCACGCCAGGAAAGCGCTTGGTGACGTTTCGGACCTCGAGAAAGGGGGGCGAAGAACCCGGGCAGCGCGAGGACGCTTCGGCCTCCTCCACGGGCCCATGGTAGCAACCGCCCGCCGGGGTGCAAGCCGGTAGAATGTGAGGTTAGGGGTCAGTCGGCAAAGCGCCAAAGCCCGAGCGCCCGGGCGTAGCGGAGGGCTTCCTCGTACTCCGAGCGGAAGAGGGGCCGGGCGAGCTCGGGGTACTTCCCCGCCGCCGCCTTGTAGGCGGGGTAGTACTGGTCCATCAGGTTGAGGTAGGTGTCCTTTGAGATCTCCCCGGCGAGGAACTTCAGGATCGCCTTGGTCTCCTCGAGCATCCCCGGCATCACCAGATGCCGCACCAGCATCCCCCGCTCGGCGAGGCCCTCTCTCCCAACGACGAGGTCCCCCACCTGACGGTGCATCTCGCGAAAAGCCTCCCGCGCCCGCTCGGGGTAGTCGGCGGCGCCCAGGTAGCGGCGGGCGGCCAGAGGGGTCCAGAGCTTGAAGTCGGGCATGTAGATGTCGACCACGCCGTCAAGAAGCCTCAGACTCTCGAGCGAATCGTAGGCCGAGGTGTTGTAGACGAGGGGGAGCCTGAGGCCCTTCTTCGCCGCCAGGTAGAGGGCTTCGAGGGCCTGGGGGACGACGTGCTCGGGGGTGACCAGGTTCAGGTTGTGCACCCCCCTTTGCTCCAGCCAGAGGAAGAGCTCAGCAAGTTCTTCCGGCGCGAGCT
>JAMOVS010000087.1 GCA_027061845.1 Thermaceae bacterium
GGTTGGTTTCCGCCTGGTAACCGCCGAGGACGGCGCGGGCGGTGGCGTGGAGGCCCCGGCGCTGGAACCCCCGCTTCCAGGCGAGTTCCAGCTCGAGCCGTTCGGTGCCCCGGAGGGCGGGGGCGTTCCCGTCGGTGTCCAGGGTGCGCTGGAGGCGAAAGCGCACGAAGGGGTCTTCCCGGGCCGTCTTTAGGGCCTCGGCCTGGAGGAAAAACCGCCCTCGGACGCGGGCGTCGTCGCGCTTCAGGCGGAAGGTCTGTCGCCAGCCCTCCCGGCTGTCGGCCCAGTCCACCAGGAGCTGGAGCGACCCCTCGTCCTCGCCCACCGGCGGCGGGAGGTAGAGGGCGTAGAGGTGGGCCTTTTCCGGGCCCACCTCCCAGTGGTCGAGGCCGAAGCCCAGGCCGCGGCGCTCGAAGTAGCGGAGCAGGGTGAAGCCGAGGCCGCTTTCGGTGACGTAGGGGAGGTCGGCCTCGAGGGTCAGGCCGTCGGGCTCGGAGAACCCGAGGGCCAGGCGGGGGCGGCGGGGGCCGGTGTGGAAAACGAAGAGCGGCAGGTAGAACTGGCGCCGGCCTTCGATCTCGACCCAGACGTCCCAGGCCACCACCCGGTCGCCGGGGTAGATCACCACCTTCCGGGCGAAGAAGGCGTAGTCGGGGGGATCCTGGCCGCAGGGCAGGCAGGGGCTGAAGTAGCTCTCCACCAGCTTGATCTGGCCCTCGTTCTTGCAGGCCGAGGGGGCGCGGAACTCGAGCCCCTTGTCCTTGAGCCGGAGCTCGACCGCGATCAGGGCCTCGCCCTCGAGGCGGAGGGCCAGGCTCTCGGCCTCGATCTGCCGCCCCTCGGCGTCGGTGTAGCGGACCCCGCCGCTCAAGCGGAGGACCTTGGCCTGGCGGTCGTAGACCACCCGCTCGGCCTCGATGCGGCGGCCCTCGTAGACCAGGACCACCGGGTTGCCCTCGAGCACCACGGTGCCCCCGTCGCCGGTCAGAAAGAGCGTCTCGGCCTCTTCCACCCGCACCTCGGCGGCGAGCGCCGCGGCGGTGAGCAGGAGGAAGAAGGCCGCCCACCTCACCGACGCCCCACCCCCAGAAAGACGAGGGCCAGGGCGAGGTAGAAGAGGTCGGGGCCGAAAGCGCCGAGCCAGGGGGGGATCGCTCCCTGCTCGCCCATGATGCGGAAGACCGACCAGGTGGCGTAGTAGAAGAAGGTCACGGTCACCACCCCCACGAGCCCCAGGCTGCGGCTGCCGCCCAGCATCCAAAACGCCACCCCGACGGCGAAGAGGGCGAAGACCACGCTGGCCAGCGGCTCGGCGAACTTGCGGTAGTAGGCGGTGGCCAGCGCCGGGTGGGGGATGCCCCGCCGTCGGGCCCGGGCGATCTTCTCCCGTAGCTCGCCCAGGGTGAGGTCGGAGGCCAGGGCGCGGGGCAGGGCGGCGATCTCTCTGAGCGGCAGGGTGGCCTTTTCAAAGAGGGCGACGGTGCGGGGGCGGCTCTGGTCGTAGGTGACCCGCACCCCCTCGCCGAGCTCGAGCACGCCGTGCTCGAAGCGCCCGCGCTCGGCGGCCAGCACCTCGTCCTTGGAGAGCAGGCGGATCTCGCCGATGCCGGCCTCGTCCACCCGGCCGACGTAGACCAGCCGGCCGTAGGCGTCGGTAAAGAAGGTGCCGGGCTCGAGCAGCGCCCGGGGACGGGCCAGGATCGCCCGCTGCAGCACCGCCCGGGCCTCCTGGTTGGCCCGGGGCACCGCCTCGGCTCCTAGCAAGAAACCCAGGAATGCAAGCACTCCGCCGAACCAGACCAGGGTGAAGAGCACCCGCTCGCGGGAGATGCCGGAGGCCAGGAGGGCCTTGAGCTCGGAGTCCTCGGCCATGCGGGAAAGGAGCAAGAGCAGCGCGAAGAGGTAGGCGATGGGCAGTCCGCGGTAGATCGCCTCGGGCACCCGGTAGGCGAGGTACTGGGCTACCGCGATCAGGTCCACGCCGCGGGACAAAAGCGGCGCCAGCATCTCGAAGAGCACGCCTCCAAGCAACAAGAGGACGACCACCAAGAGCCCTGCCACCAGGTAGGCGCTGGCCTCGCGGAGGAGGTAGCGGTCGAGGGTGGTCACCGGAGCCTCCAGGTTCCGACCAGGGCCAGCGCGCCGTAGACCACGTCGGGGAGCCAGGCCGCCTGGGGCCCCACCACCGCCCCCGCGGCGAGCCGGGCGGCCGCCACCCAAAGGACGTAATAGCCGAAGATCAAGAGCACCACCAGGGCAAAGGCCCAGGCCGCCTCCCGCAGCGAGAGCCCGATCACCAGAGCCAGCCAAGCGAGCACCACCACCCCCAGGGCGTCGGCGTAGCGGCGGGCCAGGGGAAAGCGGGCCCTCGGGTCCACCCGGGCGAGCTCCTTAAGCTCGGCCAGGGTCAGGCCCTCGTAGCCCCGGGTGGAGGCCCGCGGGAGGTAGCGGGCGGGGAAGGGGAGGGCGACCTTCTCCCACTGCTCGACCTCGCTCCCGGCTACCCGCCAGGGGCGTTCCAGGACCCAGTTCCGCCCCTTCCAGAGGCCGCGGTCGGCGCTCCAGATCACCCCCGAGGGTTCGACCACCCGGACGGCCTCGAGCACCGCCCCGCCCTCCTCGGCGGGGTAGACCCGCTCGGCGTAATAGACCCCGAGCCCCTCCGGGGCGTAGCCCTGCTTGTAGAGGACGCCCGAGGGCTCGGTGCCGTAGTAGACCTGGTAGAGCTTTTCCTCGAAGCGGGCCTGGGCCTCCGGCTTGACCCAGGCGCTGTTCGTGAAAACGACCGCGGCCACCAAAAGCGCCAGGGCCAGGATCGGCGGCAGGAAGGACAGGGGGGCCACCCCGCCGGCGTAGGCGGCTTTCAGCTCGGAGTCTCGGATCATGCGGGCAAGCCCCACCAAGATGGCAAAGACCAGGCCCAAGGGAAGCGCCACCCCCAGGGTGTAGGGCAGGCGGTAGAGCACCAGGAGGAGGACGTCGGCAAGCGGCGTCCCCCGGGAGAGCAGGGTGCCCGAGAGCGAGGAGAGCAGGTCGGTGGTGATCAGCCCGATGAAGAGGAGGACACCGAGGAGGTAGGGAAAGCTCACCTCGCGCAGGAGGTAGCGCTTGAGCACGCCCGGATTATAGGGAAGGGGCATGAGAAAACCGCCCCGAAGGGCGGCCTTTGGGCGGGCGTTTGGAGCTTACCGACCGAAGGACTCGAGCACCTCGACCACCAGCGCGGCGCCGATCAGGTTGGCGCCGAGCTCGCGGCGGATGCGCTCGGCGCGGAAGATGCGCTCCACCGCCTCGCGGGTGAAGTAGAGCTCGCCGTCGATCTCCTCGGCCTCGACGAAGCCGATCTCGAGGTAGGCCCGGATCGCCGAGGGCGAGATGCCGGCGTCGATCAGGTAGCCCAGGGGGTAGCGCAGCACCGGGGCCAGCATCACGCCACCACCCCCCGCTCCTTGAGCAGCTTGGCGAGCTCCTTATAGAGCTTTTCCTCCTCCGGCGTGGGGTGTTCCGGGATGGTGATCCGCACCTCGGCGTACTGGTCGCCCCGGCCGCCGCCCGGCTTGGGCCAGCCCTTGCCCCGGAGGCGGAGCTTCTTGCCTGCCTGGGTGCGGGGCGGGATGGTCACCTCGACCGGGCCGTCCAGGGTGGGCACCTTGACCTTGCCGCCCACCACCGCCACCGGCGCCGGCACGTCCACGGTGGTGTAGACGTCGTAGCCCTCCAGGCGGAAGGTGGGCGAGGGCAAGAGCCGCACCGTCAGGTAGAGGTCGCCGGGGGGCTCGCCGGGCCCGCCCTTGCCGGGCAGGCGCAGGCGCTGGCCCTCGCGGATGCCGGCGGGGATGGTCACCTCGACCCGCTCGCCGCCAAGGTCCAGGATCTGCTTGCCGCCCCGGTAGGCGAGCTCGAGGGGGATCCGGATCTCGGCCTCGTAGTCCTGACCGCGGCGGGGGCCGCGGCGGGCACCGGCGCCGAAGAGGTCCTCGAAGCCCACGCCGACGCCGCCGAAGCCGAAGAGGGTCTTGAAGAAGTCGGAGAAGTCGGTGGCGCCGAAGCCCTCGGCCCCCTGCCACTGGTAGCCGCCGGGGGGCGGCGGCGGCGGGGCCTTGGTGGTACCGTACTGGTCGTAGATCTTGCGCTTTTCGGGGTCGGAGAGGACGGTGTAGGCCTCGTTGATCTCCTTGAAACGGTCCTCCGCCCCCGGCTCCTTGTTGACGTCGGGGTGGTACTTGCGGGCGAGCTTCTTGTAGGCCCGCTTGATCTCCTCCTGGCTCGCGTCCCGGGGGACGCCGAGAATGGCGTAGTAGTCTTTGTATTCCATAGTCTGTGCGTGGTGAGTGGTGCGTGGTACGTGGTTAAAACCACGCACGACGCACTACGTACTACGCACCCTCCTTTTTCTTCGTCACCGCCACCCGTGCCGGGCGGACCAGGAAGTCGCCGACCTTGTAGCCCTTCTGGTAGACCTCGGCGATCGTGCCGTCCTCCTCGCCCTCGACCACGCCGATGGCCTCGTGGTAGGCGGGGTCGAAGGCCTCGCCCTTGCCGGGCACTTCCTCGACCCCGAGCCCGGCCAGGATGCGGAGGAAGGCGTCCTTGATCTTCCGGACCCCTTCCAGGATCGCCCCGGGGTCGGCCCCGGCGTGTTCCAGGGCGCGCTCGAGGTCGTCCAGGATCGGGAGCACCGCCCGCAGGACCTCGAGCTTGCCCTCCCGTTTGGCGGCCTCGAGGTCGGAGGCGGTGCGCTTGCGGTAGTTGTCGAAGTCGGCGAGGAGGCGGAGGTACTTCTCCTTGAGGCTTTTGAGCTCGGCCTCGAGCTTCTCGGCCTCCTTCAAGACCTCGGCCTCCTCGGCTTTGAGCCTGGCTTCCATCCTGTCGTTTTCGGCCACGGGCACCACCCCCAGTGGGGGGCCCCGCCCGGGGGGCGGGGCCTAAGGCTAGCGCTTACTCCGCCGGCTTGTAGTCGGTGTCGATGACGTCGCCGCCCTCGTCGCTCTGGCCCGGCTGGGTGCCGGCTTGGGCGCCGCCGGTCGCGGCCTGGAACTCCTCCATCGCCTTGACCAGCTCCTCCAGGGCCGCCTTCAGCTCCTCGTCGCTGGCGTCCTTCTCGACCAGCTCCTTGGCCTTCTTGGCGAGCTCCTCGAGTTTTGCGCGGAGCTCGGCGGGGGCGTCCTTCTTCTCCTCGAGGAGCCGCTCGGCCTGGATGCGGGCGGTGTCGAGGTTGTTCTTGAGCTCGATGTGGGCCTTGCGCTTCTTGTCCTCCTCTTCAAAGCGCTTGGCCTCCTCGATCATCCGCTGGATCTCCTCCTCGGAGAGGGTGGTGGTGTTCTCGATCTTGATCGAGGCCTCCTTGCCGGTGGAGAGCTCCTTGGCGCTCACGTGCAGGATGCCGCTACTGTCAATGTCGAAGCAGACCTCGATCTGGGGCACGCCGGCGGGCATCGGGGGGATGCCCTCGAGCCGGAAGCGGCCCAGCGACTTGTTGTCCTTCGCGAGCGGCCGCTCGCCCTGGAGGACGTGCACCTCGACCGCGGTCTGGTTGTCCTCGGCGGTGGTGAACATCTCGCACTTGCGGGTGGGGATGGTGGTGTTCCGCGGGATCAGCACGGTCATCACGCCACCCTTGGTCTCGACGCCGAGGGAGAGCGGGGTGACGTCGAGGAGCACCACCTCGCCCACCTCGCCGGTGAGCACGCCGGCCTGGATGGCGGCCCCCAGCGCCACCGCCTCGTCGGGGTTGACGCTCTTGTTGGGCTCCTTGCCCAGCATCTCCTTGACGATCCGCTGCACCGCCGGCACCCGGGTGGCGCCGCCGACCAGGATCACCTCGTCGATCTGGTTGGGGGTGAGGCCGGCGTCCTTGAGCGCCTGCTCCACCGGCGGGCGGAGCCGTTCGAGCAGGGGCTGGATCAGCTCCTCGAACTTGGCCCGGGTGAGCTTCTTCTCCAGGTGCAGGGGGGTCTTGGAGACCGGGTCCAGGGCGATGAAGGGCAGGCTGATGGTGGTCTCGGTGGTCGAGGAGAGCTCGATCTTGGCCTTCTCGGCGGCCTCGATCAGGCGCTGGAGCGCCTGCCGGTCGGCCTTGAGGTCGACCCCGTGCTCCTTCTTGAACTCCTCGGCCAGCCAGTTGACGATGGCGTGGTCCATGTCGGAGCCGCCCAGGTGGGTGTCGCCGGCGGTCGACTTGACCTCGAAGACGCCGTCGCCGATCTCGAGGATGGTGACGTCGAAGGTACCGCCGCCGAGGTCGAAGACCAGCACGGTCTCGTTGCCCTTTTTGTCCAGGCCATAGGCCAGCGCGGCGGCGGTGGGCTCGTTGATGATGCGCATGACCTCGAGCCCGGCGATGCGGCCGGCGTTGGCGGTGGCCTCGCGCTGGCTGTTGTTGAAGTAGGCGGGCACGGTGATGACCGCCTTCTTCACCTCGGTGCCCAGCTTGGCGGAGGCGTCCTTGGCCAGCTTCTTGAGGATGAAGGCGCTGATCTCCTCGGGGGTGTAGAGCTTGTCCCCCACGCGGATGCGCACGCCCCCGTCGGGCCCGGGCTCGACCCGGTAGGGAACGCGCTTGGCCTCCTCCTGCACCTCGTCCCAGCGGCGGCCGATAAACCGCTTGACTTCAAAGATCGTGCCTTCCGGGTTCAGGACCGCCTGGCGCTTGGCCATGCGGCCCACCAGGATCTCGCCGTCCTTAAACGCCACCACCGAGGGGGTGGTCCGCTCGCCCTCGGCGTTCTCCAGCACCGTGGGCTTGCCGCCCACGATCGCCGCCACCACGCTGTTGGTGGTTCCCAGGTCAATCCCTACCGCTTTGCTCATGGCAGTTACCTCCCTTTCTCTAGCTATAAGCATACTCGCGGCTAATGGTTTAGTCAACAGACCTGAGCAAGGATTTATCAGGATGGCGGCCGGCGTTTCTCATGACCGCCTTCTATACTGAGGTTGCCGATGCCACGACGATCCTTCAATCTCTGGCTTTTGATCCTGGTCGCCATCCTGGTGGCCTGGGCGGTAAGCCTGGGGAGCCCCCAGCGCTTGAGCCTGTCGCTGCCCTACTCCACCTTCCTCTCCGAGGTGGAGGCGGGGCGCGTGAGCCAGATCACCATCCGCGGCAACCGCATCCAGGGCCGCTTGACCGACGGCTCGGAGTTCGTCACCTACGCCCCCTCGCCGCCGGAGACCGAGGCGGTGGGCAGCTGGGCGGGGCGGGGCATCGAGGTGCGGGTCGAGCCGCCCGGGGGCGCCTCCCCCTGGCCCAGCCTGCTGCTGCCGCTTTTGGCGGTGGGGCTTTTGCTGCTGGGGTTTTGGTACTTCACCCGCAGCCCCCGGGCCGGGGGTTCCGACGGCGGCGCCTTCGGCTTTACCAAGAGCCGGGCCAAGGTGCTCTCCGAGGCTCCCAAGGTGACCTTCAAGGACGTCGCCGGCGCCGAGGAAGCCAAGGAAGAGCTCAAGGAGATCGTCGAGTTCTTAAAGCACCCCGAGCGCTTCCACCAGATGGGCGCCCGCATCCCCAAGGGCGTGCTCCTGGTGGGGCCGCCGGGCTCGGGCAAGACCCACATCGCCCGGGCGGTGGCCGGCGAGGCGCGGGTGCCCTTCATCGCCGCCAGCGGCTCCGACTTCGTCGAGATGTTCGTCGGCGTGGGGGCGGCGCGGGTGCGCGACCTCTTCGAGACCGCCCGGCGTCACGCGCCCTGCATCGTCTTCATCGACGAGATCGACGCCGTGGGCCGGAAGCGGGGCCTCGCCGTGGGCGGCGGCAACGACGAGCGGGAGCAGACGTTGAACCAGCTCCTGGTCGAGCTCGACGGCTTCACCCGGGAGACCAACATCATCGTGATGGCGGCGACGAACCGCCCCGACGTTTTGGACCCCGCCCTTCTCCGCCCCGGCCGCTTCGACCGCCAGATCGAGATCGGGGCGCCGGACGTCAAGGGCCGGGAGGCGATCCTCAGGATCCACGCCCGGGGCAAGCCGCTCGCCGAGGACGTGGACCTCGCCGTCGTGGCCCGGCGCACCCCGGGGTTCGTGGGGGCGGACCTGGAGAACCTCTTGAACGAGGCTGCCTTGCTGGCCGCCCGCGAGGGCCGGCGGAAGATCACCATGGCCGACCTCGAGGAGGCCGCCGACCGGGTGATGATGGGCCCGGCCAAGAAGAGCATGGTCTTCAGCGAGCGCGACAAGCGAATCACCGCCTTCCACGAGGCCGGGCATGCGCTGGCCGCCCACTTCCTGGAGCACGCCGAGGGGGTGCACAAGGTGACGATCGTGCCCCGGGCCCGGGCGCTCGGTTTCATGATGCCGGCCCGGGAGGAGCTCCTTCACTGGACCAAAAAGCGCCTCCTGGACCAGATCGCGGTGGCGCTGGCCGGCCGGGCGGCCGAGGAGCTGGTCTTCGACGACGTCACCACCGGGGCCGAGAACGACTTCCGCCAGGCCACCGAGCTGGCCCGCCGGATGATCACCGAGTGGGGCATGCACCCCGAGTTCGGCACCGTGGCCTACGCCGACCGCGAGGAGACCTACCTGGGCGGCTACGAGACCCGGCGCTACTCCGAGGAGACCGCCCGCCGCATCGACGAGGCGGTCAAGGAGCTGATCCGCGAGCAGTACCAGCGGGTGCGCCGCCTGCTGATCGAGAAGCGGGAGGTGCTGGACCGGGTGGCCGAGGCCCTCCTGGAGCACGAGACCCTGACCGCCGAGATGTTCCAGCGGGTGGTGGCCGGGCTCGAGCCGGAG
>JAMOVS010000088.1 GCA_027061845.1 Thermaceae bacterium
ATGGCCAAGGTCGAATCCTTCGAGCTCGACCACACCCGGGTGAAAGCGCCCTACGTGCGCCTCGCGGCCCGGGGCGAGGGGCTGACCAAGTGGGACCTGAGGCTCGCCCAGCCCAACAAGGCGGCCCTGCCCACCGCCGCCATGCACACGCTGGAGCACCTGCTCGCGGGCTACTTCCGGGACCACCTCAAGGGGGTCTTTGACCTCTCGCCGATGGGCTGCCGCACCGGGTTTTACATGACCGTGGTCGGCGAGCCCAGCGAGGAAGAGGTCCGCGCCGCCTTCGAGGCGGCGCTCAAGGACGTGCTCGCCCACCAGGGGCCGGTCCCCGGGGTGAGCCCGCTTTCCTGCGGCAACTACCGCGACCACGACCTAAAGGGCGCGAAGGTATGGGCCAAGCGCGTGCTGGACGCGGGAATCCGCGTTCAGGAGACGATTCCCCTGCCATGATCCTGCTCCTGGCCGCCGAGGGCGAGGAGGCCGCCGCCCTGCTTCGCCGCCTGGAAAAGAAAAGCGCCGTGCCCGGCCCCTTCCCCGTCCACCGGGGCCGGTTCGCCGGAAAGGAAGCGGCGGTGGTCGAGACCCAGGTGGGCAAGGCGGCGGCCGCCGCCGCCACCGCCTGGGCCCTCACCGCCTTCCGGGCGAGGGCCGCCTTCTTCGCCGGAGTCGCCGGGGGGCTCAGCCCCGAGCTGGGTCAGGGGGACCTCCTCGTCGCCCGGGACGCGGTGCAGTGGGACGTCGACCTCACCCCCTTCGGCCGCGCTCCCGGCGAGCTCGCCACCGGCGAGCGCTTTATCCCCGCCGATCCTGCCCTCGTGCGCGCCCTGGTCGAGGCCACCGGCGCGAAGACCGGCCGCGTCGCCAGCGGCGACCGCTTCGTCGCCGACCCGGCGCTCGCCCGCTGGATCCGGGAGACCTTCGCCGCCGACGCGGTGGAGATGGAGGGGGCGGCGGCGCTTTGGACCGCCCGGCGCTTGGGGGTGCCGATGGCGCTCCTGAGGGTCGTTTCCGATCAGGCGACCGCCGGCTCCGACGTGGACTTTGCCCTCTTTTTGGCCGAGGGTAGTGAGCGGATGGCGGTGGCCCTCGAGGCCACCGTGACCCGGCTAAAATGAATCGAGGGAACTCACCGATGGAGCTAAAAGTCCTTTCCGGAAGCGCGAACCCGGAACTCGCCGGGAAGGTGGCCAAGGAGCTCGGCCTCGCCCTCTCCGAGGCCGAGCTCGGCCGTTTCCCGGACGGCGAGGTCCGCCTGCGGCTGGCTGAGAGCGTCCGCGGCGCCGACGTCTACGTCATCCAGCCCACCAGCCCGCCGGTCAACGACCACCTGATGGAGCTCTTGCTCTTCGCCGACGCCCTGAGGCGGAGCTCGGCCGGGCGCATCAACGCGGTCATCCCCTACTTCGGCTACGCCCGCCAGGACAAGCAGACCAAGGGCCGGGAGCCGATCAGCGCCAAGGTGGTGGCCGACCTCCTGGAGCGGGTCGGGGTGCACCGGGTGATCGCGGTGGACCTGCACGCGCCCCAGATCCAGGGGTTTTTCAACATCCCGGTGGACCACCTCTCGGCGGTGCGGCTTTTCGCCGAGTACCTGGTGCGCGAGGGCCTCACCAAGGAGGCGGTGATCGTGAGCCCGGACGCCGGCCGGGCGGAGGAGGCCCGGCGGCTCGCCGAGCTCCTGGAGCTGCCGATGGCGATGCTGGCTAAGCGGCGCACCGGGCCCACCGAGACCGAGGTCACCTACGTGATCGGTAAGGTCAAGAACAAGCGCCCCATCCTGATCGACGACATCGTCTCCACCGGCGGCACCATCCGCCGCGGCATCGAGGCGCTCGTCCAGGCCGGCGCCCGGCCCGAGGCGGTGGTGATGGCGAGCCACCCGGTCCTGGTCGGGAACGCCCGGGAAAACCTCGCCCATCCCGCGATCGAGCGGGTGGTCTTCACCGACACCATCCCCCTGAAGGAAAACCCCGGCTACGTGGTGCTCTCCACCGCGCCCCTCCTGGCCGAGGCGATCCGGCGGGTGCACACCCACCGCTCGGTGAGCGAGCTGCTGGCGGCCGAGGGGCCGGTTGACCCGCTATTCTCTAGCGCGTAGACTTTAAGCTGTTGCCGTGCGCCCCGCCGGCGCACGAGGGAGGACCTGCCATGGAATACAAGCTCCGCGCCTACTACCGCGGCGACCAGCGCCCCAAGGCGCTCCGCCGAGAGGGAAAGCT
>JAMOVS010000089.1 GCA_027061845.1 Thermaceae bacterium
TCGAGGTCGTGGGTGACCAGCACCACCCGCCGCTCGCCCTGGGCCTGACGCAGCAGGAGCTCGAGCACCCGGCTCCCCGCCGCCGAGTCGAGGTTCCCGGTGGGCTCGTCGGCGAAGAGCACCAGGGGGTCGAGCGCGAGCGCCCGGGCGATCGCCACCCTTTGTTGCTCGCCGCCCGAGAGCTGGCGGGGGAAGTGGTCCTGGCGGTGGGCGAGGCCCACCTCGGCGAGGAGCGCGCGCGCCCGCTCGCTGCGCTCCTTCGACGGAACGCCCTTTAGGAGCATGGGAAAGGCGACGTTCTCGAGCGCGGTCAGGGTGGGGAGGAGGTTCCAGCTTTGGAAAACGAAGCCGGCGTGGGCCAGCCGCACCCCGGCCCGCTCGTCCTCGCCGAGGGCGTGCATGGGATTCCCGGCGAGGTAGACCTCGCCTTCGGTGGGGGTGTCGAAGCCGGCAAGAAGGTTCAAAAGCGTCGTCTTCCCCGAGCCCGAGGGGCCCACCACCGCGGTCACCCCGGGCGGGAAGTCGTAGCTAAAGCCCTTCAAGGCCTCGATCCAGGTCTCGCCCTGGCGGTAACGCTTGGTGAGGTTTTTCGCCTGGAGGATGGGCTCCTTCATCTCACACCCGCCCCAGCGCCTCGACCACCGAGATGCGGCTTGCCACCCGGGCGGGAATGACGCCGGCGACGAGCCCGAGCGTCACCGCCACCAGCATGGAGAAGAAGACCAGCCGCGGCGTCACCGCCGAGAGCTCGAGCCCCACCGCGCGGGTGGTGTAGAGGTTCACCACCTCCGAGCCCAGGATGCCCACCAGCACCCCGAGCACGCCGCCGGAGAGGGCGAGCAAGAGGGCTTCAAAGAGCACCAGGCGAAAGATGAAGCCGCGCTTGGCGCCGATCGCCCGCATCACCCCGAACTCGCGGATGCGCTCGTAGACCGACATCATCACCGTGTTGGCGACCAGCAGCCCGCCCACGATCAGGGCGATCAGGCTGATGCCGAAGCGGATCACGTCGCCGATCTTGATCGCCCGCTCGGCGTACTGCACCGCCTCGGTGGTGGACTGGGCGTCGACGCCGGGGATGAGTTCCTCGATTCTCCGGGCCACCTCGTCGGCCGAGTAGCCCTCCTTGACGTAGACCAGGATCACCGAGTAGTTGGTGGTGTTGAGCGCACGCTGCACCACCTTCATGGGCACGTAGATGAAGCTATTGGCAAAGCCCCCGCCCGCGTCCACGATGCCCACTACCGGCAGCGAGATGGTGCGGGAGAGGCGGAGCACCTTGCCCAGCGTGAGGTGGCTCAGCTCCGCCTTTTGCTTGCCGACCACGGCGCCGTCGGGGTGGGGGTCGAGCCGGCCGGCGACCACCTTCGTCGCCGGCGCCATGTCCTTGGGGGTAATGCCCTCGGGCAGGCCGTAGAAGAGGAAGGTGGTGGCGGGGTCCATGCCCGAGCCCTTCATCATCACCGCGGCGGGGAAGAGCCGAGCGATCCCGAGCTCCTCGGCGTGGGCCTTTAGGGTTTCGAGCACCTCGGGTTCGAGCTCGGGGTTCGGCACCCCGAAGGTGCCGGTGCCCTCGGCGACCACCCGGATCTGGGGGCCGAATTTGGTCATCTCCGCCGAGAGCGCGTGCCTGAGCCCCTCGCCGAACGAGAGGAAAAGCACCATCGAGGCGGTGGCCACCACGATCCCAAGCAGGGTCAGAAGGCTCCGGACCGGCCGGGCCTTGAGATTGCGGACGACGAGGAGCCAGGTCTCCACGTCTCCAAGCCTACCCCTTCTCGGTCGAAAAGCCGAGAACGGCTATAATCCGGCCTGATGACCACCGCCGAGATCCGCCAGAAGTACCTCGACTTCTTCAAGGAAAAGGGCCATCTGGTCTTGCCCTCTTTTAGCCTGATCCCGGAGGACGACCCCAGCCTGCTCTTTACCAGCGCCGGTATGGTGCCCTTGAAGCCCTACTTCATGGGGGCGAAGCCGGTCTTCCCCGGCCACGAGGGCGAGCACCGGCGGGTGGCCACCTGCCAGGAGTGCCTCCGGGTCGGCGACATCGAGAACGTCGGCCGCACCGCCCGCCACAACACCTACTTCGAGATGCTCGGCAACTTCTCCTTCGGCGACTACTTCAAGAAAGAGGCCATCCAGTGGGCCTGGGAGTTTTTGACCGACAAGCGCTGGCTGGGTCTTGACCCCGAGCGGCTTTGGGTGACGGTCTTCGAGGACGACGACGAGGCCTACGCCATCTGGCGCGACGTGGTGGGGGTGCCCGAGGAGCGGATCCAGCGGTTTGGCGAGGACGAAAACTTCTGGCCGGCGAACGCGATCAGCGAGGGTCCGAACGGCCCCTGCGGTCCCTGCAGCGAGATCTTCTACGACCGCGGTCCCGGCTTCGGCACCCCGGACGAGACCGGGCCGAACACCGGCTCCGGCGACCGCTTCGTCGAGATCTGGAACCTGGTCTTCACCCAGTTCAACCGCACCGGGCCGATTCCGGGGAAGGGGGTGCTCGAGCCCCTGCCGCAAAAGAACATCGACACCGGCATGGGGCTTTATCGCGTCGCGGCGATCTTGCAGGACGTCGAGGACTTCTACTCCACCGACACCTTCCGCCCCCTGATCGACCGGGTGGCCGAGTGGAGCGGCGTGCCCTACCGGGGCCAGGAGTCGGTGAGCCACCGGGTGATCGCCGACCACGTGCGGGCGGTGGTGGCCGCGCTCGCCGACGGGGCGGTCTTTTCCAACACCGGCCGCGGCTACGTGATCCGCCGCCTGCTCCGCCGGGCGGTGCGGCACGGGTTCCTGCTCGGGCTCAAAGAGCCCTTCCTCTACCGGCTTGCGCCGGTCGTCGCCGAGCTCCTCGGCGACGCCTACCCCGAGATGCGGGAGAACCTCGAGAGCATCGAGCGGGCGATCCGGGTGGAGGAGGAGCGTTTCCTCGAAACCCTCGAGGCCGGCATCCGCCGCCTCGAGGCCCTACTCAATGAGCTCCCGGAAGGCGGCGTCCTCCCCGGCGAGGAGGCCTTCCGCCTCTACGACACCTACGGCTTCCCCTTCGACCTGACCCTGGAGATCGCCGCCGAGCGCGGCATCCGGGTGGACGAGGAGGGCTTCAAGCGGGCGATGGAGGAGCAGCAGCGCCGGGGGCGCGAGGCCGCCGCCTTTTCCGACGAGATCTTCAAGAAGACCGCCGAGGCCCTGGACGAGATCCTGGAGCGCCACGGGCTTCCCGAGTTCACCGGCTACTACACCCTGGAGGACGAGGGCGAGGTGCTCCTGATCCTGATCGGGGAAGAGGCGGTCGAGCGTCTCGGCCCCGGCGAGAAGGGCGTGGTGGTGCTCTCCAAGACTCCCTTCTACGCCGAGGGCGGCGGCCAGATCGGCGACTTCGGCGTCCTCGAGTGGGAGGGCGGCCGCGCCAAGGTGGAGACCACCAAGAAAAGCCCCCAGGGAATCCACCTCCACTACGTCGAGGTCGAAGAGGGCGAGCTGGTGGTCGGCCGGCGGGTGCGGGCCAAGGTGGACCCCAGGAGGCGGGAGACCGAGCGCCACCACACCGCCACCCACCTGCTTCACGCCGCGCTCCGGGCGGTGCTCGGGCCCCACGCCCGCCAGGCGGGGAGCCTGGTCGCCCCCGACCGGCTCCGCTTCGACTTCACCCACCCCGAGCCCTTGACCCCGGAGGAGATCCGAAAGATCGAGCTCCTCGTCAACCGCTGGATCCAGGCCGACTTCCCGGTGAGCTGGGAGATCCTGCCCCTGGAGGAAGCCCGCAAGCTGGGCGCGATGGCGCTTTTCGGCGAGAAGTACGGCGACGAGGTGCGGGTGGTCCGGGTCGAGGGCGCCGCCCCCAGCGCCGGGATCGTCGAGGGCGAGGTGCGCTCGATGGAGCTCTGCGGCGGCTGCCACGTGCGCCGCACCGGCGAGATCGGCTACTTCCTGATCAAAAGCGAAGAGGGCATCTCCGCCGGGGTGCGGCGGATCGAGGCCCTGGCCGGGGAGAGCGCGGTGCGGTATGCCCGCGGGCTTTTCGACCGGGTGGCCGAGCTTGCCGGCGAGCTCGGCGCCACCCCCGAGACCCTGGCCGAGCGGGTCGAGGGGCTGAAAGAGGAGCTCAAGGCCAGGGGCCGCGAGGTCGAGCGGCTCAAAGAGGAGCTCGCCCGGGCCCAGCTCGGGGGCGGCGGCCGGGCCCAGGTGCAGGAGGCCGGCCCCTGGCGCTACGCCGCCGCCCGCCTTTCCGGGCTCGACATGGCCGGGCTTCGGAAGGCGGCGGACACGCTGCTGGAGGAGACCGGCGCCGACCTGGTGGCGGTCGGCTCGGAGGGGATGCTGGTCTTGAAGGCGAGCAAGCGCGCGACCGAGCGCGGCCTCTCCGCCGGCAAGCTCATCCGCGAGCTCGCCGAGGTCGCCGGCGGCCGCGGCGGCGGCAAGCCCCAGCTCGCCCAGGGGGGCGGCTTCGACCTAGACCGTGCCTTCGAACGTCTGGGTGAGCTGCTCGCGGGTCAGTCGCAGGTTTAGCGAACGCACCACCCGCTCCACCGGCCAGCGGAAGGCGGGCCGGCAGGGGGTGCGGTAGTTCTCCTTGGGGGCGAACTCGAAGGCCCCCTTTTGTGCCAGAAAAAGGGATTTGAGTACGTTTTTGGCCTCTTCCTTGTTCAAAAAGCCGTCTTCTCCGGCTACGCAGCGGATCTCGCCCCGCTTGATGTAGATCGTGTAGCGCGATCCACCCTCCAGGTGCCAGAGCTCGAGAATGCCCGTCTTCGCGACCAGGGCTTGCAACAGAAATGGGAAAGGGAGGTCACGTAAATTTCCGCTAAGCATTTGCTTTGAGTCTACCTGGTTTTTTTCATGACCTTGGTTGATACCATGCACTTGGTGAAGGTGGCGGCGCTCGACGTGGGCGAGGCGCGGATCGGTCGGGCGGTGGGCGAGCTCGGCCGGCCTTTCGCCTTTGGTCGGGGCTACCTGCAGCGCACCGACCCCGAGCGGGACCTCGAGGAGCTGGTCCGCTGGCTGGAGGCGGAAGGGGTGCGCCGGGTAGTGGTGGGGCTCCCGCTCCGGACCGGCGGGGAAGAGGGCCCGGAGGCGGCCCGCGTCCGCCGGCTGGGCGAGGCGCTCCGCTCCCGCGGCTTCGAGGTGGTCTACGAGGACGAGCGCTTTACCACCAAGCTGGCCGCCCGGCAGCTCGTCGGGGCGCCCCGCCGCACCCGCCGGCAAAAGGGCAAGCTCGACGAACTCGCCGCCGTTTCCCTGCTCGAGGGGTACCTCGCTCGCCATGGATAGGCTTCCCTACCCGGTACGGCCCGCCCTGCCCCCGCCGCCGCCGGTCCGCCCCCGGAAGCGGCTTTGGGCAGCGGCCGGGTTTTTGGCGCTGGCCCTGGTGCTGGCGGGGTTCCTCTACTTCCAGGCGATGACCGCGCCCACCGGGAAGACCGCGGTGGTGCGCATCCCGCCGGGAAGCGGGGCCGAGGAGGTGGGCCGGTTGCTCGAGGACGAGGGGCTGGTGCGTTCCGGCCGCCTGTTTGCCCTGCTGGCCCGGATCACCGGCAGCGAGCGCCGCCTCAAGAGCGGGGTCTTTCGCCTCTCCGGCGAGGGAACCCGGGCGGTGCTGCGCCAGCTGGAGACCGCCCGGTCGGTGACGGTGCGGCTCACCTTTCCCGAGGGCTGGCGGGCGGAGGATTACGCCCGGCGCCTCTCCGCCCGGGGCTTCGACGGCGAGGGTTTCCTGGCGCTGGCGATGCAGCCGCCGGCGGAGCTGAAACCCCCCTACGACGAGGGGCCGACGCTCGAGGGCTACCTCTTTCCCGACACCTACGAGATTCCGCTGGAGGCGACGCCGGAGGAGATCGTCCGGCTGATGCTGCGGCGCTTCGAGCGGGAGCTCACTCCCGAGCGGGAGGCCCGGCTCAGCGTCCTGGGCCTCACGGTGCACGCCTGGGTGACGCTCGCCTCCCTGGTCCAGGCGGAGGCCGGCAGCGAGGAGGAGATGCCCTGGATCGCCGGGGTCTTCCTAAACCGCCTCGAGATCGGGATGCCGCTGCAATCCGACCCCACGGTGGCCTACGCCCTGAAGAAGGACCTGCCCGAGCTCGACCGCCGGGCGGGGGACTTCCAGACCGACTCCCCCTACAACACCTACCGCCACGCCGGCCTGCCCCCGGGACCGATCAACAACCCCGGTTCGGCGGCGCTGGCCTCGGTGCTGAACGCCCGCCGCCTCTCACCCGATCAAAAGCCCTACCTCTACTTCTTCCACGCCCGGGGCAAGCTCTACCTCAACGAGACCTTCACCGGGCACCTCAGGGACCTGAACCGCTACCGCTACGGTCGATGAAGAGCAGGGGGTTGCCGAAGGGGTCGGCGTAGGCAGCCAGCCGCCCCCAGGCGGTGCTGCGGGTCCAGGCGGGCTCGAGCCCCTTTCCTCGAAGCTCCTCGACCCAGCGCGCCGCGTCCGGCACCTGGAAGACCGCCACCCCCCGCCGTTCGTCGCCGCTGCCGAAGGTGAGGAGCACCGAGAGCCCGCCCTCGCTCTCGAGCTCGGCCCAGTCGGAGCCGGGGTCAAAGAGGGTGAGGGCCAGGCCCCGCTCGCGCTCGTACCAGGCGATCGAGTCGGGCAGGTCCACCACCGCGTAAAGGACGCCGAGCAGCCGGGGGCCGGCGCCGGGAAGGGCGTCCGGGACCGCCTCGGTGCGGTGCAGGTTGCCCTCGAGGTCGTAAAAGACGCCGGGCTCTCCCGGCCAGACCAGCACCGCCCCCGGGGGCTCGGGGCTATCGGCCAGGATCAGGGTGTGCCCGGCGGGGTCGAACCAGCGCCCCGGGGCCCCCTCCTTTAGCCCCAGGGCGCGGTAGAAGCTTCGAGCCTCGCTCGCCTTTCCCGTAAGCCGGACGGCGGCCGGTCCCACGAAGGCTATTATTCAAGCCGCCGGATCTTCAGGTCGTCGAGGAAGGAGACCACCCCCAAGGACCCCACGCCGAAGCCGCCGGCGTGGTAGTCGGGGTCGGTCCAGTCGAGCAGCAGGGAGTGGTCCAGCCAGAAGCGCACCCGGCCGCTCTTTTCCAGCACGAAGCGAAGCTCGTGCCAGTTTTTATCGTCCACGAAGGCCCCGGTGGTCTTGGCCAGCTCGCGGCGGT
>JAMOVS010000090.1 GCA_027061845.1 Thermaceae bacterium
CTCCGCGAGCGAATCCCCGAGGTTCCGGGCCTAAGGCCTGAGGACAAGGGCAGTGCCCTCGCCCTCCACTACCGCGGCGCCCCCGACGAAGAGGCGGTGCTCCGGGCGCTAAAGCCCCTTCTGGAGTCGCTTCCCGAGGGCCTCGAGGTGCTCTTTGGCAAGAAGGTGGTGGAGATCAAGCCCCAAGGGGCCACCAAGGGGGCGGTGGCCCGCGAGGTGGCCGCCCGCCACCCGGGCCGCACCCCGGTCGCGATCGGCGACGACGCCACCGACGAGCAGATGTTCCGGGCCCTTCCCGACGGGATCACCATCAAGGTCGGCCCCGGGGAAAGCGCCGCCCGCTACCGTCTTTCTGGCCCCGCCGAGGTAGTGCGCTACCTAAAGCAGTACCTCGAGCGCGACGAAGACGAGCATCCCGAGGCTGATTAAGACGTTTGCCTGGAAAAACGCGAGGTCCACCTTGGAGAGGTCGTCCGGGCGCACCAGCCGGTGCTCGTAGTAGAGCACCAGGCCGGTGTAGAGCACGCCGAGGTAGTACCAAAACGAAAGCCCCGCCGCTACCCCGACGAGGAGAAAGAGCACCCAGGCGGCGAAGTGGGTGGCCCGGGCGATCCAAAGCGCCCGCTCGATGCCGAAGCGGGCGGGCACCGAGTGGACGCCGTGGCGCTTGTCGAAGGCGTAGTCGTGGGTGGCGTAGAGGATGTCGAACCCGGCGATCCAAAGCCCCACCGCCGCCCAGAGCAGGTAGGTGGCGGGCTCGAAGCGCCCGGTCACCGCGATCCAGCCGCCCGCCGCCGCCGCCCCGATGACGAAGCCGAGCCAGTAGTGGCAGGTCCAGGTAAAGCGCTTGGTGTAGGAGTAGAAGACGAGGAAAAAGACCGCCACCGGCAAGAGCCGGGCGGTTAGCGGGTTCAGGTTGAGGGCGGCGAGCGCGAGGAGCAAGACCCCGAAGACCGCGAGCGCCAGCACCTCGCCGGGGCGGACCAGGCCGCGGGGGAGGTGGCGGTTTTGGGTGCGGGGGTTAAGGGCGTCGATCTGCCAGTCGATCAGGCGGTTTAAGGCCATGGCGGCGGTGCGGGCCCCCACCATGGCCACCGTGACCCAGAAGAAGACCTCCCAGCCCGGCCAGCCCCGGGCCCCGAGCAGCATGCCCACGTAGGCGAAGGGCAAGGCGAAGAGCGTGTGCTCGAAGCGGACCAGCTCGAAGTAGGTCTTGAGCCTTTGGGTCACCCTTGGCGCACCTCGGTAATGCGATTTTCTTCGTCTACCAGCACCACCCGCGGCCGGTGGCGGCGGGCCTCTTCTTCGTCGAAGAGGCCGTAGGCGACGATGATCACCAGGTCCCCGGGTTGCACCAGCCGGGCGGCGGCGCCGTTCATCCCGATGACGCCGGAGCCGCGCTCGCCGGGGAGGGCGTAGGTGGCGAGGCGGTTGCCGTTCGTAATGTCGTAGACCTCGACCTTTTCAAAGGGCAGGATTCCGGCCGCCTCCAGGAGGTCCTCGTCGATGGTAATCGAGCCGACGTAGTGGAGGTCGGCCTGGGTGACGGTCGCGCGGTGGATTTTTCCGATCATCAGGGTGCGTTTCACGGCCCTAAATTTTACCTCGCGTCAAGGTTTTCGGGTAGGGACGCGTCCACGAAGAGGGTCTTGGCCTGGGTGTAGGTGACCGCGCCGGGGGGTGCCTTCTTGATCTTGCGCACGTACTTTCGCTGGGTGTAGTCGACCGGGGCGTTCTTTTCGCCCCGGGCCCGGGAGTGGTAGGCGGCGAGCTGGGCGGCGAAGAGAAGGGCTTCGAGCGGCGGCGGTTTGCCGCCGGTCTTGAGGATGACGTGGCTCCCCGGCACCCCCTGGGCGTGAAACCAGAGGTCCTGGGAGCGGGCGAGCTGCAAGAGGGCCTCGTTCTCCTTGGCGTTCCGGCCCACCCGCACCAAGAACCCCCCTGGCGCCCGGTAGCGAAGCCCGACGGCGGGGCCTTCTTCGCGGGCCTTTTTGAGCCTTTTTCGGAGCTCTTTCGCCGGAAGGGTCTGGATTTCGGCAAGCTCGGCCTCGATTTTCTTGAGGTTTTCCTCGGTGGTCTTCAAAAGCGTCTCGGCGCGCTGGGCGGCGGCCTCGTCCTTTTTGGCCGCCTCGAAGTAGT
>JAMOVS010000091.1 GCA_027061845.1 Thermaceae bacterium
GGGCGCTTTTGATCTTCGGCACCCACGTCCACATCGGGGTGGGGACCGACCTCGAGTTCCGCATCGACGCGATGAACGTGCTCCGCTACATGCTCCCCCACCTGCTCACCCTCTCGGTCTCGAGCCCGCTCTGGCGCCGGCGCAAGACCGGCTTCAAGAGCTACCGCAGCCTGATCTGGCGCAACCTGCCCCGCACCGGCATCCCGGTGGTCTTCGAGTCCCACGCCGCCTACCAGCACCTGGTCGACGTCTTGATCCAGACCGGCTCGATCCCCGACGCCTCCCGGATCTGGTGGGCGATCCGCCCCCACCACTCCTACCCCACGCTGGAGTTCCGCGCCTTCGACCTGGCCACCAACCCGATGGACGTGATCGCGGTGGCGGCCCTGGCCCAGGCGCTGGTCTACAAGCACTACCTGATGCGCCAGGACAACATCACCTTCCGCATCTACCCCACGCCGATGATCGAGGAGAACCTCTGGCGGGCGGCGAGGTACGGCCTCGAGGGCAAGCTGATCGACTTCGGCGAGCGCCGGGAGAAATGGGCCCGGGACCTGATGGTCGAGCTGGTCGAGTTCGTCGACGAGGTGCTGGACGAGCTCGACTCCCGCTGGGCGGTGGAACACGTCTACCGCATCCTCGACCGCGGCACCTCGGCCGACCAGCAGCTCCGGATCTTCGAGGAGAGCGGCAGCCCCGAAGCGGTGGTCGACTGGCTGGTGGAAGAGACCCTGAACTTCCCGGAGGAGGGCGCAAAAAGCGGGGTATAATCGCGTCTTGAGATGCCTCGCGTCGCCGCCGACACGCTCGCTGACTTCCAAGCCACCCTCCCCGCCTACCTGGCCGACCTCAAAACCCTGGTCGGGTTCGAAACCCCAAGCTGCTCGGCCCGCCTCAAAAAGGAACAGCGGGCCGAGTGCTTGAAGTCCCTGCGGGCGGCGGCGGCCTGGCTCGAGGGGCGCTTTGCCCTTTTGGGCCGGGTCGAGCGAATCGAGCTGGTCACCGGCCCCCTGCTCAAGGTCACCCGCCGCGGCCGGGGGCCCAACGTGCTGCTTCTCGCCCACTACGACACCGTGCACCCCAAGGGCTCCTGGAAGCAGCTCTGGCGCGAGGAAGGCGACCGCATCTACGGCCCCGGCATCTACGACATGAAGGGGGGACTGCTCTTCATCCCCTGGGCGGTGCGCAACCTGATCGCCGCCGGGCTGGAGCACCCCCACCTCACCATCCTGCTCACCCCCGACGAGGAGATCGGCTCCGAGGCCTCCCGCGAGGTCATCCTGCAGGAGGCCACCCTGGCGGACGCCGCCCTGGTCCTCGAGGCCCCCACCAAGAACGGCGACCTCAAGGTGGCCCGCAAGGGGGTGGGGCTCTTCCGCGTCCACGTCAAGGGCAAGGCCGCCCACCAGGGGGTGGAGCCGGAGAAGGGGGTAAACGCGGTGGTCGAGGCCGCCCACTTCGTCCTCTACGCCAAGGCCCAGGAGGACCTGGAGAAGGGCACCACCGTGGGCCCCAACGTGATCGAGGGCGGATTCGCCGCCAACGTGGTCGCCCCCGAAGCCGACCTGCTGGTGGATCTCCGGGCCTGGAACCTGGAGGAGGCCCGCCGGGTGGAGGAGGCCCTCGCCGACTACCGCCCCCAGGTCCCCGGCGCCCGGGTCAAGGTCGAGGGCGGGCTGAACCGCCCCCCGATGGAACCCACCCCGGACTCGATGCGGCTTTTCGAGCTGGCCCGCGAGGAGGCCCGGGCCCTCGGCTTCGACGTCGGCCCTGGACGGGTGGGGGGCGGCTCCGACGGCAACTTCACCCAGGCCAAGGGGGTGCCCACCCTGGACGGGCTCGGCCCCCGGGGAGGGGGCGCCCACCAGCCCACCGAGCACATCCTGAAGAGCAGCCTGGTCCCCCGGGGGGCCCTGCTCGCCAGACTCCTCCACCGCCTCGTAGACTGGCGGTAGATGTTCTTCCGCCGCGACCCTTACCTGAAGAGCGAGGGGAACTTCTTCCTCTGCCGGGTGCGCACCGCCTCGGGCGAGGTGGTGCCGGTGCGCATCTCGAAGTCGGCCGAGATCTCCCGCACCGAGACCGGCTACTACCT
>JAMOVS010000092.1 GCA_027061845.1 Thermaceae bacterium
AGGACCTCGGTCGTCTCCAGGCGGCTTAAGCCCTGGTGGGTGAAGGCGGCGGTCACCTTGACCTTGCGCGGCTCGCCGGCGGCGCCCACGATGACCACCGTCTCGCCCTTCTTCACCGTGCCCCGGTGCACCTTGCCGATGGCGATCTTGCCCAGGTAGCTGGAGTAGTCGAGGTTGGCCACCCTGAGCTGAAAGGGGCCTTCCTCCACCCGCGGCGCGGGGATGTGCTCCAGGATCGTCTCGAAGAGCGGGGTCAGGTCTTCGGGCTCTTCGCCCTCGCGCCAGGCCAGCCCCTCGCGGCCGATGGCGTAGAGGTAGGGGAAGTCGGCCTGCTCGTCGCTCGCCCCCAGCTCGACCATCAGGTCGAAGGTCTCGTTCAGCACCTCTTCGGGCCGGGCCTCGGGCTTGTCCACCTTGTTGAGCACCACGATGGGCAACAGGCCGGCCTCGAGCGCCTTCTGCAGCACGAAGCGGGTCTGGGGCATGGGGCCTTCGGCGGCGTCGACCAAGAGCAGCACGCCGTCGACCATCGAGAGCGCCCGCTCCACCTCGCCGCCGAAGTCGGCGTGGCCGGGGGTGTCGACGATGTTGATCTTGACGCCGTTCCAGACCACGGCGGTGTTCTTGGCCAGGATGGTGATGCCGCGCTCGCGCTCGAGCTCGCCGCTGTCCAGGATCCGCTCGTCGTCCTCCTGGCCCCGCTCCAGCGCCTGGGCCTGTTTCAGCATCGCGTCGACCAGGGTGGTCTTCCCGTGGTCGACGTGGGCAATGATGGCAAGGTTGCGCAGTTCCATAAAACAACGCATCTTAATCGATCGGCGGGGTTTTGCCTAGCGCGTGAGCTGGGCCAGCACCTGGATCCGGTCGCGCAAGTACGCGAAGCCCTGGCGCCAGAAGGCGGGGTCCTCGACGTCGAAGCCCTCGCGAGCGAGGAGCTCGATCGGGGCCACCGAACCGCCCGCCGAGAGGATGCGCTTGAGCCGGGGCAGGAAGTCCCGGCCCTCCTCCTGGTAGCGGCGGTAGAGGGCGTAGACCAGAAGCTGGCCGAAGGCGTAGGCGTAGACGTAGAAGGGCGTGTGGTAAAAGTGCGGCACCATCAGCCACTCGAAGCGGAAGGCCTCGGAGAGCTCCACCGCCTCGCCGTACTGGGCCTTTAGGGTCTCGAAGTAGGCCTCGTGGGCGGCCGAGAGCGGCGCGCCCTCGGCGAGCCGCCGGTGGGCCTCGATCTCGAAGCGGGCGAAGTAGCCCTGGCGCACGATGGTGGCGTAGGCGCTATCCAGCTGGTCGGTGAGGATCTGGATCTTGAGGGCGGGGTCCTCCTCCTCGGCGAGCAGGGCGTCGACCAGCAGGATCTCACCGAAGGTGGAGGCGGTCTCGGCCAGCGGCAGCGGGGCGTGGAAGGTGAAGACCGGGTGGTCGGCGGCCAAGAGGGCGTGCACCGCGTGGCCGAGCTCGTGGGCCAAGGTGGCGACGTCCCGGGGGCTGCCCTGGAAGTTTAGGAGCAGGTAGGGGGTGACCCCGGGGGCGGGGCCGTAGGAGAAGGCGCCGCCGCGCTTGCCCGGCCGGGGGTAGACGTCGACGTGCCCCTCCTCGATGACCCGGCGGGCCAAGGCGGCGAACTCGGGGTCGAAGGCCTCGAAGGCGGCGTCGACCTTGGCCAGCGCTTCCTCGTAGGTGTAGCTGCGATCGGCGCGGGCCACCGGGGCGTAGAGGTCGTAGCGGGAGAGCCGCGTTTCGCCGAGCAACCGGGCCTTGATGCCGAAGTAGTCCTGAAAGACCGGGGCGCCTTCCTCCACCGCTTGAAGCAGTGCCTCCACCACCGGGTCGGGCAGGTCGTTCATCTTGTTGCGGGCGGCGATGGGGGCACTAAAGCCCCGGAGCTTGACGTACTCGTTCTGCCAGTCCTGGACCACCAGGCGGTAGAGCTCGCCGAGGACGATCGCCTCCTCCTCGAAGAGGGCGAGGGCGGCGTCGTAGGCGGCCCGGCGGACGGCGGGGTCGGGGTCGCGGGTGTACTTGCCGAGCTCGCTCTTTTGGATCTCGAGGCGCTCGCCCTTGGCCTCGAAGGCGATGCGGTAGCGGCTGTTCAGGACGTTGTAGGTCTTGGCGTGGGCGCGGGCGGCGACGTTCTTGAGCCGGATCGCCCGCTCGGCCTCCTCCGAAAGGGTGTAAGGGCGCCAGGAGCGGAGCTCGCGGAGCCAGTAGCCGTAGCGCTCGCCGGCGGCCTCGAGCAAGGTGGCGGCGGCCTCGTCGGGCAGGTTCTTCCACCAGATCTCGAAGAAGAGCAGCCGGGCCGAGAGCTCGCTCAGGAGGTTGGTCACCCGGGCGTGCTCCGCCTGGGCCTTTTCCGAGTTCGCGTCCTCGTAAAAGCGGAGGGCGGCATAAGCGCGCACCCGCTGGGCCAGGTCGGTGAAGGCCTCGAGCTGGCGGAGGAAGGCGAGGAAGGCCTCGGGGTCGTTCTCGGTGAGCGCGTCCTTTTGGCTTTCGAGCTCCTGGGCCCGCCGCTCGAGCTCGGCGAGGGCGGACTCGAAGGCTTTGGGGGTCTCAAACAGCGCGGTGAAGTCCCAACGATCTGACCGGCGAGTCATGCCTTTCACTATAGTGGGGAGCATGAGCGAGCGTCTCGTCGTCATCGGTGGCGTGGCCGCGGGCATGAGCGCCGCGGCGAAGGCCAAGCGGGAAAACCCGGAGCTCGAGGTCGTCGCCTTCGAGAAAACCCACTTCGTCTCCTACGGCGCCTGCGGCCTGCCCTACTTCCTCTCCGGAGAGGTGGAGCAGGTCGAGGACTTGGTGGCCCGCACCCCGGAGCAGTTCAAGAAGCAGGGCATCGCCGCTCTCACCCGCCACGAGGTGGTGGCGGTGGACTACGAAAACCGCCAGGTCACGGTGGCGTCCCTGGACGAGGGCCGGGAGTTCAAGGAGCGCTTCGACCACCTGGTGGTGGCCACCGGCGCCCGGCCGGTGGTGCCGGATCTGCCCGGGGTAGACCTCCCGGGCGTCTTCGTGCTCCGGATCCCCGAGGACGGCCTGGCCATCCGGGAGTGGATGCAAGGCGCCCGTCGGGCGGTGATCGTCGGCGGGGGGTACGTGGGGCTCGAGGTCGCCGAGGCCTTCAAGAGCCGGGGCCTCGAGGTCGCCGTGGTCGAGGCCGAGGACCGGGTCCTGCCCATGGTCGACCCCGAGCTCAGCGAGATCGTCGCCGAGGAGCTTAAAAAGCACGGCGTCGAGCTCCTCACCGGCACCCGGCTGGAGGCGATCCTGGGCCAGGGGAAGGTGGCGGCGGTGGATACCACCGCCGGCCGCCTCGAGGCCGACCTGGTATTGCTCTCGGTGGGCATCCGCCCCAACGTGGAGCTCGCGAGGAGCTTCGGGGTGGCGCTCGGGCCCACCGGGGCGATCCAGGTGGACGCGGCGATGCGCACCAATTTGGAAGGCGTCTTCGCCGCCGGCGACGTGGCCGAAAGCCGCCACCTGATCACCGACGAGCCCTACTGGCTGCCGCTCGGCGACGTGGCCAACAAGCACGGCCGCACCGCCGGCACCGTGATCGGGGGCAAGCGGGCCGCCTTCCGGGGGGTGCTGGGCACCGCCATCACCCGCATCTTCGACCGCGCGGTGGCGGTGACCGGCCTCACCGAGACCGAGGCCAAGAAAAAGGGCTACGCCGCCAAGGGCGTGATGATCAAAAGCCGCGACCGCGCCCACTACATGCCGGGCGGCCACCCCTTCGTGGTCAAGCTGGTCTACGAGGAGGGCACCGGCCGGCTCCTCGGCGCCCAGGTGGTCGGACACCGGAACGACGCGCTCCGCATCGACGCGGTGGCGGCGCTTTTATACAAAAAGGGCACGGTCGAGGACCTGCGGGCGCTCGACCTCGCCTACGCCCCGCCCTTCAGCCCGGTCTGGGATCCCCTCCTGGTGGCCGCGAACCAGGCTCGCTAAGGGCAGGCGGCGAGCGCCCGGCGGAGGCTTGAGAGGTAGCCGCCGCCGAAGAAGTGGACGTGCACCAAAAGGTAGTAGAGCTGGTAGCAGGGAAGCGCCTCCCGGACCTCGGGGGGCAGGAGGTGGAGGGCCTCGTATTCCTGCCAGAAGGCTTCCGGGAAGCCGCCAAAAAGCCGCATCATGGCGAGGTCCACGCCCCGCTCGCCGCTCCAGACCGAGGGGTCGATCAGGGCGGGGCCGCGCGTGCTCATGTGGACGTTGCCCGACCAGAGGTCGCCGTGGATCAGGACCGGCCCCTCGCTGGGAAGCTCGAGGCGGGCAAG
>JAMOVS010000093.1 GCA_027061845.1 Thermaceae bacterium
TCGGTGATCAGCCGGACCTTTTCCCGGTGGCGCCCGGCCCGGCGCAAGAGTTCGCGCTCGACCTCGCGGTCGGCGGCCAGGATGAGGTCGAAGGTTTCGAAGTCCTCGGGGGTGACCTGGCGGGCCACGTGGTCGAAGTAGGCGTCGTGGCGCTTCAGGACCGCCGCCGCCCGGGGGTCCATGGGCTCGCCCACGTGCCAGGGGCCGGTGGCGGCGGAGTCGGCCTCGAAGCGGGCCTCGAGGCCCCGCGTTTTCACCTCTTTATGAAAGATCCCCTCGGCGATGGGGCTGCGGCAGATGTTGCCGAGGCAGACGAAGAGCACCCGGGTCTTATCCATGCCGCCCATTATCGCCGAAGGCCTCCTCGAAGGCCCGCTTCACCCCGGCCTCGGCGGCCTCGAGGAAACGCTGGTAGCGGGCCAGGAAGTCCCGGCCCCGCTCGGTGAGCCGGGTGCCGCCGCCGCCCTCGCCGCCGCTTTGGGAGACCGCCAAGGGGAAGCCGAGGGCCGATTCCACCTCGCGCAGCCGGGCCCAGGCGGCGCGGTAGGAAAAGCCAGCGGCCCGGGCCGCCGCCTTCAGGCTTCCGGTCTCCTCGATGGCACGCAAAAGCCGGAGGGTCCGGGGGCCCATCAGGTAGCGGCCGTCCTCGGACTCGAGCCAGAACTTGCCCCGCGGTCGCACCTCCCCATTATCGCGCGCATAATGGAGCCATGGACCTCCTCTTGGAACTCAGGGAACTTTCGAAGAAGACCCCGAGCAAGATCCTCCTGGTGGTGTTGGACGGGGTCGGCGGCCTGCCCAAGGAGCCGGGCGGCCCCACCGAGCTGGCCGCCGCCAAGACCCCGAACCTGGACCGGCTGGCGGAGCGCTCGGCGCTCGGGCTCTTCACCCCGGTGGCGCCGGGGATCGCCCCCGGCTCGGGGCCGGGGCACCTTTCGATCTTCGGCTACGACCCCTTCAAGTACCGGGTGGGGCGGGGGGTGCTCTCGGCGCTCGGTCTGGGCATCCCGCTCGGGCCCGGGGACGTGGCGGTGCGGGGCAACTTCGCCACCTTGAACCCCGACGGCACCATCAAGGACCGCCGCGCCGGCCGGCCTCCCACCGAGGAGAACCGGCGGGTGATCGAGAAGCTGAAGGCCAAGATCCAGGAGATCGAGGGGGTCAAGGTCGAGCTCTACACCGAGAGCGAGCACCGCTTCGTGCTCGTCCTCCGGGGGGAGGGCTTGGGCGATCGGGTCAGCGACACCGACCCCCAGACCACCGGCGTGCCCCCGCGCCCGGCCGAGCCCGAGGACCCGGCGGACGCCGCCAGCGCCAAGACCGCCCGGATCCTGAACCGCTTCGTCGAGCTCGCCCGCGAGGTGCTCAAGGACGAGCCGGTGATCAACGGGGTTCTCCTCCGGGGGGTTTCCAAAAAGCCCGACTTCCCCAAGCTCCCCGAGGTGGCCCAGGTGCGCGCCGCCGCCATCGCCAGCTACCCGATGTACCGCGGGGTGGCCGAGCTGGTGGGCATGGAGGCCCTCAGCCTTCGCGAGGACGAGGAGGACCCCGACCGGCCCCGGGCCAAGCTCGAGGCTCTAAGGGAGGCCTGGCAGGACTACGACTTCTTCTACCTCCACTTCAAAAAGACCGACTCCAAGGGCGAGGACGGCGACTTCGAGGGCAAGGTGGAGCGGATCGAGCTCTTCGACGCCCTGCTCCCCGAGCTCCTCGATCTAAAGCCCGACGTGCTCCTCATCACCGGCGACCACTCGACCCCGGCGGTCTTGAAAGCCCATTCCTGGCACCCGGTGCCGGTCCTGCTCCAGGGGCCCTACCTCCGGAACGACGCCGCCCGCCGCTTCACCGAGGACGAGGCGGCGAAGGGCTCGCTGGGCGCGCTTCTTGGCCCGGTGCTTTTGCCCTTGATGCTGGCCCACGGGGGCAAGCTGCAGAAGTACGGCGCCTAGGGTTTCTGGCTCAGCGGCGCGGGCTCCGGCGCCGCCGGCGGGGGCTTGGGGCCGACCAGGTAGATCGCCCCCCAGGGCTTGTAGGTACTGAGGAAGGACTCCTCCAGCACCCGCCCGTCGGCGTAGCGAACGGTGCGGAGGATCTCCACCTTGGCCCCGGCGGCGGGCCAGTCCACCTGCTTGCGGCTGCCCGGGGGCAGGCTCTCGTCGACGATCTCCCGGGGCGGGAGCGGCGGCTTCCGCTCCAGGTAGATGGGACCCTTCCACTCCACCTGGCGGTCCTTGGTGCCGAAGAGCCGGACGATCAGCTTGGTACCCCGGACGTAGGTCCGGAGCAGCAGGTCGCCGGGGGTGTCGTTCTTGAACTTGAGGTCCACCCAGGGGGCGTAGACGGTGGCGTCGAGCCCGGCGGGCCGGTAGTAGCGGAGCTGGTAGGAGTGGGGTTTGCGCTCCAGGATCGGCAACCCGGCGAAGAAGGCGGCCCGGTAGACCGTGCTCGAGACCTGGCAGACCCCGCCCCCCACGCCCTTTTCGGTGCGGTCGCCGAGGATGACGTAGCCCTCTTGGTAGCCGTGCTCCTCGTCCACCGGCCCCAGCGCCTGGTTGAAGGAGAAGACCGCGCCCTGGGGGATGATCGTACCGTCCAGCCGCTTGGCCGCCAGGCGCAGGTTCCGCACCCGGTTCCAGGAGGAGCCCCGGAAGTCGGTCACCCCCTCGGCGACCAGCTCGCGGATGCCCCGGAGCTCGAGGCCGTGGACGCTCCGCCGGGGCTCCTGCACCTCCTGGGGGAGGTAGAAGACCTTCTTGCCGGCGGCCCGGGCCTGGCGGTAGGCGGCCAGCGCCTCCTCCCGGGGGATGCGGTAGCCCACCTTCTCCACCGCGTACCAGCCCAGCTCCCGGCTGTAGACGAAGCGGGCGTCCTTGGGCGGGCGCTCCAGCTCCTCGATCCAGCGGAGCAGCTCCGCCTCGCTGTGGATGGTCCGCTTGATCGTGCCCACGTAACTCTTGAGCTCGCCGCCCACCAGCAGGTGGTCGTAGACCACGAAGCGGGCCTCGATCTGGGCAAATGCAAGGCCGAACAATGCGATGAATGCCAGCGCACCCCGAGGCATAGCTTTACCAGGTTAACAAAACTTCCTGTTTTGGCTCGAAGTTATGCACAGCGAAAAGCAAGCGGGCGGCCAAAGGCCGCCCTTCTTGGTGGAGCCGAGGGGATTTGAACCCCTGACCTCCTGAGTGCGATTCAGGCGCGCTCCCAACTGCGCCACGGCCCCACGCCGCATGCACCATGCTAATCCGCCTTTAGGATTTTGTCCAGTAGGGTAGGCGCAATGCGCCGGAGGCTGGCCGTCTTGGGGTTGCTCGGGCTCCTGGCCGCGGGGGCGGCGTTTTTCTCCCGCGCCCCCGCGCCCGAGGCGGCCGGCATGCGCCTGCCTGAGCCCTACGCGGGCCTCGAGCGGGCGCTGGCTCGAGGAGACCGGGCGGCGCTTCGGGCGCTTTCCCGGGAGCCGAGCTACGCCGCTGTGCTGGCTGCCCGTGCCCTGGCCGAGGACGGGGCGCTTTCCGCACCCGAGCGGGTGCGCTGGGCCCGGTTCGTCCTGGCGGAGGAGGGGGAAGGGGCCCGGCTCTGGGCGGCGGCGGTCTTGGAACGGGCCGGGGAGGCCGAGGCCGCCGCCCGGCTCTACCGCGCCGAGCTCCTGAAGCCGGCGGCGGTGGCCGGGCTCGTGCGGCTGGCCGAGGGCGGCAGCCAGGAGGCGGTGGCCGGCCTGCTCGCCGCCCGCCGCTATGAGGAGGCGCTCGCCTACGCCAGGGATCCCCTCCTAAAGGGCCGGGCACTCCTCGGGCTGGGGCGGGCCGAGGAGGCCCTTTCCTACCTCGAGGCCGACCC
>JAMOVS010000094.1 GCA_027061845.1 Thermaceae bacterium
TCCGCCAGCGCCGCTGGCGCCGGCTGCCGCCGGGCGGCTACCGCCCCTAGGTAAGGGACGAATCGGACGCCGGGGGAATCGCCCCGGCGTATACTCTTTCGCGAGAGGAGCCATGGAGAAGTACAACCCCCACGCCATCGAGCCCAAGTGGCAGCGCTACTGGAACGAGATCGGCCTGATGAAGGCGAAGGAGGAGGGGAAGAAGTTCTACGTCCTCGAGATGTTCCCCTACCCCTCCGGCGACCTGCACATGGGTCACCTCAAGAACTACACCATGGGCGACGCCCTGGCCCGCTTCCTCAAGATGCAGGGCTTCGAGGTGCTCCACCCCATGGGCTGGGACGCCTTCGGCCTGCCGGCGGAGAACGCCGCCCTCAAGTTCGGCCTCCACCCCCGCGAGTGGACCTACAAGAACATCGAGCGGGCCAAGGAGTCCCTGAATCTGATGGGGATCCTTTACGACTGGGACCGCGAGGTCACCACCTGCGAGCCCGACTACTACAAGTGGAACCAGTGGTTCTTCATCAAGATGTTCGAGCGCGGTCTCGCCTACCGCGCCGAGTCGGAGGTCAACTGGTGCCCCAAGTGCCAGACCGTGCTGGCCAACGAGCAGGTGATCGACGGCCGCTGCTGGCGGCACGAGGACACCCTGGTCGAGAAGAAAAAGCTCGAGCAGTGGTTCTTTAAGATCACCGCCTACGCCGACCGGCTCCTCCGTGACCTCGACAAGCTCGAGCGCTGGCCCGAAAAGGTCAAGGCGATGCAGCGGGCCTGGATCGGGAAGAGCGAGGGCGCCGAGATCGAGTTCCCGGTCGAGGGCCACCCGGGGGAGACCCTCAAGGTCTTCACCACCCGCCCCGACACCCTCTTCGGCGCCACCTTCATGGTGATCGCCCCCGAGCACCCGCTCGCGCTGCACCTGGCGACGCCGGATCGCCGGGAGGAGGTCCGGGCCTACATCGAGGCCGCCAAGCAGAAGACCGAGGTCGAGCGCCAGGCCGAGGGCCGGGAGAAGACCGGCGTCTTCACCGGGGCCTACGCGAAAAACCCCGCCACCGGAGAGAAGATCCCCATCTTCGTCGCCGACTACGTGCTGATGGGCTACGGCACCGGCGCCATCATGGCGGTGCCCGCCCACGACCAGCGCGACTTCGAGTTTGCGAAGAAGTACGGCCTCGAAATCCGACCGGTCATCAAGCCCAAGGACGGCGAGCTCCCCGAGCCCCTTGAAGAGGCGTTTGAAGAGCCCGGCGTAATGGTGAACTCAGGGATCTTCGACGGCACCCCCAGCGAGGAGGGCAAGGCCAAGGTCACCGCCTGGCTCGAGGAAAAGGGCCTCGGCAAGAAAGCGGTGAACTACCGCCTCCGCGACTGGCTCATAAGCCGCCAGCGCTACTGGGGCACCCCGATCCCCATGGTCCACTGCGAGCACTGCGGCGTGGTCCCGGTGCCCCTCGAGGAGCTCCCGGTCAAGCTCCCCGAGATCAAGGACGTCGAGGAGATCCGCCCGAAAGGGAAGAGCCCCCTCGAGGCCCACCCCGAGTTCATTAACACCACCTGCCCCGAATGCGGCCGCCCCGCCCGGCGCGACCCCGACACCATGGACACCTTCGTCGACTCCTCCTGGTACTACCTCCGCTACACCGACCCCAAGAACGACGCGCTGCCCTTCGCCCGGGAGAAGGCGGACTTCTGGATGCCGGTGGACCAGTACATCGGCGGCATCGAGCACGCCGTGCTCCACCTGCTCTACTCCCGCTTTTTCACCAAGGTCCTCCACGACATGGACCTCGTCGCGGTGGACGAGCCCTTCGAGGGCCTTTTCACCCAGGGCATGGTGCTCGGCTGGACCGACTTCGGTCCGGTCGAGGTCGAGGGCGAGCTCGTTCGGCTGCCCGAAGAGACCCGGATTCGCCTCGAGCTTGAGAAAAACGAGCTCACCCTCGAGGAGCTTAAAAAGATGGGGGCCGAGCTCCGAAAGGGCGAGGACGGCCGGATGCACCTTTGGAAGCCGGCGGTGATGTCGAAGTCCCTCGGCAACGGCGTCATGGTCGGCCCCTTCGTCCGCGAGCAGGGCGCCGACA
>JAMOVS010000095.1 GCA_027061845.1 Thermaceae bacterium
AGCAGGCCCTGAAGGAACGCCTGGTCAAGGAGCCGAAGGACGCCCTGGTGGCGGCGCTTTTGGCCCTGGACGAGGCGGACCAGCGGCTGGCCAAGGACGAGTCGCGGCTGGGCCTCGAGCTCGCCCTCCTGCGCGCCCACCAGGCGCTCTTTGCCCAGCCCCCCGCCCCCAAAGCCGCACAAAAAGCGCCCGAAGAACCCAAGCCCAAACCCCAAAAGGCGCCCCCGAAGCCCGCCGAATCCGCCGCTTCCCAGCCCGAAACCCCGGCCCCGGCCGAGCCCGAACCCGCCCCGTCGGAAGGCCCCGGGCCCCTCGACCCCGGCCGCTGGCAGGCCTTCCTGGAGGCCCTGCCGACGCCGCTGCGGGCGGTGGTCCGGGAGGCCCGGCCCGAGCTCTCGGGGAAGACCCTCGTCCTCCGCTTCGCCCCCCACCTCCGCTTCCACATCGAGCGGGCGCGGGCGGAGCGCGCGCGGCTCTTGCCCCTGGCCCAAAAAACCCTGGGCGCGGGCGAGATCGAGGTCCGGGTGGAAGACGGCGAGGCCGTCGCCGGCGAGGAGGACGAGGAGAGCTCGTCCCCTCCGCCCCCGCCGCCGACGCCGCCCCCGGAGGCCAGGACGCCCCCCGCCGCCAAAGGCAGCCTGCTGGAAGACCCCCGCTTTAAGCGCCTCAAGGAGATCTTCGCCGCCGAACTGATCGCCTGGGAAGAGAAACCCCTGAGCGAAAAATGATAGGGGGTAGGCGTATACTGAGGGCATGCGCACCCACGACCTGGGCGACGAAACCCTGGAAGCCCTCTTGAAGCGCCTTCGGCGAATCGAAGGCCAGGTCCGCGGGCTCCAGAAGATGATCGCCGACGGCCGGGCCTGCGACGAGGTCCTCACCCAGATGACCGCCACCAAGCGCGCCATGGAGTCGGCGGCGGCGATGTTCTTGAAGGAGTACGTCGCGGTCTGCGCCGCCGAGGTCGCCGAAGGCGACGCCGACGCGCTGGACAAGATCTCCGACGCGCTCAAGAAGTTCCCCTGAGGCGACGCGTATAATCGTACCGTGCCCGAAGCAGAGGCGGCACTGGCGGTGGCGGCGCTGAGCCACCCCGGCCAGAAGCGCGAACGCAACGAGGACGCCTACGGCTACCAGCTCACCCCCTACGGGGGCGTCTTCGTCGTCGCCGACGGCATGGGCGGGCACGCCCACGGCGACCGGGCCGCCCGCATGGCGGTGGATACCATCGTCGAGCACCTGATCGAGCGCGACCCCTCGCCGGCGCTCCTGGCCGACGCCATGGAGGAGGCCAACCGCCGCATCTACCAGGCGGCGCGAAGCGGACGCGCCGAGGGCATGGGCACCACCGCCACCGCGCTGGTGGTGGACTTCCCCTACGCCCTGATCGCCCACGTCGGCGACTCCCGGGCCTACCTCCTGCGAAACGGCCTCTTGGTCCAGCTCACCCAGGACCACTCCTGGGTCGCCGACCGGGTGCGGGAGGGGCTCCTCCGTCCCGAGGACGCCCGCGGCCACCGCTGGAAGAACGTGATCACCAACGCGCTGGGCACCTTCCCCGAGGTGGAGGTGGACCTGCTCGGCCTGAAGCTCAAGCCCGGCGACCTCCTGCTCCTCTCCACCGACGGCCTCCACGGCGTCCTCGGCGAGGAGGCGATCGCCCGGGTGCTGACCGGCGAGCCCAACCTGGAGCAGGCGGTGGGCCGGTTGGTGGAGCTGGCCAACGCCTGGGGCGGGCCCGACAACATCACCACCCTGGCGGTGCGGGCCGACCGGGTCCCGGAGGGGGGCGAGAAGCCCTACGCCCTGCTGCTCTCCAGCGACCAGCCGGTCTACATCCGCGCCCGCAGCGGGGAGACCGAGCTGGTCCTGCCCAAGCGCCCGCCCAAGTACCGGCTCAGCGAGATCGTGCTGCTGCTGCTCTGGCTCGGGCTTTTGGCCTACGTTCTGCTCAACCAGCGCGGCTAGTTGAGGTAAGTTATGGGTATGGAAAAGGTGGAAACCCGCCGTGCCCCCGAGGCCATCGGCCCCTACAGCCAGGCGGTGAAGGCGGGGGGCTTCGTCTTCGTCTCCGGCCAGATCCCCCTGCGGCCCGACGGCACCCTGGTCGAGGGCAGCATCGAGGACCAGGCCCGGCAGGTTTTGGAGAACGTCAAGGCCATTCTCGAGGCCGCCGGTAGTGGCCTCGATCGGGTGGTGCAGGTCACCGCCTACCTCAGCGACATCGCCGACTTCCAGGCCTTCAACCGGGTCTACGCCGAGTTCTTCAAGGAGCCCTACCCCGCGAGGGCGGTGGTCGGCGTGGCCGCCCTGCCCAAGGGGGTCAGGGTCGAGGTGGCGACGGTGGCCATGGGAGGTGCCTGATGCGGATCCTACACCCCACGGACTTTTCGGAAGCCTCGGCTAAGGCGCTGGCGGTGGCCCGCCAGCTCCGGGACCTCTTGAAGGGCGAGCTCGTCCTCTTGCACGCCATCGAGTACCCGGTGCGCAGCAAGGTCTACGGCGACTACTGGGACGAGATGCTGGCCAAGACCTTCGAGGAGCGCCGCCGGGAGCTGATCGCCTACCTCACCGAGAAGCTCAAGGAGCTGGAGCCCAACGCCGAGCACATCATCGACGAGGGCAAGCCCCTCCAGGTCATCCTGAAGCACGCCAAGAACGCCGACCTGATCGCCATGGGCACCCACGGCCCCGAGGGGCTCTTGGAGCGGCTTCTCGGCTCGGTGACCGAGCGGGTGATCGAGCTCTCCGGCAAGCCGGTGGTGGCCACCCGGGCCGAGGCCGAGGTGCGGCCCTTTAAGCACCTGGTGGTGGCCACCGGGCTGGCCGAGCCCTCGCTTCGGGCGCTCGAGCTGGCCAAAAAAATCGCCGACGCCGCCGGCGCCCGGATCACCCTTTTGCACGTGGTCGAGCCCATCCCGGAGCCGCCGATCCCGGTGCACATGCCCGACCCCAAGGAGGTGCTGGGCCCCGACTACCTCGAGAAACTGGCCAAGGAGCTCGCCAAGATCGCCGAGCCCTACGGCGCCGAGCCGGTGATCCGCGAGGGCGACCCGGTGGACGTGCTCTGCAACTTCGTCCATGAGAGCGACGCCGACGCCGTCTTCATCGGGCGCTCCAAGGAGGCCCGTTTCCTCGGCTCGGTGACCCGGGAAGTGCTCGAGCGCGCGGGCCGGCCGGTCTTCGTGCATCCATGACCGAGGAGTTAAAAGAGCGCTTTCTCGCCGGCGACCGCCGGGCGCTGGCCCGGGCCATCACCCTGGTGGAGTCGGGCCACCCGGCGGGCGCCGAGCTTTTAAAGTCGCTCCGGGGCCGCCGCCGGGCCCAGGTGGTGGGCCTCACCGGCAGCCCGGGCTCGGGGAAGAGCACCCTGGCCGACCGGCTGATCGAGGAGGCCCGGCGCGCCGGCGAGACCGTCGCCGTCTTGGCGGTCGACCCCTCCAGCCCCTTCACCGGCGGCGCCGTGCTCGGCGACCGCATCCGGATGATGCGCCACTACCAGGACGAGGGCGTCTTCATCCGCTCGATGGCCAGCCGAGGGGCGCTGGGGGGCCTGGCCGGGGCCACGGTGGCGGCGCTCAGCCTGCTCGAGGCCTTCGGCTTCGACTGGGTCTTCATCGAGACCGTGGGGGTAGGCCAGAGCGAGGTGGACATCGCCCGGGTCGCCGACACCACCGTGCTGGTGCTCACCCCCGCCGCCGGCGACGCGGTCCAGGCCTTCAAGGCCGGGGTGATGGAGATCGCCGACCTGATCGTGGTCAACAAGTTCGACCTCCCGGGCGGGCCGCGCCTGGTGGAAGAGCTGAAGGCCACCTTGGAGCTGGCCCCGCCCCACCCCAGCGGCTGGCAGGTGCCGATCCTGACCACGGTGGCCAGCCGCGGCGAGGGGGTGGCCGAGGTGCTCGAGGCCATCCGCGCCCACCGCGCCCACCTGGAGGAAAAGGGCCTCCTCGAGCCCCACCGGCTGGACCGGGCCCGCTTCGAGATCCAGGCGGTGATCCAGGAGTGGGGCCGCCGGCTCGCCGAGGGCGCGGAGCCGCTCTTGCGCCAGGTGGAATCCGGCGAGAAGAGCCCCGAGGAAGCCGCCCGCGAGCTGCTTAGGAACCCGGACTCGCCGGCGTAGCCGCCGGTTTTTCCACCAGCCAGCCGGCGACCACGAAGAAGCCGCCCTTCTCGAGCTTCAAGTAGAGGTAGAGCTGCCCCGGCTTCCCCTGCCAGATCTGCACCAGCGCGTCCTCCCCCTGCATCTCCTCCTTCAAAAGCTGAAAGTTCTGGGAGAGCCCCCGGGCCAGGAAGTAGAGGTAGGTGGCGGCGTCGTCGGGGCTCGCCACCACCATGCGGTAGCACTGGGCGTCCTTGAGCGCCTTGCCCTGGGGGAGCGGCAGCGCCTTTTGGACCTTCTGGCAGTCCTCGCCCAGAAGGCGGTAGGTGGGGGCGGGCCAGAGCACCCCCGGCACCAGGTGGAGCGCGGTCACCGGCACCTTGGCCGCCAGCGCCCACGCCAGCAGCAGGCCAAGCACCACGAGACGTTTCATACCCGTATGCTACCCCCGTGGAGCTCTGGCTGGTCCGCCACGGCGAGACCGAGAAAAACCGCGCCGGCGTCTGGCAGGGACAGCTCGACGTGCCGCTCTCCGAAGTCGGGCGGCGCCAGATCGAGCGGCTGGCGGCCCGGCTTCGCCGCTGGCCGACCCGCTTCGACCGGCTTTACACCTCGGACCTCTCCCGCGCCCGGGAGAGCGCCGAGATCCTGGGCCGGGCCCTCGGCCTCCGCCCCATCGCAGACCCCCGGCTCCGCGAGCTCTGCGTCGGCGAACTCGCCGGCAAGCCCCGGGAGGCGATCTTCGAGCGCTACGCCGCGGTGATGGAACGAAGCCGCAAAGACCCCTGGAACACCCGGCTCCCGGGCGGGGAGAGCCTCTCCGACCTCCGGGCCCGGCTCGAGGCCTTCCTCACCGAACTCCCCGAGGGCCGCCACCTGGTGGTGGCCCACGCCGGGGTGGTGCGGGTCTTCGTCTGGATGGCGCTCGGGCTCGAGGAGGGCGCCCCCTGGCGGCTTCGGGTGCCGAACGCCTCGCTAAGCCGGGTGGTCTTTCCCGACGGCCAGGCCGGCCCGGTCGGCGACGCCTGCCACCTCGAGGGCGGCGAGGGCGGCCCCGATGACCCCGGCCCGGCGGCCTAGGCGGGCCCGGACGATCCGCGCCTCCTGAAAGTTTTTCATCCGCTCGCGGTAGGCCCGGCGCACCTCCGCCAGGTAGCGGCGCCCCCCGCCCAGGGCCACCCCGCCCCCGAGCACGATCACCTCCGGGTCCAAGACCCGCTGCAGGCTGGCAAGCGCGATCCCCACCCACTCCGCCGAGGCGGCGGTAAGCGCCCGGGCCCGGGGGTCTTTCAGCTCGAAGAGCTCGGCGGCGCGGAGCGGGCGGCCAAAGACGTAGGCGGCGTCCCGCTCCAGCGCCCGCCCCGAGGCCACCGCCTCCAGGCAGCCGCGGTTGCCGCAGCCGCAGTAGGGGCCCATGGGGTCCACCACCAGATGCCCCACCTCGCCCCCCTGGCCGAAGGCGCCGTGGAGCACCCGGCCGTCCACCACCACCCCGCCGCCGATGCCGGTGGAGACGGTGAGGAAGAGCGAGTGCCGCGCCCCCTTCGCCGCCCCCAGGTGGTGCTCGGCGAGGGCGGCGGCGTTGGCGTCGTTCTCCACCGCCACCGGAAGGCCCAAGAGCTCCTCCAGCGACGCCTTGAGGGGCACGTTCTCCATGCCCGGGATGTTGGGGGCAAAGCGCACCACCCCCCGCTCGAAGTCGAGGGGGCCGGGGGTGCCCACCCCGACCGCGGCCACCTCCCGGCCCGCCATCGCCTCCCGGGCGAGCTCGGCGAGCGCCCGGATCACCGCCTCGGCCCCCGATTTCGGGGTGGGCCGCTCGAGGAAGTTCAAAAGCCTCCGGCCGGCGAGCACGCCGGCGGCGATCTTGGTGCCCCCGAGGTCAAGCCCCAGCGTCGCCGGCATCGCCGAGCACCTCCCGTACCTCCTCGAAGGCCACCTCGGGCACCCAGAAGTAGACCCGCTCGCCCATGGGCTCGACCCCGGCGTAGGGCCGGGCCTCGGGGGTGAGGTCCTCGAGGTAGGCGGGGATCCCCCGCTCTCTGAGGAGCACCTCGAAGCTGAGCGCCACCGGGCGGGGGAGCACCCCGTAAAGCCGGTAGCGGGTGCCGCCGATGGTGCGGGTCTCCCTCATGCTTCACCTCCCAGCGCCCGGACCAGCCGGGCGTAGCCCCCAATCGCCGCCTCGAACTCGGAAAGGGGAAGCCGCTCCTCGGTGGTGTGCGCGAGCGCGGGGTCGCCGGGTCCGTAGCCGAGGACCCGGGCCCCGGTTTCGGCCAGGTAGGGGGCGTCGGTGGTGAAGGGCCAGAGCCCGGCCGCGTCCTGGTCCAGCGCCGAAAGCGCCTTCTTTAGCCAGGGGTCCCCGGCCGGGAGCACGTAGGGGGGAAAGTCGAAGGGGTAGCGGGCCTCGACCGAGCCCACCCGAACCGCAAGCTCGGGGACGACCACCTCGCCCCTCCCCGCCGCCCGCCGGGCGGCCTCGAGCACCCCTTTTGCCCCCACCTGGGGGCCGTAGCGGCAGTCCAGGGTGAGCTCGGCCCGGCCGGGGACGACGTTGATCGCGTTGGGCGAGACCTGAACCTGGGTAGGCTGGCAGGTGTTCTTGCCGGTATCGGGGTCGCTCCCGAGGTCGAGTCCGCGGAGCCGGGAGAGCGCTTCGCCCAGGGCGAAGAGCGGGTTTTCCCGGTTTTCCAAGGCGGCGTGCCCCTGGTGGCCTTTAAAGACCAGGTGGGGCTCGATCCGGCCCCGGTGGCCCCGCATCAGGCGGAGCCTCGAGGGCTCGCCCAGGACGAAGACCGCCGGGCGCACCCAGGAAGCGGCGTGGCGGCTGCCGGCGCCGCCGACCTCCTCGGCCACCACGAACAAAAGCGAGAAGGTGCCGGGAAAGCGCTCCGCGATCAGCTGCCCGGCCGCCGCCACCATGGCGGCGAGCGCCCCCTTCATGTCCACCGCCCCCCGGCCCCAAAGCGCGCCGTCCTTGATCGCCCCCGAAAAGGGCGGCACCGGCCAGGCGGCGGCCTCGCCGGCGGGAACCACGTCCATATGGCCGGTGAGGCTGATCTCGGGGCCGGCCCCTTCCTTCTTGCCGTAGAGGTTTCCCGCCGCGTCGGTCTCGACGTCGAGCCCGAGCGCCCGAAGGGCCGCCTCCAGCACCTCCCGGGCGGGCCCCTCGCGGGTGCTCGGGCTCTCGGCCCGGATCAAGTCCACGAGGAGCGAAAGGGCGTCCATCCTCAGCCTTCCCTTCCCTGCCAGGCGCGGTAGATCGCGATCCCGGCGGCGACGCTGGCGTTCAAGGAGGGGGTGCTTCCGCGCAGGGGGATGGCCAGGAGCTCGTCGCACTTCTCCCGCACCAGCCGCCGCATTCCCTTGCCCTCGGAGCCGATCACCAGGGCCAGGGGCCTTCGGTAGTCGGCCTCTTCGATGGTGCGGTCGGCCTCGCCGGCGAGGCCGTAGACCCAGACCCCGCGGTCTTTCAGCTCCTCGATGTAGCGGGGGAGGTTCTTCACCCGCACCAGGGGAATGCGGGAGGCGGCCCCGGCGCTGGCCTTGACCACCGCCGGCGAAAGCGGCGCGCTCCGCCGTTCCTCGCTGACCACCCCGTGGGCGCCGAGCGCCTCGGCGGCGCGGATGATGGCGCCGTAGTTCTGGGGGTCGGTGATGCCGTCCAAGAGCAGCAAGAGGGGGAGCTCGCCGAGGCTTTCCGCCCGGCGGAAGGGGGCCTCGGGGTCGGCGAAGGCGAGGTCCTCGACCAAGGCGGCGATGCCCTGGTGGCGGGTGGTGCCGACCAGCTGGGCGAGCTCGACCCGGCTGGTCCACTCGAAGGGGACCCCGGTCTCCTCGACCTCGCGGACCAGCTTGTTCTCCACCCCGCGGGCGAGCAGGAGGCGCCGGACCCGGCCCTCGCGGGCGGCTTCCAGCACGGGCCGGCGGCCGTAGATCCACATACCCCTAGCCTACCCGCCCAAAGAACGCCGGGGGCCGCGCGGCCCCCGGCGTCCGCAATCCGGTTTCGGCTAGCCCGAGAGCCCCTGGCGGATCATCTCGGCGAGCTCGTCCTCGTAGAAGAACTTGT
>JAMOVS010000096.1 GCA_027061845.1 Thermaceae bacterium
CCCCTCCTCCGCGAGCTCAAGGACGGCTGCCGGGACCGGGTGGTGGCCGGGGGGCTCGAGCGGCTGGTCAAGAACCTGGCCAAGGACCGGCCCGAGCTCCTCCGCCTACTGCTCGGCTACCGCCGCTGGCCGGAAGAAAAACGCTGCCAGCGGCTGATCCAGGCGCTCAAGCTCCTCGGGGTCGAGGCCGAGCCGCCTGAAAAGAAACCCGAGCCCGCTCCCACCCCGAAAAAAGGCGAGGGCCTGCCGCTCGAGGCCCCGCTGGAAAAGACCCCCCTCGGCAAGCTCGCCGCCAACCGGCTTTCCAAGCTCGGCCTCAAGACCCTCTGGGACCTCGTCTACCACCTCCCCCGCCGCCACGAGGACCGCAGGCTCCTGCCCGCCTTCCGGCTCCTCAAAGAGGGAGCCAAGGTGACGGTGAAGGGGGTGGTTCGGGAAAAGCGCCTGGTGCGCACGCCGAAAAAGGGCATGCAGCTCGTTGAGGTGAAGCTCACAGACCCCTTCGGCTACGGGCTGACCGCGGTCTGGTTCAACCAGCCCTGGGTCTTGAAGCAGATCAAAGAGGGCGAGACCCTGGTGGTCACCGGCCGGGTCGCCCGCCGCGGCCGGCAGCGCTCTCTGATGGTGGAGCACTTCGAGCCCGAGGAGGGGGAGTCCCTCTCCACCGGGCGGATCGTGCCCATCTACCCGAGCACCGAGGGCATCAGCCAGGCCTGGCTCCGGCGTCAGGTCTGGCGGGGGCTGGAGCTCGCCTCCCCGCTCCCCGAGCCCCTGACTGAGGCCATCCGAAACCGCGAGGGACTCCTCCCCCTAAGCGTGGCCCTCCCCCACTACCACTTCCCCCCGGACGAGGCCGCGATCGAACCTGCACTCAAGCGCCTTAAGTTCGACGAGTACCTTTTCTTAGAGCTCCGGGTGATGATCCAATCCGGCGAGAGTGCCCTGGTCGGCCACGTCTTCGAGGTGAAGAAGGAGTGGCTCGAGGAGTTTTTGAAAAGCCTCCCCTTCGAGCTCACCCGGGCGCAAAAGCGCGTGGTGGAGGAAATCCTCGCCGACATGCGGTCGGACCGCCAAATGGCCCGCCTGCTCATGGGCGACGTGGGCTCGGGGAAGACGGTGGTGGCCGCGCTCGCCCTCTATATCGCCGCCAAGAACGGCCTCCAGGGGGCGCTGATGGCCCCCACCGAGATCCTGGCCAAGCAGCACTTCGAGAACCTGACCCGCTACCTCGCCCCCTTAGGCGTCAGGGTCGAACTCCTCGTCGGCTCGATGAAGGAAAGCGAAAAGAAGAAGGCCAAGGCCCGGATCGCCGCCGGCGAGGTCGACGTGGTGGTGGGCACCCACGCGCTGATTCAAGAGGGGGTGGAGTTCAAGGCGCTGGGCCTTGCCGTCATCGACGAGGAGCACCGCTTCGGGGTGCTGCAAAGACGGGCGCTCCTTCAAGGACGGCCGGACGTCCTGGTGATGACCGCGACCCCGATCCCCCGCTCGCTCGCCCTCACCCTCTACGGCGACCTGGAAACGAGCGTCCTCGACGAGCTCCCGCCCGGCAGGACGCCGGTCAAGACCAAGGTGCTCTCCCAGAAGCACCGCCGCCAGGCCTACGCCTTCGCTCTGGAAGAGATCAAGAAGGGCCACCAGGTCTACGTCGTCGCCCCGATGATCGAGGAGTCGGACTCGGAGCAGTTCGCCGAGGTCAAGGCCGCGACCAAGCTCAAGGACGAGGTGGCGGCGATGCTCCCGGAGGTGAAAATCGGCCTCCTCCACGGCCGCATGAGCCCGGCGGAGAAGGACGCGGTGATGCAGGCCTTTAGGAACAAGGAGTTCGACCTCCTCGTCTCCACCACGGTGATCGAGGTGGGGGTGGACGTACCCAACGCCACCCTGATGATCGTGGAAAACGCCGAGCGCTTCGGCCTCGCCCAGCTCCACCAGCTGAGGGGCCGGGTGGGCCGGGGGAGCGCCCCGGGATACTGCATCCTGATCGCGGGCGAGGCCTCGAAGAAGACGATGGCGCGTCTGAAGGTGCTAGAAGAGAGCAGCGACGGCTTCTACGTCGCCGAGATGGACCT
>JAMOVS010000097.1 GCA_027061845.1 Thermaceae bacterium
AGTTCTTGGGCCAGGTCTTCGGGGCCGAGCCCCAGCTCGGCGAGGGTGAGGAGGAGGTGGAAGTAGAGGTCGGCGGCCTCCCAGCGGAGCTCGTCTTGGTCCTGGTTCTTGGCCGCGAGGATGACCTCGCCTGCCTCCTCGGCGATTTTCTTGAGGATGCGGTCGAGTCCGGCCCGGTGGAGACCCGCCACGTAGGAGCCCTCAGGGAGGTCGCGAAGGCGCTGCTTTATGGTGGCAAAGACGCGGGAAGTCACCTCGCCCAGGTCGGGGGGAAGCGCGGCCTTGGCCTCGATCGGGTTATGGAAGCAGGAGTGTTTGCCGGTATGGCAGGCGGGGCCGTGGGGGAGGACCTTGTAGAGCACGGCGTCGCCGTCGCAATCGAGGGTGACCTCGACCACCTCCTGGAGGTTGCCGCTTTGTTCGCCCTTTTTCCAAAGCTTCTGGCGGGAGCGGGAGTAGAAGTGGGCAAAGCCCGTTTCCAGGGTCTTTTCCAGGGCCTCGCGGTTGGCCCAGGCGAGGGTCAGGACCTCGCCGGTGCGGGCGTCCTGCATCACCACCGGCACCAGGCCGCGCTCGTCGAACCGGATGTCCTCGAGGTTCATGCCGCCTCCTCGGCGGGGCGGATGGGAAGGCCCTTTTCGAGCAGGTAGGCTTTGAGCTTTGGGATCGGGATCTCGCCGAAGTGGAAGACGCTCGCCGCCAGCGCGGCGTCGGCCTGGCCCTCGGTGAAGGCTTCGAAAAAGTGTTCCATGGTGCCGGCGCCGCCGGAGGCGATCACCGGGATGGAGACCGCCTCGGCCACCGCCCGGGTGAGCGCGAGGTCGTAGCCGTCCTTGGTGCCGTCCTTGTCCATGCTGGTGAGCAGGATCTCGCCGGCCCCAAGCCGCTCGCCCTCCTTGGCCCACTCGATGGCGTCGAGCCCGGTGGGCTCGCGGCCCCCTTTGACGTAGACCTCCCAGGACTCGCCCTTTCTCTTGGCGTCGATGGCGAGGACCACCGCCTGGGAGCCGAAGTGCTCGGCGAGCTCGGTGAGGAGCTCGGGACGCTTCACCGCCGCCGAGTTCACGCTCACCTTGTCGGCGCCGGCGAGGAGGAGTTCGCGGGCGTCCTCGAGGCTCCGCACGCCGCCGCCCACGGTAAAGGGGATGAAGACCGACTCTGCCACCTTTTTGACGATCTCCAGCATGATCGAGCGGGCCTCGAAGGTGGCGGTGATGTCGAGGAAGACGAGCTCGTCGGCGCCGGCGGCGTCGTAGGCGCGGGCGGCCTCGACCGGGTCGCCGGCGTCCCGAAGGTTGACGAAGTTCACGCCCTTGACCACGCGGCCGTCGTGGACGTCGAGGCAGGGGATGATGCGGCGGGCGAGCACGGGGGCGATTTTACCAAAGGCGGAGGACGCCGAAGGCGTCGAGGGCGGGGTCCTTGCTGATGAGAATCAGGTTTTCCAGCTTGGCCTGTGCCGCCAGAATGCGGTCGAAGGGGTCTTTGTGGGGGGCCTCGAGGCTCCCCGCAAGCAGGGCGTGGGGGCTCTCGATGGGGAGGTCCGAGGCGCCGAGGCGCTTTAGCTGGCCGCGGTAGTCGGTGAGAAGGGCCTGGATGTCGAGGTCATACTCGGTCAGCTTGCCGAGCCGGTGCTTGGTGGCAATCTCCCAGGCGCTCGCGCTGGAGACGAAGAGGTGGCTTAAGGGGTCTTCGATTGCCCGTCTCGCTTTTTGGGAGAGCCTTTCTGGTTCGTAGAGGGCAAAGAGCAAGGCGTGGGTGTCGAGGAGATACCTTGTGCTCATTCCCGCTCTTCTTCGTTGCCTTCGCCGTACCAGGCGGCGAGCTCCTCCTCGGGCAAGGGGTCAAAGAAGCTATCGGGAATGTGCCCTTGCAAGAATCCGAGTTCCCGCTTCTTAGGCGCGACTGGCACCAGCCGCACCAAGGGTTTCCCCCTCTTGGCGATGATGACCTCCTCCCCCCGGAGGGCGGCCTCGAGGAGCTCGGAGAGCTTGGCCTTGGCCTCGGCCACGTTGACCACGGTAGCGGTCTTGACTGCCAT
>JAMOVS010000098.1 GCA_027061845.1 Thermaceae bacterium
CACGCCGCCGCCTACGCCCTGATCGCCTACCAGACCGCCTACGTCAAGGCCCACTACCCGGTCGAGTTCATGGCCGCCTTGCTCACGGTGGAGCGCAAGAACTCGGACAAGGTGGCGGAGTACATCCGCGACGCCCGGGCGATGGGCATCCCGGTGCTGCCGCCCGACATCAACCGCTCGGGCTTCGACTTCCGGGTGGTGGGGGAGGAGATTCTCTTCGGCCTCTCGGCGGTCAAGAACGTCGGCGAGGCCGCCGCCCGCGCCATCCTCGACGAGCGCGAGCGGGGCGGGCCCTTCGCCTCGCTGGGGGACTTCTTGAAGCGGGTGGACCTGCACCAGGTGAACCGCCGGGCGGTCGAGTCGTTGATCAAGTCCGGGGCCTTCGACGCCTTCGGCAAGCGGGAGGCGATGCTGGCCGGGCTGGAGGAGCTCCTCAAGTGGGCGGCGGCGGAGCAGGAGCACGCCCGGATGGGGCTTTCCGGCCTCTTCGCCGAGGCCAGCGAGCCGCCGTTGCCCCAGGTCCCGCCCACCCCCGAGGTGGAGCGGCTCAAGATGGAGAAGGAGGCGCTCGGCATCTACGTCACCGGCCACCCGCTGCGCCACTACGAGGGGCTTTCCGAGCTGGCCACCGTCGCCATCGCCGAGCTGCCCCGGTACTACGAGGAGCGGGCCGGGGGTCGGCGCCGGCTCAAGCTGGTGCTGGCCGGCATGGTCGAGGACGTGGTCCGCAAGCCCACCCGCTCGGGCGGGATGATGGCCAAGTTCCAGCTCACCGACGAGACCGGGGCGGTCGAGGTGGTGGCCTTCGGCCGGGCCTACGAGCGGGTCTCGCCCCGGCTCAAGGAGGACACCCCGGTGGCGGTGGTGGCCAACGTCGAGCCCGACGCCGACGGCGAGAGCCTCCGGGTGGTGGCCGAGGACCTCTACCTCTGGGAGGAGCTCGAGGGCCTCCCCCGGCTGCTCGAGCTCGAGCTGGACCTGGAGTCGCTCGACGAGGAACGCATGCTTGATCTAAGGAGCCTGCTCGACGCCCACCCCGGGCCCTCGCCGCTGCGGATCCGGGTGCGGGGCCCTTCCGGCTGGGCCCTGCTCGCCGCCCGGGAGGTGCGGGTGGACGAAGGGGTCCTCCCCGAGCTCGAGAAGATCGGGGTTCCGGCCCGCCTCCTCCCCGACCCCGACGCCCTCTTGAACGCCCGCCGCGACGCCCAGGGGGGCGAGGAGGCGGTGCCCTTCTAGGCGTTCAGGGGCAGGTCCTCGCTGGCGGGGATCTCGAGCTCCCCCCAGGAGACCTCGACCAGCTCGATCAGCTCCTCCACCGGTACCCCGAAGCGGGTGGCCAGGCGGGCGATGCGCTTGCCCAGCGCCCGGACCTGGACGCCGTCCCGCTCGTCCTCGCTCTCCTCGAGCAGGGCGATCAGCCAGGAGAGGAGCTCCTGGGCCTCGCGCTCGGGCAGCCCCCGGGTGAGGGCCTCGTCCTCGAGGAGCTGGTCAATGAGCCTTTCGAGCGTAGAGGGTTTCATCCTGTTTGACCATGCCCAATCGCCGCGACGCGGCCTCGAGCGCCTCCGGGGACCGGGCGGCCTCGAGCTCGGCCTCCAGCTGGCGGGTGCGCTGCCACAGCGCTTCGTTCTCGGCCTCCAACCGGGCCACCTGTTGCTGCAGGGCGTAGAGCCGGTAGAGCTCGAAGCCCACCAGCCCGATCGCCTGGAGCACGCCGATGGCGAACACCAGGTAGAGGGCCCGGAAGAGGGGGTGCTCCCGTTTCATCCCCTTCCACTATACGGGCTGGCGGGGAAAAAGCGAGCCGCCCGGTGCCTTTTTCCTTAGATGATGTCGTTATACTTAAGCCGTTAGGAGGTGGCTTGGAAAATGCCAAGTACGCGTGGCAAAGATAAATCGGTCTACCGGGAACGCCTCAAGAGCGTGGGGCTTCGCCACACCTTGCCGAGGGAGCGCATTCTCTCGTATTTGGATCGAAAGAACGTTCACCCCACGCCCGAAGAGTTGTACCAGGGATTGCGTAAAAAAGGCTACAGCATTGGCCTTTCGACGGTCTACCTCAACCTTCAAGTATTGCGGGAAGCGGGTCTGATTCGGGAGTTTAAGGACCCAAAAGGGGTAACTCGCTACGACGGCTATTCCAAGCCCCACCACCACCTGGCCTGCCGTTCCTGCGGCCGGGTGGAGGATATCCTGGCCTCCGAGCTGCCCGATTTCCTGGCCCCGGTCCTGCCCCAGGTCGAGGAAAAGACCAACTGGCAGGTCGACGAGGGCTGGGTCACCTTCGTGGGGTACTGCCCCCGCTGCAAGCGGGGACGTTAGCCGCCTCCCGGGGGGAGAGGGCCCGCCAGCGGGCCTGGCTCCAGTAGCGGGTTTCGGTGAGGCGGCAGCCCCGTCGGGGGTCCAGCGGAACCCAGACGAAGGCGCCGGTCGGCGGGATCTCCCAGCTCGGCGCCCGGCCCTTGCGGAAGTAGACCGGCACCCCGTTTTCCCGGGGAACGCCGTCCAGCAGGTCGATCTTGACCTGGGAGAGCCCCTCCGGCGGGGCCGGTTCGCCGGCCGGGCGCCCCGAGAGGGCGGCTTCCACGAACGTTTTCCAGATCGGCGGGTTGATCACCGAGGACGAGGGTTCCTTGCCCCGCCAGCGCATCGGCTTGTTGTCGTCGCGGCCGATCCAGACCACTGCCGAAAGCCCCTCGGTGACGCCGGCGAACCAGAGGTCGCGGGCCTCGTTCGAGGTCCCGGTCTTGCCGCCCACCACCCGGCCGGGAATCCGGGCCCGCCAGGCCAGGCTTTTCCGGCCGAAGGGGTCGGGGTCGTAGACGTAGCCCTTGAGCAGGTCCCAGCCCAGGTAGGCGACCTCGCGGTCGAAGACGCGCTTGGCCTTGGGGGTGGCCTGGTAGAGGACCCGCCCCTTCTCGTCGGCCACCCGCTCGATCAGGTAGGGCTCGGGCATCGCGCCTTCGTTTAGAAAGCTCGCGTAAGCGGCGGCCATCTGCAGCGGGCTCGCCCCCACCGCGCCGATGGCGATGGCCAGGCTGGGGTACTTGGGGACCTCGAACTCCAGGGTCTTGAGCTTCTCCGCCAGCCGCCGGACCCCGATGGCCTCGGCGGTGAGGACCGCCGGGATGTTCAGGGAGCGATCCAGGGCGTAGCGCACGGTGACGGTGCGGTTTAGGAAGGTACCGGAGAAGTTCTTGGGCTTCCAGACCCCGCCCGGCTGGGTGGGGTCGGGGAAGCGGACCTCGCGGTCCCAGACCGGGCTGGCCTGGGTCCAGCCGGCCTCGAGGGCGGTGGCGTAGACGAAGGGCTTGACCGCCGAGCCCGGGCTGCGCCGCGCTTGCATGGCCCGGTTGAACTCGCCCTCGGTGCCGGGGCGGGCCCCGACCATGGCCCGGACCGCGCCGGTCCCGGGGTCGAGCCCCACCAGGGCGATCTGCGCCTGGGCAGGCATGAGCCCGGCCTTCTCGGCGTACTGGGCGGCCGCCTCCGCCGCCGCCTGCATGCCCAGGTCCAGGGTGGTGACCACCTGCAGCCCGCCCTGGCCAAAGACCCGCTCGGCGCCGAAGCGCTCCAGTAGCGCCTTGCGCACCGCCAGCACGAAGTGCGGGGCCACCTTGGCGGTGAGGTCGGGGAGCACCTGGGCCCGCGGATCCACCAGCTTGGCGGCGATCAGCTTGCCGTCGGGGTCGTACTTGGCCTCCCAGCCGCGGGGGACGATCGGCGTTTTCAGCGCCCGCTCGGCCTCCGCCGGGGTGATCCAGCCCTCCCGTTCCATCTCCCGGATCAGCCGCCGGGAGCGGGCGAGGGTGCCCTCCAGGTCGCGGTAGCGGGCGTTCGGGGCCGGGATCAGCGAGGCCAGGTAGGCGCCCTCGGCCAGGGTCAGGGCGGCCGGGGGCTTGCCGAAGTAGGCCTCGCTGGCGGCGGCGATGCCGGTCAGGTTGCCGCCCCAGAAGGCCACGTTCAGGTACATCCCCAGGATCTCTTCTTTGGTGTAGTGGCGTTCCAGCTCCAGCGCCAGCAGGAACTCCTTGTACTTGCGTTCCAGCGTCCGGCGGCTGGCCAGCTCCTTGAGCAAGGTGTTCTTGATCACCTGGGTGGTGATCGTGCTGCCCCCCTGGAGGTCGCCCCGAAGGGTGCGGTAGAGGGCGCCGAAGAAGCGAATCCAGTCGATGCCGTGGTGGCGGAAGAAGCGCCGGTCCTCGCTGGCCACGATCGCCGCCACCGCCGCCGGCGAGACCTCCTCCAGGCCGACCAGCCGGCGTTCCACCGCCCGGCCCCCCTCGACCGAGGCCAGGGTGGCGATCGGGGTGCCGTCTTCGGCGTAGAGGGTGGTGGTGGCGGTGAGCCGGAGGGATTCGAAGGCCTCCAGCCCGGGCAGGTCATGGCTCCAGCGCCAGACGACGATGAGCGCCGAGATCAGCAAGGCGGCGGCCAGGGCCCCCAGCAGGTAGAGAAGGTAGCGAGCGTACGGCATCGTTTAGTCTCGAGGGTCGACCTCGCGGGTTTGCCGGGCGAAGGCGCGGAACTCGCCCCCCTTGAGCGGTTTGGTGATCAGCCGGTCCACCCGGGCCAGCTTGGCGGCGATGCGGGTGCGTTCGTCGTTGGTGGGGGTGAGCACCACCACCGGGACGTGCTTGAGCCGGCGCACCCGCTTGATGCGCCAGGCCAGGTCCATGGCGCTGAGTTCGCCCTTGGATTCCTCGTCCAGGACGATCAGGTCCGGCGTGTGTTCCTTGAGGTACTGGAGCGCTTCGCCGGTCTCGGTAAAGCTCGTGGTCCGGTAGCCCTCCATTTCGAGCGCGACCTCGAGGTAAGCGCGTACGGTGGGGTTGGCGCAGACCACTAGGGCATCCATGTACCCTTACTTTACGCGGGATTAAAAGAACGGGGTGAAAAAAATTGGCTGGGGCGCGTGGACTCGAACCACGACCGGCGGATCCAAAGTCCGCTGTCCTGCCATTAGACGACGCCCCAAAGCCGACCCTCATCTTAGGAAGGGGGTCCGGCCTTGTCAATGTAGACTGGGGGACGTGGACGAAGACCTCTGGCTCCGGCTGGCCGAGCCCTTCCCGGACGACGAGATCCACTGGCGGGTGGAGGCGATCTCCAAGGACAAGCGGCGGGCGATGGTGGTGCCCTACGTGGACGCCCGGGCGGTGCTCGACCGCCTGGACGAGGTGGTCGGTCCCGAGGGCTGGTACGACGCCTACGAGCTGCTGGCCCAGGGAAAGGAGGGCTACGCGGTCAAGGCCCGCCTCACCGTGCTGGGGGTCACCAAGGAAGACGTCGGCGAGGGGGATTCCCTGAAGGCGGCCTTCTCCGACGCGCTGAAGCGGGCGGCGGTGAAGTTCGGCATCGGCCGCCACCTCTACCGCATGGAGAAGGTCTGGGTCGACTACGACGAAAAGACCGGCCGCTTCTCCCCGCCCACCGGCCGGGCCGAGGCCAAAAAACCCGAGGCCCAGGAGCTGATCGACCGCTTGATCGAGCGGCTCAAGCAGGCGGGCAAGGGGAAGGAGGCCGCCCGGGTGGTCACCAAGTACGGCGGGTACGGGCGCAGCCCGGAGGAGACCAAGCGCCTCTACGGCGAGCTGCGGGCGCTCTTGAAGGAATAGATGATCAAGGTCATCGCCCTCGGGGACGTGCACGCCGAGTTCGACCGGCTCTGGCAGGCGCTCCGCGCCGCCTACGCCGCCGACGCCGACGGCCTGCCCACGCCGCCGGTCCGGGAGGGCCGCTACCGGGTGGTGCTTCTCGGGGACCTGGTGCATCCGAAGAGCCTCGAGGGCTACCAGAAGCTCACCGGCCTCGAGGACTACGACCCCAAGAACCCCGAGCACCTGCGGGCCGCCTCCCTGGCCCAGGCCAGCGAGCTCCTCAAGGTGAAGCGCTACCTCGAGGCGGCGGCCGGAAACGCGGTGGTCATCCTCGGCAACCACGACCACGCCGCCCTTCACCACGACGTCCTCTTGGGCAACGCCTTCGGCGTCGAGCACCGCGAGTTCGACCCCAAGTACGGGGGCCGGCCGCTGCCCCCGGAGCTGGCCGGCTGGATCGCCTCCTGGCCCAAGAGCTACGAGCTCCTCGGGGTGCAGTTCGCCCACGCCGGCCCCACCCCCTGGCTGCAGACCTACGACCCCTTCTTCTACCAGAGCCGGGAGGCCAAGACCTGGTGGCGGCAGACCCCGGAGTACGTCCGTCGCTCGGGGTACCGCTTCGGGGTCTACGGCCACACGCCGGTGGACGAGATCGTGCTCGATCGCAAGCACGGCTTCGCCATCATCGACGCCCTGGATCGGGGCCAGTACCTGGAGCTCTTGCTCGACGAGGATCGGCTCGAGGTGCGGCCGATGGTGTTCGCGTCGTGAGCGACCCCCGCACTCCGGCAGGCCTGCGCGAGCTGCTCCGGCGGCACGGGCTCTCCCCCAAGAAGCCGCTGGGTCAGCACTTCCTGGTGGACCGCAACTTCTTCGACTACATCGTCCGCGAGGCCCGCGTGCGGCCGGGGGAGCCGGTGTTTGAGGTGGGCCCGGGGCCCGGGGGGCTTTCCCTTTCCCTGGTCGAGGCCGGGGCCGAGCTCACCGCCGTCGAGCGCGACCGACGGCTGAAGCCGGTTTTGGAGGAGGTCCTCGGCGGGCGCGCCCGGGTGGTCTTCGCGGACGCCCTCGAGTACCCCTGGGGCGAGGTGCCCGAGGGGAGCCTCTTCGTCGCCAACCTGCCCTACAACATCGGCACGCCCTTGGTCTTGAAACTCCTTGAATCGGGCCGCTTCCGCGACCTGGTGGTGATGCTCCAGCGCGAAGTGGCCGACCGCCTGGCCGCCCGGCCGGGCAGCAAGGACTACGGCCCGGTGGCGCTCAAAGTCCAGGAGCTCGCCCGGGTGGAAAAGCTCCGGGAGGTTCCCCCCTCGGTCTTCTACCCGCCGCCCGAGGTGACCTCGGCGGTGGTGCGCCTGACCCCGAAGGGCAGCCGCCCCGACCCCGGCTACTTCCGCTTTTTGGACGCCGCCTTTCGCACCCGCCGGAAGACGCTCAGGAAGAACCTCGAGGCCGCCGGCTACGACCGCCGCCGGGTCGAGGCCGCGCTGGCTGAGCTCGGCCTCGACCCCAAGGTCCGCGCCGAGGCGCTTTCAGGGGAGACCCTAAAGGCCCTTCACTCCCTTTTGAGCCGGCCCGCTTCCACCCGGTAGCGGGGGAGGGCGAGGCCCTTTAGGGGCCGGTGGCTGATCCATAGCGCGCTCTTTCCCTCTAAGAGCGGGGTCAGGGTCTCGAGCAGCCGGGCCTCGGTCTCGGCGTCCAGCCCCTCGGTGGGCTCGTCCAAGAACCAGATCGAGGCGCCTTTCAGGATCGCCCGGGCGATCGAAAGCCGCCGGGCCTCGCCGCCCGAGAGCTCGACCCCGCCGGGGCCGAGGGGGGTGTCGAGGCCCTTTGGGAGCCGCCGGATGCGCTCGGCGAGCTGGGCGGCCTGGAGGGCCTGCCAGAGCTCTTCCTCGCGGGCCTCGGGGTTGGCGAGCAAGAGGTTTTCCCGCGGGGTGGTGGGGAAGACGTGGGGCTCGGGCTCGAGGTAGACGATCCGCCGCCGGGCGTCCTCGCCCGAGAGCTCCGGGATGGGCGCGCCCCCGTGCCGGGCCTCGCCGGCCTCGGGCAGGAGGAAGCGAAGCCAGGTCCAGGCGACGGTGCTCTTCCCCGAGCCACTATTCCCAAAGAGCAGCACGGCCTGGCCCTCGGGAAGCTCGAGGCTCGCCCCCTTGAGCGCGGGCTCCGGGGCGCCGGGGTAGCGCACCCAGGCGTCGTTTAGGCAAAGGTCGAAGCCGGGGGGCAGAGGCCGCGGCCGCTCGGGCTCGGGCGCCGGCGCCGGGGCGGAAAAAAGCGCCCGGATCCGCCCCCAGGCCGCCTTCGCCTCGGCCAGCAAAAGCCCCGAGGCGGCCAGCGGCCGCACCGCCTCGAAGGCGGCAAACCCCCCGAGCACCAGCCCGGGAACGAGCTCGGGGGAAACTCCCTCCCGGGCGGC
>JAMOVS010000099.1 GCA_027061845.1 Thermaceae bacterium
GACCCCGAGGCCGCCGCCCGGGAGCTCAGCGAGCGGCTTCCCGGGACCCGGGTGGTGGTCAAGCTCGACGCCGAGGGGGCGCTGGTTCCGGCGGAGGACTGCTTTGTCCACATCCCCGCGCCCCCGGTGCCGGTGGTGGACGCAACCGGCGCCGGCGACGCCTTTGCCGGGGTCTTCCTGGCCTCGATCCTCGCGGGCGAGCCACCGCTCGAGGCCGCCCGCGCCGCCGTCTTGGTGGCCAGCTGGGTGGTCGGCCGCCTCGGCGCCAGGCCCAAAGGGGCGTGGCCGGGGGCGGGCTGAGCAAATCGCGCTTTAACGCGCTTTAAAAAGCCGTCGGTCCCAGTAAAAAGGGACTTTTCGCAGCACGCGAATGCGGGAAATCCCAGGATGTTTGGGGTTTAAAACCAGGATGGGCTCGTAGGGCACCACCGCGCTGGGCACGCGAAGGGCCGGTTTCTGTCCGTTTTCAAGCCAGTGGCCTCCTACCCCTCGGGACCACTCCAGGTTTTCGGTCCAGTTTTTAGGGAAGTCTTCGGAAAGCTCTTCGATTTCGTCGTCGGAAACCCAAAGCTCGAGGGCCAGGTAGGGTACCTCAACTTGGGGAACCTCGAGGTGCACGAAGACCTCGAGCACCGCCAGCGCCAGCGAACTGGCGGCGTAGACGGCTGGCTGGCCCGGGCGGTTCCAGCGCCCGGGGTAGAGGCTCGCGCCCTTGCCGCTTAGGGCGTCGGCGGCTCGCTCGGCCCGAACCAGACGCCAGGCCCTCAACCGAAGACCCCGTGCTCGATCCGGCCGAGGAGGGCTTCGACCTCGAGGGCGCCGGCTTCGGTGTCGGCGAGGTCGAGAGGGCTTTTGTGATCCAAAAACGTCTTTGGGGTGATGAGCCAGGTGGGCCCGGCTTCCTCGCCCAGCACTTCGACGGCTTTTTGATAAAGGCGCCAAAGCCGCCAGAGCCGGTCCGATTCCTCGGGCGAAAAACGCCCCGCCCGTTTTCTGCGGTAAAGCGTTCGTTCCGAAAGGCGCAGCACCGGCAAAAGCCGGGCGGTGGGAATGCCGAGGCTCCGGCGAAGCTCTTCGAACCGGCGGTAGGGAAGGCCGGCGCGGATCTCCTCGATTTCTCGGACCTCGATCATTTGCCTGATTATATACCGGCAGATTTCCGGCCGTCGTTATTGGCTATGCTTAGGGGCGTGTACGACGCCCATGTGCACACTCCCCTTTGCAAGCACGCGGTGGGGCGGCCGGCGGAGTACGTCGAGGCGGCGAAAAAGGCGGGCCTTAGGGGCATCGTCTTCACCGACCACAGCCCCATGCCCCGCTGGTTTGACCCGGAATCTAGGATGGAGCTCGAAGAGCTCCCCTTTTACCTCGTCGCGATCGAGCGGGTGCGGGAGGAGAACCCGGACTTTTACGTCGGGGTTGGCCTCGAGGCCGACTTCCACCCCGGCACCGAGCGCTTCGTGAAGCATGTTTTGGAGCAGTACCCCTTTGACTACGTCATCGGCTCGGTGCACTTTATCGGCGCCTGGGGGTTCGACCACCCGGACTACGTCGAGGAGTTTTCCTGGCGGGACTTAAGGGAAATTTACCGGGAGTACTTTGCTTTGGTGGAAAGGGCGGCGAAAAGCGGGCTTTTCCACGCGATCGGGCACCTTGACCTCCCCAAGAAGTTTGGCCACGTGCCAAAGGAGGGCTACCTCGACCTGGCGGAGGGGGCGCTAAGGGCGATTGCGGATGCGGGCCTGGCCCTCGACGTCAACACCGCCGGCTGGCGGAAGCCCGTCGGGGAGCTCTACCCAAGCCCGGCGCTCCTCGCGCGGGCGCGGGAGCTCGGGATCCCCGCGGTGCTCGGCTCCGACGCCCACGCCCCCGGTGAGGTGGGGCACCGCTTTGCCGAGGCCGCGAGGCTCTTAAAAGAGGCCGGCTACCGCGAGGCGGTGGTCTTTAAGGCCGGCCGG
>JAMOVS010000100.1 GCA_027061845.1 Thermaceae bacterium
AACATGCAGAAGGCTAGCCGGCGGCCACGACCGGAGGCGCCGGCAGGTTCAGGGGGTCGTGCCAGCCCACGGACTCCAGGGCCTTTTTCCAGCCGGCGTAGTTCTCCCGCTCCACCAGCTGCAAGGCAGCCAGCCCCACCTCGGGCCCCCCGCGGGCGATCACCGCCTCCACCCAGGCCCAGCGGGCGCTCACCGAGCGGAGCTCGACCCGTGAGCGGTGTTTGCCCAGGCCCTTGGCGACGAACTTGAGCTTTCGCTCGATTTCCTTGACCCCGGCGAAGCGATCGGCGTAGTGGGGCGTGTGGCGCTTGGGCACGAAGGGGCTCACCGAAAGCGCCAGCCGCGCGTAGCGGCTGAGCTCGATGGTGAGCTCGACCATCTCCTCGAGATCCTCGTCGGTCTCGCTGGGCAACCCGATCATCTGGTAGAGCTTGAAGCGGCGAAACCCCGCCTCCCTGGCCACCTTGGCCGCGCGGATCAAGTCCTCGGTGGTGATGCCCTTTCTCAAAAGATCCCTTAGCCGCTGGCTGGGCCCGTCGGCGGCGAAGGTGAAGCTTTGCATGCCGCCCGCCCGCATCAGCTCGGCGAGTTCCCGGTCCACCCGGTCGGCCCGAATCGAGGAGTAGCTGAACTCCTGGCCGCGTTCGACCAAGGTGCGGGAGAGCTCCTTGATCCAGGGGTAGTCGGTGAGGGCGGCTCCGATCAACCCGACCTTGGGCACGTCCTCGGGGATGGCGGCGAGCACGCGGTCCAGAGGTACGTTCCGCGTTGGTCCGTACATCACCCGGGCCAGGCAGAAGGTGCAGGGCCGGGGGCAGCCCCGCTCGACCTCGATCAAGAAGGTATTGGGGAACTCGGCGTCCGGAGTCACGAACTGGGCCGCTGCCGGCAGGGTCTCCGGGCGGGCGGTAGCGAAGGGAGGTTCGCGCGTCATGCGGTCGGGCAGGAAGACGCCGGGCAGCCCTTCGATCAGGTCGAGGAACTCGGCCTTGCTCCCCGCGCTCCGGTAGGCCTCGAGGAGCGCCGGGATCGTCTCCTCGCCGTCGCCGATCAGGATCACGTCGGCGAAGGGGGCGAGCGGCCAGGGATTGGAGGAGGTGAGCGGCCCGCCGACGATCACTAGGGGATCGCCGTCTTCGCGCTTTTCCCGAAGCGGCTCGATGCGGCTTCGAACCAGGAGCCGGGCCAGGTTGGTGAGGTCGAGCTCGTAGGCGATCGAGACCGCAAAGATCTCGGCCTCCGCCGGTCGACGGCCCGACTCGTAGGTGATGAGCTCGCCCGGAAGCTCTTCCAGGAACACCCGCTCGGCCACCACGTCGGGCTCGGCGTTCATCAGCTTGTACGCGGTCTGAAAGCCCAGCGAGGCCATGCCCACCTTGTAGGTGTTGGGGTAGGCCAGCGTGACCCGGATGGGGGCGTCCTTAAGAATCGCGCCCCGCTCCCGGGCCCGTCGCTCGGCGATCCGTCGCGCCAACTCCACTAAGCTTCCAGTTTAGCAAACGGGGAAAGTTTTGCCTAGCTTTGGGCGTTTTCGCGCTTGTCGGTGAGCCAGCGGACGATCAGGTAGACGATCCCCGCGATGATCAGAGCCGGGACCAGGAAGTAAAGCAAGGCCACGATCAGCTTCGAAAGCGCCAGGAAAACCTTGCCCAAGAAGACGAACAGCCAGCCGCCGAGCCAGAAGGCCACCAGCGCGAGCACGGCGACCAAGAGGCCGAGCACTACCCATTCGAGGATCTCTTCCAGCGTGTAGTCCTGCACGCGCCCCCCTAAGGCCAGGCTAAAGGGGCGCTTGCGGCTTTGCAACTCGGCGCAAAATAGGAGCGGTGAGCACGCGCTACCGCACCTGGGAAGGGGTGGTCGTCCGCCGGCACCCGCTGCCCTCGGGGGACCTGGTCGTGGGCTTTCTGACCCCGCTGGGGCCG
>JAMOVS010000101.1 GCA_027061845.1 Thermaceae bacterium
TTGTTGCCGCACCAGAGCAAAAGCGAGGGGTGGTGCCGCAGGCGTCGGACCTGCTCCCGGGCCTCGGCCTCCACCTCGGCGAGGAACTCGGGCGTCTCGGGGTAGGCGGCGCAGGCGAACATGAAGTCCTGCCAGATCAGGATCCCGAGGCGGTCGGCGAGGTCGTAGAAGTCCTCGGTTTCGTAGACCCCCCCGCCCCAGACCCGGAGCAGACGGACGCCGGCCCAGGCGGCGGCGGCCAGCCGCCGGTGGTAGCGGGCGCGGGTGAAGCGGTGGGGGAAGGGGTCAAGCGGAACCCAGTTGGCCCCGCCGGCGAAGAAGGGCACCCCGCCGGCCTCGAAGTAAAAATGTTTCTCGCCGCTTTCCGGGGGCTTCCGGCGAAGCCGGAGGTCGCGAAAGGCGACCCTTCGCTCGAGTTCGTCTAAAAGCGTCGCTCCCTGGTAAAGCCGGGCCACCACCCGGTAGCGCGGCCGCGGACCCAGCCCCCGCGGCCACCAAAGCCGGGGGCGGGCCACCGGAAGCCGTACCCGGGCGCTCCCGGCCGCGGCCTCGGCGCGGGCGAGGAGCGCCCCCTCGGGGGAAAAGAGCAGGACCTCGAAGCGATCGCCGGCCCCCCGGCTTTGGAGCACCACCTCGATTGCCGCCTCCTCGAGCCGCGCCCGCGGCCAAAGCTCCGCAATGCGGCCGTGGTAGGCCTCGAGCCGTACCGGCCGGAAGATCCCCAGCGGAACGATCGGCGGGGCGAAGTCCCAGCCGAACTGGTAGGCCCCCTTGCGGACGAAGACCCGGGCCGGATCGCCGATCGCCGCCGGGTGGCGCCCCCAGCGCCGCTCGAGCTCCCGGCCCCGCTTTAAGGGAGAGTCGATCCAGACCTCGAGGCGGTTTTCCCCCGGGCGAAGCCGCCCGGCCACCGGCACCCGGTAGCTGCGAAAGGCGTTTTGGGCCTCGAGGACCTCCGCTTCGTTCAAAAAGACCCGGGCGAAGGGGTCGAGCCCTTCGAAGACCAGGTCGAGGTAGGGGTAGTCCCCGCCGAAGGGCGAGGCGAAGTCGAGCCGGTAGGCCCAGTCGCGCTCGGCCAGGCGGAGGGCGGCGCGATGGCCTTCCCCGCGGTAGGGATCGGGGATCTTCCCGAACCGGGCGAGGTCGGTCTGGACCGCGCCCGGCACCCGGGCGGGAAAAACCTCGGAGCTTGATCCCGAGCGGTCCCCGGCCGACCACCCGCGGTCAAGCCTCACCGCCTGGCGCCGCATCGCTGCTTGACAGCCTCCGCTCCGATTTCTAAGATAACAGGTGCGCGTCGGCCTGCCGGGATGGCGGAATTGGTAGACGCGCTAGCTTGAGGGGCTAGTGGGCGCTTAGCCCGTAGGGGTTCAAGTCCCCTTCCCGGCACCAAGAAGACCCCCCGGAGGCCCGGGGGGTCGTTTGCTAAACTGGGGCCAGGAAACCCCCATCCGGTATCGAGCATGAGCGAGGTCAGCGTCGAAACCCTGTGGCAGCAACTGGCGCCGAAGGTCGCCTACCTCTCCGACCAGGAGCAGGCGAAGCTGAAGGAGGCGCTGGCCTTCGCCTTTGAAGCCCACAAGGACCAAAAGAGGAAAAGCGGCGAGCCCTACATTACCCACCCGGTGGCGGTAACCGAGATCCTGGCGGGGCTGGGGATGGACCTCGAGACCCTCGAGGCCGGCCTGCTCCACGACACCGTCGAGGACACCCCGGTGACCTTCGAGGAGATCGAGGAGCGCTTTGGCCCCGGGGTGCGGCGCATCGTCGAGGGCGAGACCAAGGTCTCGAAACTCCCCAAGATGGCCGAGAAGCTCGAGGACGAGCAGGCCGAGAACCTGCGCCAGATGTTCATCGCCATGACCGAGGACGTGCGCATCGTGATCGTCAAGCTCGCCGACCGGCTCCACAACATGCGCACCCT
>JAMOVS010000102.1 GCA_027061845.1 Thermaceae bacterium
CCGAAGGGCTCGATCGCGGGCGGGAGCTTCGCCGGCACCCTCCTACTTCTTCAAGGGGATGTTGAGGAAGGGCTTTTGGTGGGGGGTCTCCTTGGGCTTTTGGCTGCTTGCCACCACCGCCACCCGCCTCGCGGTGTTCTCGGCGAGCTCGCGGTAGGCCTCGCCCAGGGGGCCTTCCTCGAGGGCCGCCGGGAAGCCGGCGTCCGAGCCCTTCCGGATCTTGGGTTCGATCGGGATCTGGCCGAGGAGCGGCGCCCCGTACTTCTCGGCGTAGGCGGCGAGGCCCCCGGAGCCGAAGATGTCGTGCTTTTCGCCGCAGGAGGGGCAGACGAAGTAGCTCATGTTCTCGACGAAGCCAAGCACGGGGACCTCGAGCTTTTCCAGCATCGTCACCGCCCGGCGCACGTCCTCGAGCGCCACCTCCTGCGGGGTGCCCACCACGATCGCCCCGGTAAGCGGCACCAGCTGCATCACCGAAAGGGGGATGTCGCCGGTGCCGGGGGGCATGTCGACGATCACGTAGTCGAGCTCGCCCCACTGGGTCTTGGTGACGAAGTCGCGGACGAAGGAGTGCTGCAACGAGCCCCGCCAGACGATGGGCTGGCCGTCGGGGACAACGAGGCCGAGGCTCACGAGCTTGACCCCGTGGGCTTCGATGGGGAGGATCTTGCCGCCCCGGGTCATCAGCGGCTGTCCCAGGGCCCCGAGCATGCGGGGGGCATTGGGGCCGAAGGCGTCGGCGTCGAAGAGCCCCACCTTGGCCCCGAGCAGGCTGAGCGCCACCGCCAGGTTGACCGCGGTGGTGCTTTTCCCCACGCCGCCCTTGCCGGCGACCACCGCGATCACGTGGTCCACGCCGGGGAGGGGCTTTTGCTGGATGGGGCTTTCGGCGTCCAGGGTGATCTCGACTTCCTTGGCGCCGATCCCCTTGACTGCCGCCTCGGCGTCGGCCTTGAGCTTGTCCTTCAAGGGGCAGGCGGGGGTGGTGAGCTTCAGGGTAAAGGCCACCCGGTCGCCGTCGATCTTGAGGTCGCGGATAAAGCCAAGGGTGACGATGTCCTTTTTGAAGTCGGGGTCGATGACGCTTTTGAGCGCTTCCAGCACCTGGGCCTCGGTCAACATATCGCCCCTAGGATACCGGGAAACCCGAGCGCCCGGGTCAACTTCCGCAAGTCTTTGTAAGCTGACCCTGTGGCGGTGGACGAGCGGGAGCTGATCCTCGAGTTCTTTCCCGGAACCCCCTTCGACCTTCTGCCCCCCGGCGAGGTGCTCTACTACCGCGAGGGCGGGAACGTGGTCATCGAGGAACCCCCCTTTCGGGCGGTCTTCGAGCCGGTGGAGCGGCCCTCGCTGCCCCGGCCCGGGGTCTGCGAGGCCTGCGGCCGGATCCTGGGCGGGGCGTTCGCCCGCTTTTTCCGCGTCCAGCTCGAGGACGCCCGGATCGTCCGCTACGTGCTCCTTTGCGAGGACACCGAGGCCTGCCGCGAGCGCGCGAGGCCCGAGGTTTTGAGGCGCATCCTTAGGAAAGGTATACTCCCTTAGCTGGAGGCGTGTATGGCGCGGGAAGTGCGACTGACCAAGGAAGGCTACGAGCGGCTCAAGGCCGAGCTCGAGAAGTGGCAGCAGAAGCTGGAGGAGATCACCAAGATCCTCCAGGAACTGATGGAATCCTCCGACGACTACGACGATTCCGGCCTCGAGGACGCCAAGCGCGAAAAGGCCCGCATCGAGGCGGCGATCGCCCAGCTTGAGGACATCCTCTCCCGGGCGGTGATCATCGAGGGCACCCCGGGGCGGGACAAGGTCGAGCTCGGCAGCGTGCTGGTGATCCAGGACACCGGCACCGGCGAGAGCTTCGAGATCCAGATCGTGGCCCCGG
>JAMOVS010000103.1 GCA_027061845.1 Thermaceae bacterium
CGGCTTTTCGGGTAGTACTCGGTCAAAATCAGCTTCAAGAAGGCCGCCGCCGGCACCGCCAGCAGCGCCCCCCAGAGCCCGAAGAGGGTGGCCCCGGTGAGGATCGCCAGGATCACCGTCACCGGGTGCAGCTCGGTGGTCTTGGAGAGCACCCAGGGGGAGTAGACGTTGGCCTCGATCTGGTTTTCGATCACGAAGACGGCGATCGCCCCCAGCACGTAGAGCCAGCCCTTGGTGGCGGCGAGCAGCGCCGCCAGCAGCACCGAGACCAGCCCGCCGAGGTAGGGGATCAGGTTGAAGACGGCGCCGATGAAGCCGAGCGAGGCGGCCATCGGGATGCCCACCAGGGCGTAGCCGATCCCGAGCGTCAGCCCGGCCAAAAAGGCCACCACCAGCTGGCCCCGGATGTAGCCGCCCACCGCCCGGTCGAGCTTGGCGGCGAGCTCGCGAACGAAGGGCTGGTAGGGCTTGGGGACGAAGGAGATAAAGGTCCTTCCCACCCGGGGAAAGTCGAGCATCAGGTAGGCGGCGATGAGCAGCACCAGGACGAACTGGAAGAGGCCGCCGACGATCTGGGCCACCCCCGCCACCAGGCCCTTGCCGCCGGCCAGGAGGGCCTCGAGCCAGGAGAGGAAGGTCTCGGTGAACTGGCCCAAAAGCGCCCCCAGGTCCCCGGAGGCCTGCTTCAAGAAGGCGTCGAGCTGCTTGCCCACGCCGAAGGAGCGGTCCAGCCAGTCGGCCACGGTGCGCAGCCAGGCCAGGAAGCGCTCCACCAGGCGGGGCAGGTCGGCGACGAAGATCGAGAGCTGGGCCACCACCTGGTAGACCAGCACCGAGGCCAGGGCGAAGAAGAGAAAGCCGCCGGCGAAGACGAGGAGCACGCCGGCCCAGCGGGGGATGCGGCGGGCCTCGAGCCAGACCAGGAGGGGATTCGCCAGGTAGGCGATGGTGTAGCCGGCGACGAAGACCGCCACCACCTGGCTGGCCTCGGCCAATAGGCGGTAGATCAGGTAAAAGGCCCCCAGGTAGACGGCCACCCGCACGTAGGGGTTTTTCCAGACCTCGAGGAAGGCCTCGCGCATCGCTACTCCGCCAAGTGTACGAAGAACGCCCGGGCTCGCTTCAGGACCTCTTCCGGCTCCAGGTCCTGGCCGAAGAAGCTCCCCTTGCCCACCTCGCCCTGCCAGAGCTCGAAGAGCAGGCGGGCGCCGTTTTTGCCGCCGAGCGCCTCGGCGCGGGTGCCGCTATTGCCCACGTTGCCGATCCAGTCGCCCCGGAGTACCCGCACCCCCACCTCGACCCAGGGGGCGATCTTGGAGAGGTGGGCGTAGACGCTCACCCGGCCGTCGGGGTGGCGGATCCAGACCTCCCGGCCCCGGAGCCGGTCCATCTGCTCCGGGCTGGCGCCCTCGGCCACCGCCGCCACCAGCTTCTCGAACTCCTCCGGGGTGGGCGGGGTCCAGTCGCGGTCGGCCTTGATCACCTCGCCGCCGTTGGCCGCCACCACCCCGGTGCCGTAGACCACCGGCACGCAGGCGTCGCCCTCGGTGAAGACGAAGCCGTAGGAGACCCCGTTGCGGTAGCGGCGCGGGGCCCCGGGCAGGTGGTCCGGGTCCTTGGGCAGGCAGGCGCCCGGCAGCGGCAGCACGTAGGCCAGGTTCGCCTCCTTGGCCGCCGGGTGGGCCGGCGCCGGGGCGGGGGCCGGGGTCGCCGGGGCCTCGGCCTGGGCCACCACCTGGCAGCCGGCGGCCACCTCGGCCAGCCGGCGCTCGCTTCGCTGCCAGGCGTAGGTGGCCAGCAGGGCGTAGAGGGCGGTGAGCATCAGGAGGTACCAGCCGGGCTTCAACCGCATGGCCCTATTCTATGCACGGCGTGC
>JAMOVS010000104.1 GCA_027061845.1 Thermaceae bacterium
GCGACGTGGTCTACGCCAACTCGATCGTGAAGCAGGGCGAGATGCTGGCGGTGGCGGTGGCCACCGGGCTCGATACCTACTTTGGCCAGACCGTTCGCCTGGTGGCCAAGGCCGAGCGGGAGGAGCGGAGCCACTTCCAGCAGCTGGTGATCCAGGTGGGCAACTTCTTGATCGGCATGACCCTCCTCATCGTGGGCGTGATGATCGTGGTCGAGCTGGGGCGGGGGACCCCCTGGGACGAGCTCTTGCGGTTCTCCCTGGTGCTGACGGTGGCCGCCATTCCGGTGGCGCTTCCCGCGGTGCTGACCGTGACCATGGCGGTGGGGGCGCTTCACCTTGCCAAAAAGCAGGTGATCGTGAGCCGGCTCGCGGCCATCGAGGAGCTGGCCGGGGTGGACGTCCTGGCCTCGGACAAGACCGGCACCCTGACCCAAAACCGCATGACCGTGGCCGACCCCTACGTGGTCGGCGACTACCGACCGGAAGACTTGATGTTCTACGCCGCGCTCGCCTCCAGGGAGGAAAACCGCGACCCCATCGAGCAGCCGATCTTCGAATGGTTGAAAAAGCACGGGCTCTACGAACGGCTAAAGCGCTGGCGCCAGCTCAAGTTCATCCCCTTCGACCCGGTGCGGAAGCGCACCGAGGCCCTGGTCGAGGGGGAGGGGAAACGGCTTTTAGTCACCAAGGGGGCGCCGCAGGTGATCCTCGAGCTCTCGGACCCCAGCGAGTTCGATCGCGAGGCGGTGGTTTCGAAGATCGAGGCCTTCGCCGAGGACGGCTTCCGCACCCTGGGGGTGGCCTATAAGGCCGAGGACGAGGCGCGCTTTCACTTCGTGGGGTTGATTCCCCTCTTCGACCCCCCCAGGCCGGACTCCAAGGAGGCGGTGGCCGAGGCCAAGCGCTACGGCGTCGAGGTCAAGATGGTCACCGGCGACAACGTCGCCATCGCCCGTTACATCGCCCGGCTTTTGGGTATCGGCGATCGCATTCTCTCGGCCCGGGAGCTCCGCGGGGAGACCTTCGAGGAGTACGCGGTGCTCGCCGAGGTGATCGCCGAAGCGCTTTACCGGGTGGAGGGTCTGAGTGAAGAGGAGGCGGCGAGGAAGGCGGCCAAGATCGCCGAGCTGGTCAAAAAGGAGCTCGAGCATCGAAAGCTGCCGAGCGGCTTCATCAAAAGGCACGAGTCCGAGATCATCCGCCTCATCGAGGAGGCCAACGGCTTTGCCGAGGTCTTCCCCGAGGACAAGTACTTCATCGTGGACAAGCTGCAAAAGGCCGGACACATCGTGGGCATGACCGGCGACGGCGTGAACGACGCCCCCGCGCTCCGCAAGGCCGACGCCGGCATTGCGGTCTCGGGCGCGACCGACGCTGCCCGGGCGGCGGCGGCGCTGGTGCTCCTGGCGCCGGGACTTCGGGTGATCGTGCGGGCGCTGGAGATCGCGCGGCAGATCTTCGGCCGGATGGAGGCCTACACCGTCTACCGCATCGCCGAGACCATCCGGGTGCTTTACTTCATGGCCTTCTCCATCCTGCTGCTCGGTTTCTACCCGGTCACCGCGCTGATGATCATCCTGCTGGCGCTTTTGAACGACATCCCGATCCTGGCCATCGCCTACGACCGGGCCAAGATCAGTCCCAAGCCGGTTCGCTGGGACATGTACGAGCTTTTGGTGATGTCGACGCTTTTGGGCTTTGCCGGGGTGGCCTCGTCGTTCACCCTCTTCTTCCTGCTGGCGGAGTACTGGAAGCTGCCCCACGACCTGATCCGCTCGATCATCTTCACCAAGCTGGTGGTGGCGGGGCACTACACGATCTTCAACACCCGGGTGAAGGACTGGTTTTGGAAGCGGCCCTGGCCGTCGGCGGCGCTGGTGCTCTCCAACCTGGGGACGAGCCTGCTCGGGACCCTGGTGGCGGTCTACGGTTTCGGCCTGATGACCCCGGTGGGCTGGGGCTGGGCCATCTTCATGTGGGGGTACACGACGGCCTGGTTCGTCTTCAACGACGCGGTGAAGATGTGGGTGTTGCAGATGTACTGGTCGAAGCGCTTCCTCTTTGCCCCCGGCCACTTCCAGCTGCTGAAGAAATGGGCGGGGCGGTGAGGTGGCAACCGCTGCTTCGGCCCTTCGCTTGCCAGCCCTCGGTACCGTTGGTAAGCTGAATCCGCCCTTTGTCGGCAGAAGGAGGTAGGTATGAAGAGACTGGTTTTGATCGTCCTGTCCTTTTTGCTTTTGACCGCGTTCGGCTTGGCGCAGAAGTCCCGCATGGACGTGGTGATGGAGCGCGGCAAGCTGATCTGCGGGGTCAACGGCAAGGCTCCCGGATTCGGTTACGTGGACGAGAAAACCGGCAAGTACATGGGGTTCGACGTGGACTTCTGCCGGGCGGTCTCGGCGGCGCTCTTCGACGACCCCGATCGGGTCGAGTACGTTCCGCTCACGGCTAAGGCCCGGTTCAACGCCATCCAGACCGGCGAGGTGGACGTGGTCTTCCGCAACACCACCATCACCACCAGCCGCGACGGCTCGGTGGGCGTGGACTTCCTGCCGGTGAACTTCTACGACGGCCAGGGCGTCATGGTGAAGAAGGAGCTCGGGGTCAAGTCGGTCTACGAGCTCGAGGGCGCCACCGTCTGCACCAACCAGGGCACCACCACGGAAAAGAACTGGACCGACTTCGTCCGCTCCCAGGGCTGGAAGGGCAACAAGCTGCTCACCTTCGAGTCCTTCGACAAGGTCTTCAACGCCTTCATGTCCGGCCGTTGCGACGCGGTGACCACCGACAAGTCGGGGCTGGTGGGCTGGAAGGCCAAGGCTCCCGATCCCGAGGCCCTGGTCATCCTGCCGGAGACGCTCTCCAAGGAGCCGCTCGCCGGCTTCACCTTCCAGAACGACTCCCGCTGGCGTGACGCGCTCACCTGGATCGTCTACGCCACCATCCAGGCCGAGGAGTTCGGCATCACCCAGAAGAACCTGGATGAGTTCCTGAAGAGCGACAAGCCCGCCATCCGGCGCTTCCTCGGCCTCGAGGGCACGCTGGGCAAGGGGCTCGGTCTGCCCAACGACTTCGTCGCCCGGGTGATCCGGCACGTGGGCAACTACGGGGAGATCTACGACCGCCACCTGGGGCCGAACTCACCCTTCTTCATTCCCCGGAAGGGCAGTCTGAACGACCTCTACACCCGCGGCGGCCTGATGTACTCCCCGCCCTTCCGTTGAGGTTTGGTTTTAAGATCGTAGGGTAAAGGTCGGGCGGCTCCCTGGGGGCCGCCCGCCAAAAAGAACAATGAAGACGGTTCCGTTTTACAAGAACATCAAGGTGCTGGGTGTCCTGACCCAGGTGGTGGTCAGCCTCCTGGTGCTTTTCGGGCTTTACTTTTTAGGCCGTACCGCCTACGAGGGCATGGTTTCCCGCGGGATCCCGTTCACCTTCAGCTTTCTCTGGCAGGAGGCGGGGTTTTCCATCTCCGAAGGAAAGACGATTGCCCTCGAGGGCGGACGGATCGTCCTCCGGCCCTTCGAGCCCTCGGACGCGTACTGGCAGGCGTTTTTTACCGGGGTGTACAACACCCTGCGGGTCTCGATCGCGGGTATCGTGCTCACCACCCTCCTCGGGGTGATGGTGGGGGTGGGGCGGCTTTCCTCGAACTGGTTGGTCAACCGGCTCTCCTTCGCCTACGTCGAGCTGGTTCGCAACACGCCGCTCTTGGTGCAGCTTTTCTTCTGGTACTTCGGGGCCATTTTGAAGCTCCCCCCGATCCGCCAGGCCAGCGAGTGGTTCGGCATGATCGTCAGCCAGCGGGGGGTCTTCGTCCCCTGGCCGGTCCCGGGTCCCGGTTTCGATCGCTACCTGCCCTTTTTCCTCGGCGGGCTGCTGGCGTTCTTGCTGGGTGCCTTCTGGTCCCGGGGACGACGGGGGCTTTGGCTCCTGGGGCTTTTGCTGCTGGCGGCGGGGTGGCTCTACGCCGGGGACCCGTTCGTGCTTTCGGTGCCGGAAAAGCGCGGCTTCCGGGTGGTCGGCGGGGCCCAGCTCTCGCCGGAGTTTTCCGCCGTGCTGCTCGCGCTGGTGGTCTACACCGCCTCCTACATCGCCGAGATCGTCCGCGGGGCGATCCAGTCGCTGCCCAAGGGGCAGTGGGAGGCGGCGTTCTCGCTCGGGCTCAACTACGGGCAGACCTTGCGTTACGTGATCCTGCCGCAGGCGCTGCGTATCATCGTTCCACCGCTGGGGAACCAGTACCTGAACCTGACCAAGAACTCCTCGCTCGCGATCGCCGTGGGGTATCCCGATCTTTTCAACGTCTACGGCACCATCGCCAACCAGTCGGGGCGGAGCCTCGAGGGCATCCTGATCGTGATGGGCGTCTACCTTTCCCTGAGCCTGACGATTAGCGCCTTGGTCAACGCCTACAACCGCCGGGTCGCGCTCCGGGGGGCGAGGCGATGAGGGCGCTGGCCTGGATGAAGCGCAACCTCTTCAACGGGGTCTGGAACACCCTGTTGACCCTGGTCACCGCCTACCTGCTCTACGCGGTGGGGCGCGCGATCTTGGTCTGGGCGTTCACGGAGGCTCGTTGGCAGGTGATCCCCGCCAACTTCCGCCTCTTCATGGTGGGGCCCTTTCCCCCGGAGGCGATCTGGCGGGTCTGGGTTGCGCTGGCGATCTTCCTGGCGCTGGTCGGGTTCACCGCCGGGGTGGTGGTGCGGCGGCGCTACCTGGGGACGGCGGCGGCGGTGGCCGGGGTGCTTTACCTGCTGGCCTTTCCGGTGCTCTTGCCCTCGAGCCGGCTGGGGCTCTTGGCCGCCGCGTTCGCCGGCGGGCTGGCCTGGCTTCTGGCCGGTTCGATCGCTCCCCGGCTGGCCCGACGGTTGCTGGCGCCGGTCTGGTTCTTGGGCACGTTGGCCGCCATCCAGGTGCTCTCGGGCGTGCCCAGCCAGCGCTGGGGCGGGCTTTTGCTCACCGTGATCGCCACCTTCTTCGCGGTGGTGCTGGCCTTCCCCCTGGGCCTCCTGCTCGCCCTCGGGCGCACCAGCAAGATGCCGGTGATCAGCCTGCTCTCGACGCTCTACATCGAGCTGGTGCGTGGGGTTCCGCTGGTCACGGTGCTCTTCCTCGCCTGGATCATGGTGCCGCTCTTCGTGCCCGAGGACTTCCGGGTGCCCCAGCTGGTGCGCGGCATCGCCGGCTTCGTGCTCTTCGCCGCCGCCTACCTGGCGGAGTACGTCCGGGGAGGGCTGCAGGGGGTTTCCCGGGGGCAGTGGGAGGCGGCCTGGGCGCTCGGGCTCTCGGGCTTCCAGACCGTGGTCTTCATCATCCTGCCGCAGGCGCTCCGGGCGGTGATCCCGGCCCTCATCGGGCAGGTGATCGCGATCTTCAAGGATACCTCGCTCTTCGTCATCATCGGGATCATGGACCTACTTTCCATGGCCCAGGTGGTGCTTTCCAACCCCAAGTTCTTGGGGCTCGAGCGCGAGGTATATCTTTTCGTGATGTTCGTTTACTTCCTCGGCGCGGCCTCGCTCTCCTTCCTTTCGCGGCGGCTCGAGGCGGCGATGGGGTTGGGCAAGAGGTGATGGTATGGAACCGATCGTAAAGATGGAGAACGTCAACAAGTGGTTCGGCTCGCTGCACGTCTTGAAGGACATCAACCTCGAGGTCGCCCCCGGCGAGGTGCTGGTGATCATCGGCCCCTCGGGGTCGGGAAAGAGTACCCTGATTCGGACGATCAACCGCCTCGAGCCGATTCAGGAGGGGCGGATCGTGGTGGATGGGGTGGAGCTCAACGAGGATCTCCGCAACGTCGAGGCGATCCGCCGCGAGGTGGGGATGGTCTTCCAGCAGTTCAACCTCTTTCCCCACATGACCATCCTGGACAACGTCACCCTGGCGCCGACCAAGGTTCGGGGCCTTTCCAAGGAAGAGGCGGAGCGAAAGGCGATGGAGCTTCTGGAGCGGGTGGGGATCGCCGACCAGGCGGAAAAGTACCCCGCCCAGCTCTCCGGCGGTCAGCAGCAGCGGGCGGCGATCGTGCGGGCACTGGCGATGGAGCCCAAGATCATGCTCTTCGACGAGCCCACCAGCGCCCTGGACCCGGAGATGATCGGCGAGGTGCTCGACGTCATGCGCGAGCTCGCCCGCTCGGGGATGACCATGCTGGTGGTGACCCACGAGATGGGGTTCGCCCGGGACGTCGCCGACCGGGTGATCGTCATGGACGAGGGGCGGATCATCGAGGAGGGGCCGCCCGAGGAGATCTTCTCCAACCCCAAGGAGGAGCGGACCAAGAACTTCCTCCACCGGATCCTGCACCACTAGCGATGAAAAACGAGGCGGTACGGCTCTTTCTGCTGGAGCTCTTGCTGCTCCTGATCTTCCTGCCCCCCTTCCTGCTCTTGCCCTGGGGGCGGGTGGGGTTGCCGGCGGGCCCGGTGGTGGCGGTGCTCGGCGTGATCGCCACCGGGGTCAGCCTCTACGCCTTTCGCGCCGCCGGGCGCGCCGAGCGGAGGGAGGACTGGCGGGCGGCCGCGATGCTCTTCGCGGTGGGGCCGGGGCTTTGGGTCTGGGCCGCCGGCATCGCCGTCCGGCTGGGCGATCCCGCCCTAGCGGGCGGGGCTCTGCTGGCGGCCGGGTTGCTTTCGCTTGGGCTCTTTCGCTTTCCCCAGCCACCCGAAGAGGCGCCGCCCGCGCCGCCGGGCTAGCTGCTCGATCAACCAGGGGGCGGTTTCCCGGCCCTGCCGGTAGACGTCCTCGGCCCGGTGGAAATCGAAGGTGTCGATGGGGGCGTCCAGCGAGATCGAGACCACGATCTCGGCCCGCTCCAGGGCCAGGGCCTTGAGCCGCCGGCGCGAGGCCTCGCCGGCCAGGAGGGCGGCCTCGAGGCTGTTTTGGGGCGGGTTCTTGGGCTCCGGGTTGGAGACGTCCACCGCCACCAGGGGAGCGTTTCCCAGGTCGAGGAGCGCGCTGGTGGGGACCTTTTCCACCACGTCGCCGTCGACCAGCAGGCGGTCCCCGTGTTCCAACGGCGGAAACACGCCGGGGATCGAGCTGGAGGCGAGCACCGCGTCCACCACCGGGCCGCGGCGGAGGTAGACGGGCTCGCCGGTGAGGAGGTCGGCGGCCAGCAGGACGACCGGCAGGGGGGCGTCCTCCAGGCGCGCCTCCTGGAAGAGGCGTCGCAGGCCCTCGCGGTAGCGGTGGTTGCTGGCGAGCGCCGGCTTCCGCAGGCCCCGGAGCAGCAGGATGCCGCTTTGAAGGCGCCCGGCGTGGGAGAGCCGGAGCAGCTCGGGGTCCTTGGTGGCCTCGAGGATGGGC
>JAMOVS010000105.1 GCA_027061845.1 Thermaceae bacterium
CATTTCCTCCCCGATGGGCCGCCGGGCTCAGAGCGTGGGAGAGGGAGGTCGGAATGGCAAGGGTCAAGCTGGAACACGTATGGAAGCGTTTTGGCAAGGTGGTCGCGGTCAAGGACTTCAACCTCGAGACCAAGGACGGGGAGTTCGTCGTCTTCGTCGGCCCCTCGGGCTGCGGTAAGACCACCACCCTGCGCATGATCGCGGGGCTCGAAGAGGTCAGCGAGGGCAACATCTACATCGGCGACCGGCTGGTGAACGACGTCCCCCCGAAGGACCGGGACATCGCCATGGTCTTCCAGAACTACGCCCTCTACCCCCACATGAACGTCTACGACAACATGGCCTTTGGCCTCAGGCTCCGCAAGGTGCCCCGCGACGAGATCGACCGCCGGGTGCGGGAAGCGGCCAAGATCCTGAAGATCGAGCACCTGTTGAAACGCAAGCCCCGCGAGCTCTCCGGCGGCCAGCGGCAACGGGTGGCGCTGGGGCGGGCGATCGTCCGCGAGCCCCAGGTCTTCCTGATGGACGAGCCGCTTAGTAACCTCGACGCCAAGCTCCGGGTCGAGATGCGGGCCGAGATCAGTAAGCTCCACCGCCGGCTCGGGGTCACCACCATCTACGTCACCCACGACCAGATCGAGGCCATGACCATGGGCGAGCGGATCGTGGTGATGAAGGACGGCGAGATCCAGCAGATCGACACCCCCCTCAACCTCTACGACTTCCCGGTCAACAAGTTCGTGGCCGGCTTCATCGGCAGCCCCTCGATGAACTTCCTCGAGGTCCACGTCGCCGAGGAGGGCGGCCGCGTCTACCTGCTTCGCGAGGGGGTGCGGATCCGCACCAACGCCAAGATGGCCAAGGACCTCAAGGACCAGGGCTACATCGGCAAGCGGGTCTGGCTGGGCATTCGCCCGGAAGACCTCGAGCTCAAGGGCTACCACAGCATCGAGGAGGACGAGAACTCGCTGGCCGGGGAAGTGGAGATCGTCGAGCCCCTGGGGGCCGATACCGAAGTCCACGTCAACGTGGACGGCACCCTGATCACCGCCCGGCTCGACGGCCACGTCCCCGTGAAGGTGGGCGAAAAGGTCGAGCTGCTCGCCAATCGGGACCGGTTGCATGTCTTCGACATCGAGAACGAAAAGGCCATCTCGCACGCGCAGGAAGCGCCCGAAGTCCCCGCGTAACGTTCGCGGCAGCCTTCGGAGCCAGCTGGCGGTCACCGTCGCCGCCCTCTCCTTCACCCCGATCGTGGCGGTGACGCTGGCGCTTTGGGCCACCGCGCCCGAGACCCACAAGCAGCTGACCTGGCTGATGGCGGCGGCGCTGGGGACCACGCTGGTGCTGGCGGGGGGCGTGGGCTACTTCCTGGCCCGCCGCATCCTCGCGCCGCTCGACGCGCTGGGCCGCGACATGCACTACCTGAAGGTCAGCCAGCGTTCGATCGGCGACCTCCACCTCCCCCCCAACGAAACCCCCCTCCCCCGCGAGGTCGCCATCCTGCGCGAGCGTTTCGAGGAACTGCTCGACCACCTGCGTCAGGCCGCCGAGGAGCGGGAACTGCTGGTGGCGGCCCTGGCCCACGACCTCAAAACCCCCATCCTGGGCGCGGTCCGTGCCCTCGACTACGTGGCCCAGGCCGACGACATCGGGATGGAGAACCGCATCCAGGTGATCCGCCAGGTGGAAGCCGAGATGCAGCGGGTCTACCGCCTTCTCGAAAACCTCTTGGCGGCCAGCCGGATCGAGTCGCTGCGCCCCAAGGCCGAACCCACCGACCTGCGCGAGCTGGTGGAAGCGCTCCGCCTGCGACACCTGGCGCGGGCCTCCCAGCGGCGCATCG
>JAMOVS010000106.1 GCA_027061845.1 Thermaceae bacterium
AGGTCGCGTCCGGTCTATTTGGCCCCGAGCGCTCGCCGGTGGTTTTCGAGATCCGCCTGCCGCGGGTGCTCGGGGCGATGCTGGTGGGGGCGCTGCTCGGCCTTTCCGGGGCCGCCTACCAGGGCCTATTCAAAAACCCCCTCGCCGACCCCTACCTGATGGGCACGGCGAGCGGGGCCGCCTTCGGGGTGGCGCTCGCCTTGAGCCTGGAAGGAAACCTCGCCCCCGGCTACGCCCACTGGATCGCCTCGGGCGGCGGGGCGGTGGCGGTGGCCGCCTTCCTGGGCGCGCTTTTCGCGGTGACGCTGGCGGTCTTTTTGGCCGGCGGGGTGGGCCGCACCAAGGACCTGATCCTGGCCGGGGTGGTGGTGGGCTCGGTGCTGACCGGCCTCACCACCTACCTGATGCTCAAAGACGCCGACCGGGTGCGGGCGGTCTTCGCCTACACCCTGGGCAACCTCGCCTTCATCGGCTGGCCCGAGGTGGGAAGGCTCGCCCTCTACCTGGCGCTTTCCCTGCCCCTGCTTTGGGCCATGAGCCGGGTGTTGAACGCGATCCAGCTCGGCGAGGGCGTGGCCAAGACGCTGGGGTTGCCGCTCGATGCCCTTAAGTACCTCCTGATCGCGACCGCCACCTTGGCCACCGCCGGGGCGGTGGCCGAGGCCGGGATCATCGGGTTCGTGGGGCTGGTGGTGCCGCACGCGCTGAGGCGGCTCGGCGGCGGGGACTACCGCTATCTGCTCCCGGCCTCGGCGCTCGGCGGCGCGGTGCTGCTCGTCTTTGCCGACGTATTGGCGCGGATTCTGGTCCGGCCCGCCGAGCTTCCGGTGGGGGTGGTCACCACCCTCCTCGGCGGGCCCTTTTTCCTCTACCTGCTTTGGAGGATGCGTGCTTCGGGCTAGGGGACTCCGAGTGCGCTACGGCGAGCGGGAGGCGCTCGCCGGGGTGGACCTCGTGCTCAGGCCCGGGGAATGGCTCGCCCTCTTGGGGCCGAACGGCTCGGGGAAGAGCACCTTGCTTTTGGCGCTGCTCGGGCTCTTGCGCTTTGAGGGCGAGGTCTGGGTGGAGGGCCGGCCCCTTCTCGGCCTTTCGAGCTGGGAGCGGGGGCGGCTCCTCGCCTACCTGCCCCAAAACGGGCCGGTGCCCGAGGGCCTCCGGGTGCGGGAGGTGGTGGCGCTCGGGCGGCTGCCCCACCAGGGCCTTTTCGGCCGCTGGACGGAAGAGGACGAGGCCGCCCTTCGCTTTGCCCTCGCTTCCACCGGCGCCGAGGCGCTGGCCGAGCGCGAGCTCACCACCCTCTCGGGCGGCGAGCGCCAGCGGGTCTTTTTGGCCCGGGCCCTGGCCGCCCGTCCGCGCTATTTATTGCTCGACGAGCCCACCAACCACCTCGACCTCGACCACCAGGCCCGGCTGCTCGCGCTGCTTCGGCGGCTTTCTCGCGAGGGGATCGGGATCTTGAGCGTCTTCCACGACCCCAACCACGCCCGCGCCGCCGACCGGACGCTCTTGCTGGTAGGCGGTCGGGTGCGGGCCGAGGGCGCCCTCCCTACGCTCGTGGACGAACTGCTCCGCGTCTACCCGGGGGCCGAGGCCTACCCCACCCCAAAAGGGCCGGTGGTGCTCCCGGGCTGGGAGGAGGCATGAGGGGTTCGTTGAAGGCGAGCGGCACCTTGCTGGTGGTGGACCTCGGCGAGGTGCAAAGGCTTTGGACCGAGTCCGGGCCCGCGCGGGCCCGCTTTGTGGCGGTGGTGCGAAGCGGCGCCGAGGGCCGCTGCCCGCGCCCGGGGCGAAGCCCCTTCGGACCGGTGCTGCTTCGCCACGGC
>JAMOVS010000107.1 GCA_027061845.1 Thermaceae bacterium
AGGGCAGCGAGGAGGTGGTCCTGCGCCACCTTCTCGTTTCGGGGGTGGGGGCGAGCGGGCACAAGACCGGGATCCTCCTCTTTAGCAGCGAGCGCTCGCTGGTGCAGGACTCCCGGGTCGAGGGCGTGATGGGAAACGGCATCGGCGTTTACGCCCGGGGGCCCCCGGAGAACGACGCGTTCCGCGCCGTCGAAAACCGGATCGTCGGCAACCGGGTGTTGCGGGCGGGGGCCGCCGGCATCAGCCTGGCCACCGACTTCCCGGTGCAGGCGCACCGCGTTCGCCACAACCGGGTCGAGGGCAACCGGGTGGAACGGGCCAATTTCTACAGCTACGACGCCGCCGGGATCTACACCCTCTTCGTCGGCGAGGGCAACCGGATTTCGGACAACGTCGTGCTCTCGGGAGGCTCGAAGACGCTCCGGAGCGCCGGCATCATGCTCGACGTGGGCACCGCGCCCACGCGGGTTTCGGGCAACCGCCTGGAGGGGAACTCGAACGGCGGCGTCGCCCTCACCGGTCCCGGGCACCTCTTATGGGACAACAATTTGGTGGGAAACTGCGCCGCTTCCTGGGACTGCGCCCAGATCGTCCTCTTCCCGGTGCGCGAGAACCCCGGCGCGGTGGTGGAGGCAAACCGCATCGAGGCGAAAGGGGGGCAGAAGCTGGTTTTAAAGACGGCGAACCCCCGCTTCCCCGCGGTCCCCTCCGCCTTCGACCGAAACCGCTACCGCTCCCGTGACCCCCGGCCCTTTTGCTGGAGCGAACGTCCCCGCTGCCAGGACTGGCTGGATTTCGCCGCCTGGCAGCGGCTCGGTTTCGACCGCCACTCGACCTACCGCTTGCTTGCCTCAGAAGGTGAACCAGAGCAGTCCCCCGAGCAGCAGGGCCACGACCTCGGCGAATAGGTAGTAGCGCAAGAAGCGCCGGCGTTCGGAGAAGTCGGCCTCGGCGGTGAAGATGCGAAAGGCAATCAGGTTCGCCATCGAGGCGATCGGGGTTCCGAAACCGCCGACGTTCACCCCCCACAAAAGCGCCCGCCAGTTTTCGGTGAGCGGCGCCAGCAGGATGGCGGTGGGCACGTTGCTGAGTCCTTGCGAGATGAGGACTGCGAGGGCAAAAACGGAATGGGGATGCGCCAGGCGAGTGGCGAGGAGGGCCTCGAGGTTGTCCACCAGAAGGAAGAAGGCGGCAAAGGTCAAAAGCAGCCCGTAGTCCACTCGAAACGCCCGGCGGTTCAGGGCCAGCAAAAGCCCCAGCGCGGCCAGGCTGGCGGACAGGGGAAGGATCTTGAGCACCACCAGCAGCACGATCAAAAGGGCGAGGAGCTCCGGCCAGACGGGGCCGGCTAGGCGGGGAACCGGGGTCTCGCGCCGGGGGGCTGTGGGAAGCGCCAGCGCAGCCAGGGAAAGCGCCAGCGCGAAGCCGAGCCCGAGGGGCAGGACGGCAAGCAGGAAGGTTTTGGGCGAGAGGCCGTAGTACCAGTAGAGGTAGAGGTTTTGCGGGTTGCCGAAGGGGGTGAGGGCGCTCCCGGCGTTGGCCGCCACCACCAAGAGCGCCGCCAGCGCCGCCCGGTGGTTTTCTAGCGCCAGCACCAGCGGCACCGCCGCCAAGAGGGCGGCGTCGTTGGTGACCAGGGAGGCAAGCAGCAAGGTGCCGAGGACGAGCTTCAAGGCCAGGTAGCGGCCGCGCTCGAGCCGCGCCGCCAGGTGGGCAAAGAGCCCCTTTTGCCGCAGCCCGGCGACGGCGGCGAAGAGGAGCCAGAGGAGGTAGAGGACCTCGATCTCGTCGCGGGAAAGCCGCGGCGGGGCGCCCCGGA
>JAMOVS010000108.1 GCA_027061845.1 Thermaceae bacterium
GGCATCCGGGTGGAGGAGTTCCCGGACGGCCTTAAGGTCTACCCCGGCACCCCGAAGCCCGCCCTGCTCGACAGCCACGACGACCACCGGGTGGCGATGAGCCTTTCGCTGCTCTCGCTTGCCGCCCCGGGCCTTTCGATCCAGGACCCCGGGGCGGTCTCGAAGACCTTTCCCGACTACTTCGACCGATTGAAGGAGCTCGGCTTTCGGGTGGACGTGTATACTCAAGGGCCATGAGCGCCGACAACGCCCCGGAACCGCGCTACTGGGAAAAGATGCGGCTCATCGCCGAGACGCTGAAAGAGGTCGAGGGCCCGGTGGTCCTGATCGCCCACGAGGACCCGGACGGCGACGCCCTCGGGAGCACGCTCGGGCTCTACCGGGCGCTCAAGAAGCTGGGCAAGGAGGCGATCTGGGTCATGGACCCGCCGCGCTTCCTCCGCTTCATCCCCAAGGAAGAGGAGTACCACCCGCCGCTTGAAACGCTTCCCGAAGACGCCACCCTGGTGGTGATGGACGTCGGCGACAAGGACCGGGCGGTCGGCGCCCCGGTCGAGGGCTTCGTGATCAACATCGACCACCACGGCTCCAACTCCCGCTTCGGCCAGATCCACGTGGTCGACCCCACCAAGCCGGCGGTGGCGATGATGACCAAGGACCTGATCGACCTCCTCGGGGTCGAGTGGGACGCCGAGATCGCCACCCCGGTGCTCACCGGAATCATGACCGACACCGGCTTCTTCAAGAACTCGAACACCACCCCGGAGGTCTTCGAGGCGGTCTCGGAGCTGATGGGCTACGGGGTGAGGTACGCCGAGCTCGCCGACCGGCTCTCCTGGCGGCCGCCGGAGTACTTCAAGCTGACCGCGCTGGTGCTCTCCACGGTGCAGTTCCACTTTGGGGGACTCGCGGTCACCGCCCACGTCACCAAAGCGATGATCGAGGAGGCGGGGGCGGCGGAGGAGGACTCCGACGACTTCGTGGGCCTCTTGAAGACCGCCGAAGGCTCGGTGGTGGCGGTCTTCCTGAAGGAACGGGACGAGGGGGTCAAGGTCTCGATCCGCACCAAGAACGGCGTCTCCGCTCAGCGGATCGCGCTGGAGCTCGGCGGCGGCGGCCACGTGCCGGCGGCCGGCGCCACCTTAGAAGGGCTGACGCTGGAAGAGGCCTACCCCGTCGTCCTGGAAGCGGTGAAGCGCGAGCTGGTGCGGGTTGGGCTACTTTCCGGCGACGAAGACTAGGCGCAGGTCGTTCAGGTTGTTGGCGGTCGGCCCCGGCTTGAAGAGGTCGCCCATGATCTCGAAAAAGCCGTAGGAGTCGTTCTTCTCCAGGTACTCCCGGGGGTCGAGCCCGAGCGCCAGCGCCCGGTGGAAGGAGTCCGGCGTGAGGAAGGCCCCGGCGGCGTCGGTGGGGCCGTCCTTGCCGTCGGAATCGGCGGCCAGGGCGTGGACCCCGCGGGGTCCGAAGGCCAGGAGCAGGGCCAGCAAGAACTCCTGGTTGCGGCCGCCCCGGCCCGGACCGGTGACCCGGACGCTGGCCTCGCCCCCCGAGATCAGGAAAAAGGGCGGCCTCCCGGGCAGGGCCCGGTCCCGGGCGCTTTGCACCATCTCGGCGTGGGCGCGGGCGAGGGCCTTGGCCTCGAGGGTGAAGCGGTCGGAGAGGATCAGGGTGCGGTGCCCCTTTTGGTTCAGGTAGTCGGCCGCCGCCCGGAGCAGGTCGGCGTTGCCCGCGATCACCCGGTTTTCCACCCGGGAAAAGATCGGGCTCCCGGGCTTGGGGGTCTCCGGGAGCTCCCCGCGGGCGCCGGCCTCGAGGTGGGCCCGGGCCCGGGGAAAGTCGAGCCGGTAGCGGTCGAGGACCGAAAGGGCGTCCTCGAAGGTGCTGGGGTCGGGGGCGGTGGGGCCGGAGGCGACCACGCTCACGTCGTCGCCGGGGACGTCGGAGTAGATCAGCGCGATTACCCGCGCGGGGTAGGCGGCTTCGGCCAGCCTTCCGCCCTTGATCCGGGAGAGGTGCTTTCGTACCGCGTTGATCTCGTGGATGGTGGCGCCGCTTTTCAAGAGCGCCTCGGTGAGCGCCTGCTTTTCCTCCAGGCTCACCCCCCAGGGCAGCGAAAGCAGCGCGCTTCCGCCCCCCGAGATCAGCACCAAGAGGGTGTCCTCCTCGCCCAGCGAACGGGCCAGCGCCAGCGCCCGCTCCCCGGCGGCGATCGAGTCCTGGTCGGGAACCGGATGGCCGGCCTCGAAAAGGGGCAGGCGGATGCCCTGGCGGTAGCCGTGGGGCACCACACCGAAGCCTCTGGCGTCCGGCCAGGCGGCCTCGGCGGCGGCCAGCATCGGCCCCGCCGCCTTGCCCACCGCCAGCAGGTGCGCCCCCTCGGGCTCGGGTCCGAGCTCCTCCCGCACCCGGCGCTCGGGGTCGGTGACCGCGAGCGCGTGCCAAAACGCGCCCTCCAAAACCTCGCGCATCTCCCCTAGGCTAACGCTTCCAGATAGGCGCGGGCGGCTTTTTTGCCCGCCTCCGCGATTGCGAGCAAGCGACCGAAGGACTCGACGCCAAAACCCTTGAGCTCGGGGCGGATTAGGTGCTCCGGGGGATCGAGCGCAAGCCTTGTCCTCACCAGCGCCCGGCTCATCAGGTCGGTGGCCCGGCGGGCCTCGGCCAGCACGTGGGCGGGGATGCGTTCGGCGTCCTCGGGGCCGACGTCCACCGCCCAGACCTCCCGCGCCCCCAACCGGCGGGCGCCGCCCACCGGGAGGTTGTCCAGAATGCCGCCGTCGGCGAGTCGCTCGCCCTCGAACTCGACCGAGCCCAGAAAGAGGGGGTGGGCGGCCGAGGCCACCACCGCTAAGGGCAGGTCGCCGCGGGAAAGATAGCGAAGCGCTCCGGTCTCCAGGTTGACCGCGCTCACCAGAAAGGGCCTTTCCAGGTCCTCAAAGCGGGGCGGCAGGTTCTCCCGCAAGAACGCCAGCAGCCGGCGCTTGGAAAAGACGCCGCGGCCGGGGTTCAAAGAAAAGAAGCGGGTCCAGTGCACCCCCTTGAGCGCTTCGATGAGCGCCCTGGGGTCGTGTCCGGCGGCGTAGAAGGCGCCGAGGATCGCCCCCATGCTGGCCCCGGCGACCGCGTCGAACCTGATCCCCGCGGCCTCGAGCTCGGCGAGCACCCCGAGGTGGGCGAACCCGCGGGCGCCGCCGCCCGAGAGCGCGATGCCCCGCATGCCCCCACGCTACCCCAAAACAAAAGGCGGGGCGCAAAGCCCCGCGGGTGGTGGGCGGTACTGGACTTGAACCAGTGACCTCCCGCTTGTAAGGCGGGCGCTCTGACCAGCTGAGCTAACCGCCCGCAAGGACAAGGTTAGGAAACTTTCGCTAAAAGCACAAGCTCAGGCCGCCGGCGGGCGGAAGGG
>JAMOVS010000109.1 GCA_027061845.1 Thermaceae bacterium
GAAAGCACGCCTTAGCGGAACTGCTCGATCAGCTCGCGGACGTCCTTGTAGATCTTCTTGGCCCGGGCCTTCTCCTGTACCTCGTTGATCTCGTCGGCCAGGGTCTTCTTGCCCTCGACCTTGTAGATCACCCCGAGCGGCACCTGGTTCTTGGTGAGCATCCACTGGGTGACCTCGTGGGCGGCGTTCCAGTCGCTGGGGTCGTGGTCCACGTCGTCGAGGTAGACGCCGTGGTCGCGGACGTAGTCGTACTCCTGCTTGCCGCGGAAGGTGACGCAGGGGCTGAGCACGTTGATGAGGGCAAAGCCCTTGTGCTGGATGCCCTCCTTGATGAGCTCTTTCAGGTGCTTGACGTTGCCGGAAAACCCCTGGGCGATGTAGGTGGCCCCGAGCTCCAGCGCCAAGGCCAAGGGGTTCAAGGGGCGCTCGGGGTTGCCGAGGGGAGTGGTCTTGGTGACGTCGCCGGTGGGCGTGGTCGGCGAGACCTGGCCCTTGGTCAGGCCGTAGATGCGGTTATCCATGACGATGTAGGTGAGGTCGGGGTTGCGGCGGATGGTGTGGACGAAGTGGTTGGTGCCGATCGAGTAGCCGTCGCCGTCGCCGCCGGCGACCAGCATGGTGAGCTCGGGGTTGGCCACCTTGGCCCCGGTGGCAATGGGCAGGGGCCGGCCGTGGATGGCGTTGAACCCGTAGGCGTTGATGTACCCGGCGATGCGGCTGGAGCAGCCGATGCCGCTCACCACCCCGAGCTTCTCGGGCGGAATCTGAAGATCGGCCACCGCTTGGTGAATCGCCGAGAGCACACCGAAGTCGCCGCACCCCGGACACCAGACGATGGGGATCTTGGTCTTGTAATCCTTGGCGGTAAGCTTGACCTTCTCCATGGCCTAGGCCTCCACTTCCTTCTCGTAGTGATCCTCGATGGCCTTGAGGACCTCCTGGACCTGAATCGGGTTGCCGCCGGCGCGGGCGTAGGAGTAGGTCTTTTCGGGCAGGTTGTCGTAGTACGCCCGCAGGTAGCGGTAAAACTGGGCACCGAAGGAGAGCTCCACCACCACCGCCCGCTCGACGCCTTTTAGGGCCTCGTCCAGGGCCCGTTCCGGCAGGGGGTAGAGAAGCTGGGGCACGATCGCCTTGACCTTCATCCCCTTCTTCTGGGCGGCCTCGATCGCCTCGCGCACCGCCCCCTTGGTCGAGCCCCAGGCGAGCACCGCGAAGGGGGCGTCCTTGTCGCCGTAGACGCGGACGAAGCCGGACTCCTCGGCGATCAGGGGGAGCTTTTTCGCCCGCTTTTCGCTCATCACCTGGTGCACCGTGCCCGAGGAGCTCGGCCAGCCCTTCTCGGTGTGCTCGAGGCCCGAGATGTAGTGCTGACCGCCCTTCATGCCGGGGATCGCCATCGGGCTGACCCCGTCCTCGGTGATCTTGTAGCGGGCGTAGTCCTCGCCGAGCTCGTCCTCGGCCGGGAGCTTGCGCTCGATCTTGCGCTCGCGGGCGAAGAGCACCTCCTCGTCCACCGTCTCCGAGCGCTCGCCGAGGAACTGGTCGGAGAGGATGATCACCGGCAGCTGGTACTTCTCGGCCAGGTAGAAGGCCTCCACCGCCACCTGGAAGTTGTCCTCGACGTCGGCCGGGGCCAGCACCACCCGGGGCGAGTCGCCGTGGGTGCCGCCAACCGCCTGGAAGAGGTCGGCCTGCTCGGTCTTCGAGGGGATGCCGGTGGAGGGGCCGGCGCGCTGGACGTTCACCACCACCAGCGGGATCTCGGCCATGGCCGAAAGGCCGATCGTCTCCTGCTTCAGGGAGAGCCCGGGGCCCGAGCTCGCGGTCATCGCCCGCGCCCCCGCCCAGGAGGCGCCCAGCGCCATGGTCACCGCCGCCAGCTCGTCCTCGGTCTGGACCACCGCGCCTTTGAAGCGGGGCAGCTCCCGGGCCAAGAACTCCAGGATCGGGCTCGCCGGGGTGATGGGGTAGCCGGAGAAGAAGTCGATCCCGGCGTGGATCGCCCCGAAGGCCAGGGCGTCGTTGCCGGTCATGACCAGCTTGGGGCTCCCGCCCTCGGCCTCGAGCCGGTAGGCGATCCCCTCGGGCAGGTTCTGCTTGACCCACTCGGCCCCGAGGTCGATCGCCTGGATGTTGACCGCCGCCGCCTCCGGGCGCTTCTTGCCGAACTTCTGCATCACCGCGTCCTTCAGGGCGTCGAGCGGCAGGTTCAAGAGCTCGCCGAGGACGCCGAGGAGGACCATGTTCTTGGCGAGCGGGACTTTGAGCTCCTCGCTCGCCAGCTTCTTGAAGGGCACCGCGATGAAGCGGGCGTTCTTCTCCGGCGGGATCGGCACCGCCTCGAGGGGCGTCTTGTCGGACTCGTCGTAGAGCACGACCGCGTTCTCGCGGAGCTCGATCTCGTCGGTAAATCGCTTGTAGTCCTTCCAGGAAAATACCGCCAGGACGTCGACGAAATCCCCTTGGCTGTAGATCGGCTTGGCCGATACCCGAATCCTGGCCGAGGACTCGCCGCCGCGGATCTGCGGCCCGTAGGACTTCAACATAAAGGCGAACAGCCCTTTGCGGGCTGCCGACTTGGTGATGAAGTCCCCTGCGGTGATCACGCCATCGCCGCCGGATCCGGCGATCGCCAGTACGACCTCTTGCTGCATGCCTCATCGCCTCCCTACGGGCTTAGAGCCCGCATAAAAAACCCGGGGCGTATTCTAGCACCAATGGGAACCGGACAAACGTCCGAAACCCGGTTAACATGAACGGGCATGACCGACGCCCACACCCACCTCGACATGCAAAAAGATCCCCGGGCGAGCCTCCGCCGGGCGGCCGACTTCGCCGCCATCCTCACCGTGGGCATCGACCCCCGGCGAAACCGAAAGGCCATCCAGTTCGCCGAGGAAAATGAAAACGTCTACGCCGCCATCGGCCTCCACCCCACCGAGGCCGAGCTCCTCTCCCCCGAGGTCGAGGCCGACCTCAAAGCGCTCGCCGCCCACCCCCGGGTGCGGGCCGTGGGCGAGACCGGGTTCGACTTCTACTGGGACAAGGCGAGCGAGGCGGCGCAGGGAAAAGCCCTCGACCTGCAGGCCGAGCTAGCCCGGGACCACGGCCATGCCCTCGTCTTTCACGTCCGGAGCAAGGACGGCGAGGACCGGGCGGAGCGGGCCCTGATCGCCTGGCTCGAGGAAAACCGCCCGCCCCGCTTCGTGCTGCACGCGTTTTCAGGGCATGAAGGGCTCCTCGAGGCGGCGCTCGACCTTGGCGGCTACCTGAGCCTCGCCGGCAACCTCACCCACCGCAAGAAAAAGCGCCTTCGCGAGATTGCGCGCACGCTGCCAAAAGACCGCGTCGTGGTCGAGACCGACGCCCCCTTCATCACCCCCGAGCCCAAGCGCGGCCGCGATAACCAGCCCGCCTACGTCCTCTACACTTTGGCCGAGCTCGCCGAGCTCTGGGAGCTCCCCTTCCACGAGGCCGAGGCAATCACCGACGCGAATGCGGAAAGGCTCTTCCGATGGAAGCGCTAGTCTTCACCGCCCTCCTCCACTACCACGAGGTGAGCCTGAAAGGGCGAAACCGGGCCCGGTTCGAGCAGATCCTGCTCTCCCG
>JAMOVS010000110.1 GCA_027061845.1 Thermaceae bacterium
CCAGACCCCGGGGGAAGAGGTAGTTCCGGGCGTAGCCGGGCTTGACGTTGACCACGTCGCCGACGTCGCCCAGGTTCTCCATGGGTTCGAGCAGGATGACCTTCACGCCGCTCCCTCCTTACTTGCGCACGAGCTTCTCGGTGAAGGGCACGATCGCCATGATCCGGGCCCGCTTGATGGTCATCGCCAGCCGGCGCTGGTGCTTGGCGCAGACGCCGGTGCGGCGCCGGGGAAGGATCTTGCCGGTCTCCGACATGAAGCGCTTCAGCATCTTGGCGTCCTTGTAGTCGGTGACCTCGAGCTCCCCGGTGCAGAAGGGGCAGACCTTGGGCTTTTTGTACCTTCTCGGGCGTGCAGCTTTCTTCGCGCTCATCTTCTACCTCGCTAAAAGGGCAGGTCCTCCTCGGGCGGGAACTCGTCGAGCCCGTCCTCGAGGTCCACGCCGCCGCTGGGGGCGGGCTTGGCCGCGCCCTCGGGCGGCCGGGTCAGCTTCTCGATGCGCTTCGCCTCCACCCGGGTGACGAAGCGCCGGGTTCCATCGGTCGCGGTCCAGGAGTCGTTGACCAGCCGGCCGATCACCAAGACGGGCTCGCCCTTTTTCAGCTCGCCCGCCCACTCGGCCAGCTCCCGCCAGGCGGTGACGTCGACGAAGTGGGTCTTTTCCTGCTCCTGGCCGCGGCTTTGGAAGGTCTCGTTGACCGCCAGGCCGAGCCGGGTCACCGCGGTGCCGTTCGGGGTGTAGCGGAGGTCGGCGTCGCGGGTCAGGTTGCCGATCAGGACCACCTGATTGAGCGCGTCGGTGAGCCGCTCCTGACCCCGGGCGTCGGTGACGGTGCGCCCCTCCCGGTCGCCCACCAGGGGCTCGATCCGGTCCACCCGCACGTCGAGGGCGCTTCGCCGCTGGCCCTCGGTCTCCCAGGTGCGGTAGTCGAGCCGGCCCTCGACGAAGACCGGGGTGCCGGCCTCGAGCCGCTCCGCCAGCATCTCGGCGTAACGGCCGAAAAGCTTGGCCCGGTGGTACCAGGGGATCTCGCGGGTCTCGCCGCTCTCGGTCTCGACCCGGTCCTGACCGGCGACGGTGACCTCGAGCACCGCCAGCCCTCCGGGGGTGTAGCGCAGCTCGGGGGTCTGGGTGACCGTTCCTAAAAGCAGTACCCGGTTCAGCCCTTTTGCCATGATCTCTTAGTCTACGCCTTCTTGGTCTTCCACTCGGGGCGATCCTTGACGATCATCACCCGGCGGACGTTGTCGCGAATCAGAAGCTCGGACTCCAGCGCCTTGACGTTCTCGCCGGGCATCTCGACGGTGTAGAAGATGTAGTAGCCCTCGGTGTCCTTCTCGATGGGGTAGGCGAGCCGCCGGTTGCCCCACTCGTCCACCGACTTGACCTCGGCCCGGTACTTGTCGAAGGCCTTCTGGATGATCTCTTTCTCCAGGTCGAGCTTTTCCTTCTCCAGGTTGGGGTTTAGGATCATCCCCACTTCGTAAATCGACACCTCACACCTCCCTTTGGCCTAGTGGCTTCGGGTCGGGCCCGAAGCAGGAAGGGCCAAGGCGGGAGTATACCACGGAAAGCGGGGCTTGCAAGGGCGAAGACGGCGGGCGTAAGATTCGGCCAATGAAGGCCTTCGCCCTCCGCCGCTGGTGGCCCGGCTAGCCCCGGGGGCGGGAGGCGTCTGGCCCTCGGGGTTTTGGCCCGGGGGTTTTTCTTTTGGGAGGACGCGATGAAGACCAAGATCGTAAGCCGCACCGTGCTCGCCGACCTGGAGACGCCGGTGACCGCGTATTTGAAGCTCTCGGAGAAGAAGACCCCGAGCTTTTTGCTCGAGTCGGTGGAGGCGGGCAAGCGCTGGAGCCGCTACTCGATTTTGGGCGTGGGGGCCAGGCGGGTCTTCCGGCTCAAAGACGGCGTCTTCACCATCAACAACGACGAGGTCGAGGCCAAGGACCCCCTTCGCACCCTTTACGAGGCCATCTACCGCGAGACCGAGGCCGAGGCCGAGCTCCCGCCCTTTTTCGGCGGGGCGGTGGGGTACGTGGCCTACGACCTGGTGCGTTATTACGAAGAGCTCCCGGCGGAGAACCCGGACGACCTAAAGGCCCCCGACCTCCTCTTCGTCGAGCCCGAGGTGACCGTGGTCTTCGACCACTTCCGCCAGGTGATCCACCTCTTGGCCCCGGCGGTGGGCGGGGGTCCGAGCGCGGAGAAAGAGGCGCTCGAAAGGCTCGCCTGGGCCGAGGCAAGGCTCAAAGGGCCGCTCCCCGGCGTGCCCGGCGAGCGGGGCGGCAAGAAGCATGAATTCACCCCCTGGATGAGCCGGGAGGCGTTTTTAGAGGCGGTAAAGAAGGCCAAGGACTACATCTACGCCGGCGACATCTTCCAGGTGGTGCCCTCGGTGCGCTTTACCAGCGAGCTCGGCGTCCACCCCTTCGCCATCTACCGGGCGCTTCGCTCGGTGAACCCGAGCCCCTACATGGGCTACCTCGACCTCGGCGAGGTCACGCTCGTCTCGGCGAGCCCCGAGAGCCTGCTCCGCTCCGACGGCCGCCGGGTCACTACCCGGCCGATCGCCGGCACCCGGCCCCGGGGGAAGACCGAGGAGGAAGACCGCGCCCTCGCCGAGGAACTCCTCAACGACGAAAAGGAACGGGCGGAGCACGTGATGCTCGTCGACCTCTCCCGGAACGACGTCGGCCGGGTCTCGGAGTACGGCAGCGTCAAGGTCCCCGAGCTGATGGTGGTGGAGCGCTACTCCCACGTGATGCACATCGTCTCCACCGTGGAAGGGAAGCTCAAACCGGAAAAGACCCCCCTCGACGCTCTGGCCAGCGTGATCCCCATGGGCACGATCTCGGGCGCGCCCAAGATCCGGGCGATGGAGATCATTGAGGAGCTCGAGCCCCTCCGCCGCGGCCCCTACGGCGGCTCCTTCGGCTACTTCGCCTACGACGGTCACATGGACATGGCCCTCACCCTGCGCACGCTGGTCGTCAAGGACGGCCGGGTCCACGTCCAGGCCGGCGCCGGCATCGTCGCCGACTCGGTCCCCGAGCGGGAGTACCAGGAGATCGAGAACAAGGCGAAGGCGATGATGAGGGCGGTCGCGCTCGCGGAGCGCGGGGTGTGGGAGGTAGGAAGTGGGAGGTAGGAGGTGGGGAGTGGGAATGGAAAAACGCGGCGAGCTCGCGGGAATTAACTTGGGCAACCTCGAAATCTGGCAAGAGGCCATGGAACTCGCCGAAGTCATCTACCGCCTTACCCGCTCTTGGCCGGAACAGGAACGCTACGGATTGACTGCCCAATGCCGGCGGGCGGCGGTTTCCGTGCCCGCCAACATTGCCGAAGGCGTAGGGCGAAATCGCCCTGCGGAGCGCAGCCGGTTTGGCCAGATCGCGCTGGGTTCGCTCTACGAGCTCGATACCCTGCTCGAGCTTGCGTACCGCTTGGGCTTTATGGTGAATGCGGACTTCGAGGCTGTCGACGACAAAATCGCGCGGCTTGCCAAACGCCTGCAAGCCTACATCCTTCACTGGAGGGAAGCATGACCAAAAAAAACTCCCACCCCCTACCCCCCACCCCCCACCTCCTGCTTATCGACAACTACGACTCCTTCACCTACAACCTCGCCGACTACCTGGGCCAGCTGGGGGCGAGGCTTACGGTCTGGCGGAACGACAAGTTTGAGTTAAAAGACATCGAAGAGCTCAACCCGAACGGCATCGTGATCAGCCCCGGCCCGGCCACCCCGAAAGAGGCCGGGCACTCGGTGGCGGTGGTGAGGCGCTACTCCGGCCAATACCCGATCCTCGGGGTCTGCCTCGGCCACCAGGCGATCGGCGAGGCCTTCGGCGGCCGGGTGGTGCGGGCCCCCAAACCCATGCACGGCAAGACGAGCCCTATCCACCACGACGGCACCGCCCTCTTCGAGGGTCTGCCCGCGCCCTTTACCGCCACCCGCTACCACTCGCTCGTAGTGGTGGACGTCCCCGAGGTCCTCCGGGTGAACGCCTGGGTCGACGAGGAGGGAACCCGGGTGGTCCAGGGCTTTGTCCACCGCGAGCACCCCACCTACGGCGTTCAGTTCCACCCCGAGAGCATCCTGACCGAGGTGGGGCTCGACATCTTAAGGCGCTTTCTGGAGGTCGTGCGGGCGTGAAGAAACCCTGCCGCTTCGTCACCGGTCCGCCGGGGATCGGGAAGACCACCGCGGTGCGGCGGGCGGTGGCCCTGCTAAGGGAAAGGGGCTTTGCCCCTGGGGGCTTTTACACCGGCGAGCTAAGGGAAGGAAAGCGGCGGACAGGGTTTTTCGTCGAGGACGTGGCCACCGGGCGTCGGGCGCGGCTTGCCGAGCTCGGCCCCGGCGAGCCCCGGGTGGGGCGCTACCGGCTGGTGCGGGAGGGCCTGGAGCTCGCGAGCCAGGCCCTGCAAACCGCGCTCCGGGAAGCCCAGGTCCTGGTCATCGACGAGGTGGGGCCGATGGAGCTCAAGGACCCCGCTTTGAGGGAGGCGATCGCTGCCGCCTTGAAAAGCGAAAAGCCCACCCTCGGGAGCGTGCACCAAAAAAGCGCCGACTCCCTGGCCCGGTGGGTGCGGGAGACCTGTGCCGTCCTGGTTCTCACCAAGGAAAACCGCGACCAGGCTCCCCTTTGGCTTATCCAGGTGGTAGAAGGAGGGCACGATGGAGGAGCTTAAAAAGGTCTACGAAGGCGAGGTCCTCGGCGAGGAAGAGGCCTACCGGCTGATGCAGGCGGTGATGGAGGGCGCCCTCACCCCGGCCCAGCTCGGCGGCCTCCTCATCGGGCTCAAGGTCCGCGGCGAGCGCGAAGAGGAGATCGCCGGCTTCGCCCGGGCGATGCGGGAGGCGGCGCGGCCGGTGGAGCTTGGAGGGCTCGAGGCCCTCGACATCGTCGGCACCGGCGGCGACGGCAAGGGCACCATCAACCTCTCCACCGCCAGCGCCTTCGTCGCCGCCGCCGCCGGGATCCCGGTGGCCAAGCACGGCAACCGGGCGGCGAGCTCGAAGTCGGGCTCGGCCGACGTGCTCGAGGCCCTCGGGGTCACGATCGAGCTCCCGCCGGAGGCGGTGGCCAGGCTCATCCGGGAGGTCGGGATCGGCTTCCTCTTCGCCCGGAGCTTCCACCCGGCGATGAAGAACGTCGCCCCGGTGCGCTCGGAGCTCAAAACCCGCACCGTCTTCAACCTGCTCGGGCCGCTCACCAACCCCGCCCGGCCCGCCTACTTCCTGCTCGGGGTCTTCGACCCCGCGCTCCTTTTGCCCATGGCCCGGGCGCTCGCTTCCCTCGGGGTCAAGAGGGCCCTCGTCGTCCACGGCGAGGGGGCGGACGAGCTGGTGCTCGGGGAGAACGAGGTGGTGGAGCTCGCGAATGGAGAGACCAAGCGCTACCGCCTCCGCGCCGAGGAGTTCGGCCTCTCCCCTGCCCCCCTGGAGGCCCTGAAGGGCGGCACCCCGGAGGAAAACGCCGAGGTCATCCGGCGCATCCTCGCCGGCGAGGAAACCGGCCCCAAGGCCGACGCCGTCGCCCTGAACGCCGGCGCCGCGATCTACGCCGCCGGCCGGGCGGAGAGTCTCAAGGCCGGCGTCGAGCGGGCCAAGGCCCTCTTGCAAAAGGGCGCGCCGCTCGAGGTGCTCGAGCGGCTCGTCGAGCGCTCGCGGGGCGCTTGATGTTTCGAAACCTCGGCGACTACCTAAAGGCCCTGAAGGCGCGGGGGGAGCTTTTGGAGATCGAGGAGCCGGTCTCCGCCGAGCTCGAGATCACCGCCTTCGCCGACCGCGCCTTCAAGAAAGGCGGGCCGGCGCTCCTTTTTAAAAACGTCAAAGACCGCGGCTTCCCGCTCGCGATCGGCCTCTTTGGCACCCCCGAGCGCACCGCCCTCGCCCTCGGGGTCCGGAACCTCGACGAGCTCGCGGAGCGCGTCGAGCGCCTGCTCGCCCTCGCCCCCGAACCCGGGATCCGGGGGATGGTGGCCCTCCTCCCCAAGCTCAAGGAGCTCAAAGGGCTCTTCCCCAAACGGGTGCGGCGGGCGCCGGTGCAGGAGGTGGTGAAGACCGGGGAGGAGATCGACCTCTCCCGGCTCCCGGTGCAAAAGTGCTGGCCCAAAGACGGCGGGCCCTTCATCACCCTGCCCCAGGTGATCACCCGGGACCCCGAGACCGGCGAGCTCAACGTCGGCATGTACCGGATGCAGGTGGTGGGCCGGGATAAGACCCTGATGCACTGGCAGCTCCACAAGACCGGCCGCAAGCATTACGAAAAAGCCAAGGCGCTCGGGAAAAGGCTCGAGGTGGCGGTGGCCTTGGGCGGCGACCCGGTGCTCACCTACGCCGCCACCGCGCCGCTTCCCGAGCTGCCCGGGATCAGCGAGTACCACCTGGCCGGGTTCCTCCGGGGCCGACCGGTGGAGCTGGTGCGGGCCAAGACGGTGGACCTGCCGGTGCCGGCCGAGGCCGAGTTCGTCCTCGAGGGCTACGTCGACCCCGCCGAGCCGCTGGCCCTCGAGGGCCCCTTCGGCGACCACACCGGCTTCTACACCCCGGCCGACCATTTCCCGGTGTTCCACCTCACCGCCCTCAGCCACCGAAAGGACGCCATCTACCCCTCGACGGTCGTCGGGGTGCCCCCGATGGAGGACGCCTGGCTGATCGAGGCGAGCGAGCGGCTCTTCCTGCCGGCGGCCAAAAACCTGCTCCCCGAGCTCGTCGACTACCACATGCCCCCCGAGGGCGTGGCCCACAACTGGGTCAACCTGAGCATCGAAAAGCGCTACCCCGGCCAGGGCCTCAAGGCCGCCTACGCGCTACTCGGCCTCGGTCAGATGAGCCTCGCCAAGACGATGGTGGTGGTGGACGCCGAGGTGCCGGTAAAGCCCGGCTTTGAGGCGCTTTTGCAGGCGGTCCGAAACCTCCACCCCGGCCGCGACAGCCTGGTCCTGAAGGGCCCCCTCGACGAGCTCGACCACGCCCCCGCCGCCGTCGCCTTTGGCGGCAAGCTGATCCTGGACGGCACCACCAAGCTTCCCGCCGAGGGCGGCCCGCCGCCGCCGCCGGGC
>JAMOVS010000111.1 GCA_027061845.1 Thermaceae bacterium
CGGTCGTCGCGGCCCAGCAGAAAAACCGCGCTTTTTTTGATGCGCTCGAGCTTCCAGGGCGCGATCGCCTCCAAGGGATCGCCGAAACGCGCGTCCCTTCGCTGCTTGACCTCGATAAAGACGGGCACGCCCTCCTTTTCCATCCAAAGGTCGATCTCGCCGTAGGGCGTGCGGCGGTTTCGGGCGATCAACCGGTAGCCCTTCTTTAAAAGGTAGCGAAGGGCCACCTCCTCGGCCCAGGCCCCCTTCATCCCGCCCCCAAGAGCGCCCTGAGCACCTCGAAGAGGATGAGCGCGAAGATCCCGATCTCCACCGCCTGGGCCCGGGCGAACTGCTGTTCCTCGGCGATCTTCTGGTGCAGGTCGGAGAGGACCTCGAGCTTCTCGGCGGTGGCCTCGGCGAGCTCCCGGGCGCCGTAGAGCTTGCCGGCGGCGCGGAGGACCCGGGCATAGAAGAAGTCCTCGGTGATCTTGAGCGCCTCGAAGAGCCGGGAGCGGGCCTCGGTGACCTCGGCGTGGACCTGCATCAACCGGCGGCGGAGCCGGTCGTAGTAGCGGTAGCGAAGGAGGCTGTGGCGGGCGAGCTCCTCGGGCAAGGCCTTGAGGGCGCCGGCGAGGAGCTGGTCGTAGTAGGAAAGCTCCAAAAGCTCGGCGTGCACGAACTCGACCAGGTCGGCGACGTCCCAGACCCCCTCCGAGTCGTAGAGCAGCACGCGCTCGAAGCCGAGCACGGCGAGGTCCTCCTCGGTGTAGGAAAACGCGTAGCGGCGGAGCTCCTCGAGCACCTCCTGGGAAAAACGCTCTTTTTCCCCGAGCACGAGCTCGGCTACCGGCAGGGCGTCGAAAAGGCGGCTGGCGGGGAGCGCGGGCTCGGTGCCGGTGAAGAAGATCACCCCGAACTCCTCTTCCTCGCTCTCAGGCCAGGGGCGGAAAAGCGCCGGGGCGATCTCTTCTTTCAGGCGGCCAAGCTCGGCTTGGAAAAAGGGAGAAAGCTCCGGGTGCTCGAAGAGGCGGTCCGCCTCCGCCTGGACCGATGCCACCGGCTCGGCCTCCCCGAGCGCGAGCACCAATTGAAAACTCACCACCCCAAAGGGGTAAAGCCGCGCCCGGAGCCGGCCCGAGCGCCCGGCGAAACCGCGTTCGCCCAGGTCGAGCTCGGCCGGGGGCTCGCCGAAGCGCACCGCGCTCCGGGGCCGGGCCAGCCGGCTTCGGGGCAGGTCGAGCCGGTCGAGCTCGATCTCGTCGGCGACATCGAAGAGCCGGTAAAGCGCGAGCTTGGAGCCTAAAAGCCGCATCACGTCTTCCTTGGGCGGATCATACTGGGCTTGTGCTCTAGCCTTCTTCCAAAACCGGCTCCAGCCGTGAGTCGGCGCGGAGGCGATCGGGAAAAACGACCAGATTGTAAGCCTCGGGCTCCTGGGCGCTGGGGACCAAAAGCCCCTCAAAGCCCGCCGCGCGGGCGGCTTCGCCAAGCCGCATGGAAGCCGGAACCCGCCCCGAAGCCCACACCCGAACAAAATCGGGGCGCAAAAGTTCTTGTAAGCTGGTGCACGCCGCTCGGGCCAAGGCCGCGTCCACGAAAAGCAACTCCTGCAAGGCAAAATGCACCGAAAAGAGCATCATCGGGGGCTTAGGAAAGCCACCAAACTCCCCGCCAAGGCTCAGGGCGAACCCCACCTCCCGAACGGCCAAAGCGGCGTCCTCGCTGAGGTAGACCGCGGGCACCCCGGGCGGATTCCAGCGCCCGCCCCTTAGGGCCGCTCCCGCACCGGAGAGCAAGTCGTTGGGGTTGGCGTAGCGCTTGGGGACCAGCCGGTAAGCCACCCCCGAACGCGAAACGGCCCCGGCGTGCGCCAGGGCCGTTTGCAAGCAAGCGCCGTTCATAGCGGAATGCCCTCTTTGAGGTTTTCCACCACCATCGCGACCGCTTCAAGCCCCTGGGGCTCGGTCTGAATCAGCTCCCAGGCCGATTTGCCTCCGAAAAGGGGGCTTGGCGTCTTAAGCCAGGCCCGGGCCGCCTCTTCGCTGCCGTAAAGCTCGATGAGGGTGGCCAAAATCCGCTCGAGCTCGGCGGCGCGGGCTTGAATCTTGGGAGCGTCGGGGTACTGGTAGAGAAGCTGGCGGCTCGTTCCCACCGCCCGGGCCACCTGCTGCACGCTCACCTGCAGGAACTCGGCGACGCGCCGGGCGTCGATCCTCCCGCGCTCGCTGCGAAGCTCAAGCAAGATCGTGCTTACCATCGCCTTACCATCACTTTACCACGGCCTGAGCCCTCACTCCATGGGCCGGATCTCGCGGGGCGGGGGGCCGTCCTTCCAGGCCTCGAGCAGCGCCTGGAGCGCCTTGCCCCGGTGGGAGTAGCGGGCCTTCTCCCCGGGAAGCATCTCGGCGAAGGTCCGGCCCGCCTCGGGGACGTAGAAGAGGGGGTCGTAGCCAAAGCCGAGGTTCCCGCGGGGGGCCTCGAGGATCAGCCCCTCGGTCTCGCCGCGGTAGAGCTCGAGGTGGCCGTCGGGGTAGGCCAGCACCAAAACCGCGACAAAGCGGGCGGTGCGCTCCTCGGGTGGGACCCCTTTGAGCCGCTCGAGCAGGTAGAGGTTCCGCTCCACGTCCCGCTTGAACCCGCCGTAGCGGGCGGAGTAGACCCCGGGTTCGCCGCCCAGGGCGTCGACCTCGAGGCCGGAATCGTCGGCCAGCGCCGGCAGCCCGGTCTGCTGGGCAGCGGAAGCCGCCTTGAGCATGGCGTTGTCCTCGAAGGTCATGCCGGTCTCGGTCGGCGGCACGTAGGGCAGATCCTCGGGGGTGAGGAGCTCCCAGCCCAAAGGCTCGAGCCCCTTTTTGAGCTCCCGAAGCTTGCCCGGGTTGGTGGTGGCGAGAAAGACTCGCATTGCCTTTTAGCTTACCCGCCGTTGGTTTTGGAACGGAGCTGGCGGTGCAGCTCGCGAACCAGGGCAGGGATCCGCTCCAGCGCCAGGTCCACCATCCGGCGGTAGACGCCAAGCGGCACCGGCCGCCCCTCGCCCCCGCCGTGGACCTCGATGATGCCGCCCTCGTCGGTGGCCACCACGGTGAGGTCGGCGTGGGCGTTCTCGTCCTCGACCTGGGTGGGATCCACCAGGACGCGGTCGTCCCCCTGCCACACGAGGCTAATCGCGGCGAAGGGCAAAAGCGGCCAGTCGTCGATCTCGCCCTTTTTCAGCATGCGGTCGAGCGCCAGGTAAAGGGCGGCGTAGCCCCCGAGCAGGCTGGCCACCCGGGTGCCGCCGTCGGCCTGGAGCACGTCGGCGTCGATCACCACCGTGCGGCCGGGGAGGGCCTTTAAGTCCAGGGCGGCGCGGAAGGCCCGACCGAGAAAGCGCTGCACCTCCTGGGTGCGGCCGCCCAGCTTCTGCCGCTCGCGCTGGGTGCGCACCCGGGTGGAGCGGGGCAGCAGGTTGTACTCCGCCATCAGCCAGCCCGCCCGCCGGCCCACGTGCCGCGGCACCCCCTCGTTGATCGTGGCGGTGGCCAAGACCCGGGTCTTCCCCAGCTCCACCAGGGCCGAGCCCTCGGCGAACTCGGCGTAGTCGGGCACGATTCTGAGGGGCCGCATCTCCAGGGGCCCGCGTCCATCCTT
>JAMOVS010000112.1 GCA_027061845.1 Thermaceae bacterium
TTAAAGAGCACGTGCATCACGTCGCCGTCCTGCATCTCGTAGTCCTTGCCCTCGGTGCGGACCCAGCCCTTCTCCTTGGCCCGGGCCCAGCCGCCGGCCGCCACCAGCCGGTCCCAGGGGATGACCTCGGCCCGGATGAAGCCCCGCTCCATGTCGGAGTGGATCTCGCCGGCGGCCTCGGGGGCCTTGGTACCCCGGCGCACCGTCCAGGCCCGGACCTCCTTTTCGCTGGCGGTGAAGAAGGTGATCAGGTCCAGCGCCCGGTAGGCGGTCCGCACCAGGCGGAAGAGCCCGGGCTCCTCGAGCCCGTAGGCGGCGAGCAGCTCCCGGGCCTCCTCCTCGGGGAGCTCGGCGAGCTCGGCCTCGAGCTTGGCGGAGACCACCACCAGCTCGGCCCCCTCTGCCTGGGCCCGCTTTTTTAGGGCCTCGACGTAGGGGTTGCCCTCGCCCTCGGGCAGGTCGGCCTCGGAGACGTTGGCCACGTAGATCAGGGGCTTGGCGGTGATCAGCCCGAGCTGGCGGAAGGCCGCCTTTAAGCGCTTTCCCGCCTCGCCCTCGGGGAGGGGATAGCGCCGGAGCGCCTTGCCCTCCGAGAGCCACTCGTAAAGGGGCGCGAGGAGCTCGAGCTCCTCGCGGTCCTCCTTGTTGACCCGGGCGCTTTTCTTGAGCTTTTCCAGCCGGCGCTCCAGCACCCCGAGGTCGGCGAGGGCCAGCTCGGTCTCGATCGTCTCCACGTCCCGCAGGGGGTCGACCGAGCCGTCCACGTGAACCACGTTTTCGTCCTCAAAGGCGCGGATCACGTGGGCGATCGCCGCCACCTCGCGCACGTGGGAGAGGAACTGGTTGCCAAGCCCCTCGCCCTTGTGCGCCCCTCGTACCAGCCCGGCGATGTCCACGAACTCGACGTGGGTGGGCACGATCGGGGGGGTGCGCTCACCCTTTTTGAAAACCTCGGCGAGCTTTTCTAGCCGCTCGTCGGGGAGCGGCACCACCCCGACGTTTTTCTCGATGGTGGCGAAGGGGTAGTTGGCGGCCAGCGCCCCCGCCTTGGTCAGGGCGTTGAAGAGGGTGGATTTGCCCACATTGGGAAGGCCGACGATTCCGACTCCGAGGTTCGGCATGCCAACGGAAAACTATACCCCAAGTATCCTTGAAGGGAAATGGCCCGAGCCGACGCCCGCATCGAGGCCTACCGCCGCTTCCTCGAGGCCCACTCCCCCCGGCGAGCGGCCGGGGTCGAGGTCTTCGACCTCGGCCAGGGGCCGGCCCTGGTCTTCCTGCACGGCATGGCCGGCGACGGCTCCGCCTGGTGGCAGCAGCTCCTTTACTTCCAAGACCGCTACCGGGTGCTCGCCCCCAGCTACCCCGACGCCAAGGACCTGGCGGGCCTCGCCGAGCGGGTGCTGGCGGCGCTCGACGCGCTGGGCGTGGGGGAGTTCGTGGTGGTGGGGAGCTCGCTCGGCGGCTACCTGGCGCAGTACCTGGTGAAGGCGGTCCCCCATCGGGTGCCGGCCGCCGTCTTCGCCAACACCTTTCCACCAAACAACGAGATCGCCCGCAAAAACGGCCTTTTGGCGCGGGCCGCTCGGCTCCTCCCGGAGTCCCTGGTCCGGGCCGCCTTCCTTCGCCAGATCGAGCGGTCGATCGTCCCCGCCGGCGACCACGACCCCCTGCTACGCCACTACCTGGTGGAAAACGTCCGAAAACTGAGCAAAGGGAACCTGCTCGCCCGCTGGCGGGCGCTGATCACCCCCTTCGAGCCGCCGCGACCGGAGATCCCCCACCTGCTGGTCGAGGCCAGCAACGACCCCCTGATCCCGGAGAGCCTGCGAATCCTGCTGCCGGCCACCTACCCCCGCGCCCGGCGCTTCGTCTTCGAGGGCGGCGGCCACTTTCCCTACCTCAACCGTCCCCAGGCCTACAACGCGATGCTCAAGGACTTCCTGGTCTCCTCGGGGATGGCCGAGAGGCCGCCCTCGAGGACGTAGGCCTGGAAGCCGTCGGCCTCGAGGTAGAGGGCGGCCAGGCTGGCCTTCTGCCCGTACTCGCAGACCACCAGCAGGGGGCGGTCGGCCTCGAGGCGGTAGCCGCCCTTGGCCAGGGCCTCGAGGGGAAGATTGACCGCCCCCGGCAGGCTGCCCCGGCGGAACGCCTCCGGGGCCCGCACGTCCACCACCAGAAAGCGGTCGGGGTGGGACCAAAACGCCTCCCAGGCCATGCGCTTCATACCCCTGATTCTCCCAGGCTCAATGGGGGTCTGCAAGGGATTACTGGTCAAAAACGCGAGAAGACCGGTAGGCTAAGGGCGGGCTGGACGCTTAGGAGGTGCGAAGGCCGTGTTGCTTGTCGCTGGCGAAGCCCTCGTCGAACTGCGTTCCGAAAACGAGGGCCCCTTTTCCGAAGAACTCCGCTTTGGTCCCCGCCCCGGCGGGGCCGCCTACCGCGAGGCCCTCGCCGGCGCCGGCGCCGGCGCCCGGGTCCGCCTTTTGGCTCGGGTGGGTCGGGACGCGGCCGGCTCCTGGATCCGGCGGGCGCTGGCCGAAACCCCGGTGGAAAACGCGTTGCAGGAGGACGCCCACCACCCCACGAGCCTGCTCCTTCTCGGCCCCGACACCCTGATCTACCGCGGCGCCGACGCCTACCTCGAGGCCCCGGGCGAGGCCTTCTTCGAGGGCGGCACCATGCTCCACCTCACCGCCTGGCCCTTCGGCCTCGACCCCGGCCGCACCCACGTCATCCAGACCGTGCGCGAGGGCATCCGCCGGGCGCTCTCGCTCTCCCTGGACCTGAACTACCACCCCCGCGCCTTTCGCGGCGACCTGCTCGAGGTGATCCGCCCCTTCATGCCCTTTTCCTACCTCAAGGTCGACGAGGAAGCCGCCCGCCTGCTCGGCCTCAAGCCCGGCGAGCTCTTCCAGCTCGCGGGCACCGTGCTCTACTTCCGCGGCGACAAGGTCAGGCTGCTTTCCCTGATGGACGAGGAGGACTACCCCCTCCCCGAGGACGCCGACCCCGAGGCGATCTACGGCCGCTTCCTGGGCCAGCTGGTGCAGGGGGCGGAGGCGCCGGAGGCGATCAAGGCCGCGATCGCCGGCGAGTAAGGCCGAAGACCAGGGCGTAGGAAAACACCAAAAGCGAAAGCGCGGAAAGCCCAAAGGGCACCGCCCGCGCTCCCAAGGCCGCCACCAAGACGCCAAAGAGCGAGGGGAAGACCGCCCCGCCCAGGGCCGCCGCGATCAAGAGCCAGGCGGTGGTGCGGCCGCCGGGGCCGAGCAGGCTCTGGGCCCAGGCCATGGCGGCGGGAAAGGCGGGGGCCAGCGCGAAACCGGCGGCGGCGTAGCCGGG
>JAMOVS010000113.1 GCA_027061845.1 Thermaceae bacterium
CCGAACTCCCCGAGGACCCCGAGGCGATCAAGGCCGAGATCGCGGCGCTCTCTCTTGAGATGTGGGAGGCCAGCGAGGCCCTCGACTTCGAGCGGGCGGCCGAGCTCCGCGACCAGATCCGGGCGCTCGAGGCCCGGTTGAAAGGCCTCCGCCTGCCCCCCGCGGTGGCCTCGGGCGGCAAGCGGCGGAGGAAAAAGCGCAAATAAAGGGGCGGGCAAAAGCCCGCCCCCCTCTTTCCGGGCCCCTAGCCGAAGAGCAGGAGCCGGATGGGTTTTTCCAGGTAGTGGGCGACCCGCTCCAGGAACTTCTCCTCGCGGGTGGGGAGCTCGCCCACCAGGATCAAGAGCCCCTGGCCCTCGGGCATCCCCTGGGTGGCCAGGGCCAGGGCCGGGGCGGTGAGCTCGATCGGCGGCTCGGCCTCGATTACCGAGAGGCCCTCGCCCTCCTCGCCGGCCTCCTCCCAGGCGGCCAGGAAGCCGGCGAAGTTCTCCGCCTGGGGCACCTGGTAGCGCTCCTTGAGCGGGCGCAGCGGCACCTCGAGGTCGGCCAGCGCCCGCCGGGCGGCCAAGAATAGCAGCGCCGCCCGGGGCAGCTTGCGGCCGAGCTCGGCGCCGAAGTCCTCCAACAGGGTGTCGATCGGGCCCAGGGCCAGCGGCCGGTACCACAGCAGGTAGCGGGCCGGGGCCGTCGGCGTCGGCTCGGCGGCGGCGGCCATGGCGGCGCCCGCCACCGCCGCGGCGGCGGCGGGTTCGGGCTCGGGCTCCGGTTCCGGCGGGGGCGGCGGCACCGCTTCCTCGAGAGGGGCCGGCTCGGGCTCGGGAATCGGCGGGGGCGCCGCCTCCTCCTCGTAGACCGGCAGCTCGGTGGTGACGTCGGCCAGGGCCTCGGCCTCCTCCGGGACCGGGGCGGCCTCCTCGCGGAAGATCTCGACCTCGTCGGTGGGCGGGGGGGCCGCCGCCTCTTCCGGGGCCTCCTCGTGGTAGACGGGGAGCTCGGCGGTGATGTCCTTGACCAGCTCCTCCTCCTCCCAGGCGGTGCCTTCCTCGGCCACCTCCTCGACCTTGGCCTCCTCTTCCAGCAGGTCGAGCTCGAGCTCGAACTCGGTGGTGGGCTCGGCCGGCGGCTCCTCCTTGGGGATGAGCTCGTCGAGGGGGACGCCCTCCTTCTCCAGGGCGGCCCGGGCGGCCTCCAGGTCGGCCTCGCCGGCGGGCGGCGGGGGCTCGCCGGGCGGGGGGCCCTCGAGCGTCACCTCCCCGGCCATCACCTTGGCCAGGAAGTTCAGGATGTCGCGCTCGGTGATCTCGCCCTCGGGCCCGGTGCCCTCGATGCGGCGCCAGTCGATGCCGTTTTCTTCAGCGAGGCGCCGTGCCAAGGGAGTGATCTTGGGCTCGTTCATTTGTCCCATCATAGCCCAGAGGCACGCGCCGCGCCCCGCGGAATGCCCTTTGGTACCAGGGCAGGTCAAGTTTTTCGATGACCACGCCCCGGTTGGAGGCGTGGACGAAGCGCCCGTCCTCCAGGTAGAGCCCCACGTGGTCGATGGCGGTGCCCGAGAAGCTGAAGAAGACCAGGTCGCCGGGCTCCAGCGTCGGGGCCGGCGGCAGCGTCCGGAACATTTCCGCCGAGGTGCGGGGCAGGCGAACCCCGAGCTCGCGGTAGACCCGGAGCACCAGCCCGGAGCAGTCGAACCCGCCCTCGCCGGTACCGCCGTAGCGGTAGGGGGCGCCCAGGTAGGGCCGGACCAGGGCGTAAAAGTCGGGGCGGGCGGGGAGGGGGATCTCGAGCCGCTGGCCGACCTGGATGAGGTCGTCCTCGAGGCCGTTGGCCGCCTTGATGGCCGCGACCGTGGTGCCGAAGCGCCGGGCCAGGGAGTAGAGCGTGTCTCCGGGCTCGACCAGGTAGCCGAAGGCGTAGGCGAGCCCGAGCGCGACCAGGAGCCCGGGGAGCCTTCGCACTAGGCCTCCTCGCCGGGCAGCCTTCCCCCCTCGGCCCAGACGATCAGCGGCTTCAGGAGCAGGGGCGCCAGCAGGGTGGTGAGCACCACCATGAAGATCACCACCGCGAACTGCTCCTCGTCGATCGCCCGGTTGGAGAGCCCGATGGCGGCGACGATCAGGCCCACCTCGCCCCGGGGGATCATGCCCACCCCGACCACGATGGCGTTCTTGATCCCCTGGGTGAGGGCGGGGATGAAGGTGACCAGCTTGCCCACGATGGCGATGACGCCCACGATCAGGCCGGCGACGATCACGTCGCTGCTGCCCAGGGCCTTGAGGTCTAAGAGGATGCCCATGTAGGCGAAGAAGATCGGGGCCAGGAAGGCCTCGAGCGCGTGCACCGGCTCGGTCAGCCCCAGGTCCTCGGCCACCTCGGCCATGATCATGCCGGCGAGGAAGGCGCCGACGATCGGCGCCAGGCCGATCGACTTGGCCAGGGTGGCCATGCCCAGGGCGACGATGATGGCGGTGCCGTAGGCGGACTGGAAGGGCAGGCGGTCGAAGGGCACCCGCCGCACCAGCGGCACCGCCGCGATCGCCAGGCCCACGAAGACGGTGGAGATGGCGATCAGCCGCATGACCACGCCGGTCTCCACCGAGCCGGTCTCGGCGATGCCGGAGACGATGGCGAGCACGATCAGGCCGAGGATGTCGTCGATCACCGCGGCGCCCAGGATGATCCGGCTGTAGGGCCGGGAGAGCACCCCGAGCTCCTGCAGCACCCGGGCGGTGATGCCGACGCTGGTGGCCACCAGGGCGGCGCCAAAGAAGAGCGAGGCGACGGTGTTGTGGCCGGAGAAGACGGAGAAGTAGTAGCCCCCGATGAAGGGCAAGATCACCCCCACGAAGGCCACCAAGAAGGCCTCCTTGCCCACCGCCAGCACGTCCTTGAGCCGGGTCTCGAGGCCGACCATGAAGAGCAGGAAGATGGCGCCGACCTCGGAGATGAACTCCAGCGTGTGCCCCTCGTGCACCAGACCCAGCACCGAGGGGCCGATGATCACGCCGGCGACGAGCTCGCCGATGACCGCCGGCTGGCCGAAACGGCGGAAGAGCCAGCCGAAAAACTGCACCGCGACGACCAGGACGAAGAGCTGGAAGAGCAGCTGGGCGATGCTGGGGGCGGCGTGTTCCATCAGCTTCCCTCCTCCAGGAAGAGCCGGAGGAAGTCGCTACGGGTGAGGACGCCGATCACCCGGTTCTCCTCGTCGACCACCGGGACCCGGCGGTACTGGTTCTCGATCAGGGTCTTGAGCGCGTGCCAGAGGCAGTCGTCGGGGCGGAGGGTGGGCACCTTGGTGCGCATCACGTTCTTGACCGGGGTCTTCTCGTAGCGGTGGAAGATCTCGGCGAAGTCACCGGGGTCGATCCAGTCGTCGAAGAGCTTCAGGGCGCGGACGTCGGAGTGGGGGATCAGCTCCGGGTGGGGGAGGAGGTCGTCGACCTCGAGCACGCCCAGGAGCTTGCCCTCCTCGTCGGTGATGGGCAGGCCGCCGAAGCGGTTTTCCAGGAGTTTGCGGGCCACCACCGAGATCGGTTCTTCGGGACCCGCCACCAGCGGGTTGGGCGACATCAGTTCCGATACCTGCATACGCCTATGCTATACGGGGATGGCACCGGGTGTGGAGCCGCTCTTGGTCAAGGTGGGGGGGTCCCTGGGGGGGGCCCCGGAGATCCTGGACGAGCTCGCCGGCTATCGCGGGCGGCTGGTCCTGGTCCACGGCGGCGGGCCGCAGATCGGGGCCCACCTCGAGGCCCTCGGCTTCGCCACCCGTTTCGTCGGCGGCGAGCGGGTCACCCCGCCGGAACAGCTCGAGGCCGTCGAGGCGGTGCTGACCCGGCTGGGCAAGGCGCTGGCCCACGGGCTCAGCGTCCGGGGCCGGCCGGCGGTGGCGGTCTCCGGCCGGGACGCCGCCTTCCTGCGGGCCCGGGCCGAGGCCCGGCTGGGCCGGGTGGGCCGGGTGGAGGCGGTGGACTCCCGCCTGATCCTCCGCCTGCTCGAGGCCGGCTACGCGCCGGTGGTCACCCCGATCGCGGTGGACGACGCCGGGGCGCTCAACGTCAACGCCGACCTGGCGGCGGCGGCGGTGGCCGGGGCGCTTGCCTGGCCGGCGGTCTTCTTCACCGACGTCGTCGGCGTGCTCGAGGACCCGGCCGACCCCGAAAGCCGCTATCCGGTGCTGCGGCGGGCCCAGGCCGAGGCGCTGATCGAGCGGGGGACGATCGCCGGGGGGATGATCCCCAAGGTCCGGGCCGCCTTCGCCGCTCTGGCGGCGGGCTCGCCCTGGGCGGCGATCGCCCGCGGCGAGCCGGGGGTGCTTTCGCGGCTGCGTTCGGGCGAGGCCGGAACCCGGCTGATTTTGTAGCCGGTATAATCGCTCCGATACGGAGGAGGGGCTATGAACGTCCGGACCCTTATTGTCGTCCTCGTGCTCGGCTTGGTGCTGCTCTTCGCCGGGCTGAACTGGGCGGCCTTCACCGCGCCGACCACGCTCAACCTGCTCTTCACCCGGGTCGAGGCCCCGCTGGGCCTGGTGATGCTGGGCGTGGTCCTGCTGCTCACGTTGCTCTACGTGCTCTTTTCCCTGGGGGTGGAGGCCTCGGCGCTCCTCGAGATCCGCCGCTACGCCCGCGAGCTCTACCAGGTCCGCAAGCGGCTCGAGGACGAGGAGGAGTCGCGCTTCACCAAGCTCAAGCGCTACCTCGAGGAGGCCTTCGCCCGGGTCGAGGAGGGGCACGCCAAGATCGAGCAGGCGATCCACGACCGGGCCGAGGGCCTGGAAAAGCGCATCGAGCTCCTCGACGAGGCCGAGAAGGCCCGGCTGGAGACGGCCAAGGGCGAGGTCAAGGAGGAGTTCGAGCGGCTGGTCACCCAGCTCGAGACCCTGAAGCTGCAGCACCGCGAGATCGTGCAGAAGATCGAGGCGGTGGCCGAGCGGCTCCGGGCCGAGATGCGGGAGGCCCGCGGCTAACCGATGCATTCCGACCCCGCCCTGCTGACCGCCAGCCTGGCGGTGGGCCTGGGCATCGCTGCCCAGCTTCTGGCCCACCGCTTCCGCCTTCCCGCGCTGGTGCTCCTGCTCCTCTTCGGGGCCCTCGCCGGACCCGACGTGCTCGGGATCCTGCGCCCGGAGGCCCTGGGCGAGGGGCTCCCCCTTTTGGTCAAGCTGGCGGTGGCGATCGTCGTCTTCGAGGGCGCGCTCGCCCTTCGCCTGGAGGACCTCAAGAAGACGCTCTACGAGGTCCGCCGCCTGGTCACCGTGGGGGCGGCGGTCACCTGGCTGGGCGCCAGCCTCGCCGCCTACCTGCTGGGCGGGCTCTCCCCCGGGGCCTCGGTGCTCTTCGGGGCGCTGGTGGTGGTCACCGGCCCCACCGTGGTGCAGCCGCTCTTGAAGCGGATCCCGGTCTCCCGGCGGATCAAGGCGGTGCTCGAGGGCGAGGCCATCCTGATCGACCCCATCGGGGCGATCTTGGCGGTGGCGGTCTTCGAGGCGGTGCTCGGCTTCCGCGAGGTCGGCGGGGTGGCCGCGCTCGGCGAGGCGGCGCTCGGCTACCTGGTGCGCCTGGGCGCCGGCGGCGCGATCGGGGCGCTGGCCGGCCTCGGCCTCACCTGGCTCTTGAAGCAGCCCCGCTGGGTGGGCCTCGAGCTCAAGAACCTCACCGCCCTGGCCGGGGTGCTGGTGGCCTACGGCCTGGCCGAGGTGGTGCGCTCGGAGTCCGGCATCATGGCGGCGGTGGTGATGGGCCTCGTGGTCCAGCGCGGCGCCATCCCCGAGGAGCACCGGCTGAAGCGCTTCAAGGAACAGCTGACCCTGCTCGCGATCAGCCTGCTCTTCGTCCTGCTGGCCGCCGACCTGCGGCTGGCCACGGTCGAGTCGGCGCTGGTCCCCGGGCTCCTGGTGGCGGCGGCGCTGCTCTTGCTGGTGCGGCCGCTCTCGGTGGCGATCGCCCTCCGGGGCTCCGAGTTTTCCTTCAAGGAAAAGCTATTTCTGGCCTCGGTGGCCCCCCGGGGCATCGTCGCCGCCTCGGTGGCCTCGCTCTTCGCCCTGGCCCTGCCGGGGGAGGGGGAGCGGCTTTTGGCGCTGGTCTTCCTGACCATCTTCGTCAGCGTGACCGTGGCGAGCTTCCTGGCGCCGCTGCTGGCGCGGGCGCTGGGCCTGGCGGCGGCGGCGGGGCGGCTCGCCCTGGTGGTGGGCGCCGGCGGCCTGGGGCGGACGGTGACCCGGTTGCTGATCGAGGCCGGCCGGCCGGCGGTGCTGGTGGACCGGAACCCCCAGAAGATCCGGGAGGCGGAGCGGGAGCGGCTGCCGGTGGTGCGGGGGAACGCGCTGGAGGAGGACGTCCTCGAGGAGGCCGGGGCCGACGAGGCCGGGAGCCTGCTGGCGGTGACCACCAACCCCGAGGTGAACCTGCTCGTCGCCCAGCTGGGGCGCGAGGTCTTCGGCATCCCCCGGGCCTACCCCGCGCTCGACCCCGAGAGCGTGGGGCTCGAGCTGGTGCGCCGGCTGGGGGCCCGGGTCGCCTTCGGCCGGCCCATCGACATCGAGGACTGGGACCACGCCCTCGCCCACCGCGGGGCCCAGGTGGTGGAGATCGAGATCCCCGAGGGCTTTTCCGGCAAGCCGGTGGGCGAGCTCGACCTCCCCGACGAGGTCCTGCCGCTGGTGCGGCGGCGGGGCTCGGGGGCGGAGGTGGTCCACGCCGGTCAGACCTGGGCCCCCGGCGAGCAGGTGGCCTTCGCCAGCCGGATCTCGGAAGCGGAGACCCGCGAGCTGCTCTCACGCATCTGGGGTGCGGTTGACTAAACTAGAGGCCGGGTCTGGGCCCTTAGCTCAATGGTTAGAGCAGCCGGCTCATAACCGGTTGGTTGCAGGTTCGAGTCCTGCAGGGCCCACCAGATTTGAGCTTGCCGCCGCCGCCCCCTATACTGGAGGGCGGCCGCGGGCCGGCGTAGCTCAGCGGTAGAGCAACCGCCTCGTAAGCGGTAGGTCGCCGGTTCAAATCCGGCCGCCGGCTCCA